>JBCCZL010000880.1:0-2985 GCA_039187775.1 Myxococcota bacterium
CACGCCGACGGAGTAGAGATCG
Organism: Myxococcota bacterium; assembly: GCA_039187775.1. Classification (GTDB taxonomy): domain Bacteria; phylum Myxococcota_A; class Polyangia; order Polyangiales; family JBCCZL01; genus JBCCZL01. The sequence continues at coordinate 23 of JBCCZL010000880.1, forward strand.
GCTCGCGCGTCGATCGGCCCTCCGCGAAGTTGTTCGGGAGCCATGTAGAGCGGGGTTCCCAACACCACGCCGGTACCCGTCAGTTTGCTCGCGGCGTCGCCATCCAGGAGTTTCGCGATGCCAAAATCGAGGACCTTGGCGACGGTGCCGAGGCCCGGCACTTCGGCAAGAAAGATGTTTCCCGGCTTGAGATCCCGATGAATGAGCTTGGCCGCGTGGGCGGCTTCGAGGGCCTTTAGAACGTCGTCGATGATACCGAGCGCATCATCCACCGAGGGGCGCCCCGCCTGCATGCGGTCGCGGAGGGAGGTCCCGACGAGTCGCTCCATCGCGATCCAAAGCAGCCCGGTAGGCTCGTGCCCGAAGTCAATGACCTGAACTACGTGCGGATGGTTGAGTCGGGCGGCGCGCTCGGCCTCGGCCCGAAACCGGGCCACCATGTCCTGGTCGCCCGCCAGGATCGGCCGAAGCACTTTGATCGCGACATTCCGGCCGAGCGACTCCTGCACCGCTTCGTGGACAACGCCCATCGCACCACTGCCGATCTCGGGTCCGAGCCGGTACCGACCTCCCAGAACTTGCCCGGGGCTGGCGATAGGAGACGACACTCTGCCGACTTTGGCATCTCGCTCTCCGAATTCAAACGCCCTTAGAACTCAAACGCTGTGTGGTTTCATACATTGCAGGGCACGCCGGCGTCACTTCCCGCCTCCCGATCCCTGTGGGAGCATCCCGCGATGGACCCCACTCTGGCTTCGGTCGTCCTGGTCGTGATCGGGCTTGTCGGCGCCGTGGCCGGCTTTTCGATCTTCGATGGCTGGGCACGGAGTGAGCCCGCCTGGACGCGTGCGGCAAAACGGCTGGGGTTCGCGTGGGGGACGTCAGGGATGACGCTTGCCGTGGAGGAGCTGCAGGTCGAGCTCCACCACTCCCACAGGCCGCCGCTGTCCGGGCAGCTCCAGCTTCGAGTGGCGTTCCCTACGCCCCTTCGCGCGGGGTTTCTCCTCCAGCGGCCCCCGACCCTCGCCATGGCGGACCTGGTGGTCGATTCGCCCGACCTCCCTCGGGACTTCCGGGTGGGGGCGCGCGAGCGAAACTACGCCGAGGGGCTGGTGAAAGAACTCTCGCCCGCGCTGCGAACCCACGCCCCGACCCACGCCGCAGTGCAGATCGACGACTTTGGAGCGTCCCTCACCCACATCGTGACCCCCGACATCAAGCCGCTCCTGGAGGCGACGGTGGCACTCGCGCGGGCGGTCATCGCGGCTCAGACGTCGCTCGGCGCACCGGCGTGGGTGGTCGATGTGCTCGAGGCTTGGAGAAGTCTCGAGGGGTCGCTCGAGCTCGACGAGACAGCGCTCCGGTTGCGCGGTCGAATCGATGACGACGAGGTCGAGGTGCGGGCGGAGGCGGCCGCGCTCCTTCCGAACCGAGTGTATCGGTGCACCCACGCCGCCGCCGAGATCGAAGCAGGATTTGGTCTTCGGATCGGTCGACCGCCCGAGGGTCCGGTGGAAGCGGCGCTTCGCCAGGCGGCCCCGGACCCGTGGGGGGCTGTGGTGACGGGAGAAGCAGCCAAGGCTGATGGAGACGGGACAAAGCCTGGCGAAGGCGGGACCAAGTCGGGGGGAGACGGGGCTCAGTCTGGTGAAGACGGGGCTCAGTCTGGTGAAGACGGGGCGAAGTCCGGAGGAGATCACGCGAAGCCGACGGGAGATGCCGCGTTCGATGCGCGATTCCCGGGCTCCCGCGCGACCGCATTCGGAATCTCGCTCGAAGCGCTCCTTAACGAGGAAACGCGGGCGCTCCTTCTCGGCCTTCCCCCCGAGGTCCAGTCGCTGGTCCTCACGTCGCCTCAGCTGACCTATACCTTGACCGACGCCCGACCGCAGACGCTTCGGGCGTTGTTTGAAGCGACCCCCAAGATCGCGCAGGCCCTGCGCCACGCGGTCGCCGAAGCCCGTCCCGAGCCCGCAGAGGGGTGAGAGCTTCGGCTTCTCGTGGAACCAGCTTCTGAGGGTCGCTATTCGCGCCGGAAGCGGAAGTGGGGCGCTTGAACTGTCGCTCGGAGCACCGCTTCGAGGCTACGGCCTCCGGCCATCGCTCCGGAGGCGATCGCTTCGGTGGAGCAGTCGTCGATGCCATACGCGTAGTAGGAGAGATAACGCTCGAAGCACGCGCTGACTTGTTCGCTCTCCGCGAGAAACTCCGACAGGCTGTCGAGACCATCGAGGGCGACATCCCCATCCGAGCCCCGGATCACCGTACCGGTCGCGTCGATCGGCAGCCCGTTTTCCTGGTCGCGGTAGCGACCGAAGCCATCGTAGTGCTCGAACGCGAAACCGATCGGATCCATCAGCTGATGGCAGCCGTTGCACGCGGAGTTCTGGCTGTGTTCGATGTAGCGTTCCCGGGTAGTCTGCGGTGCGCCGTCCGGAGGCGTGATGTTCGTGTCCACGCCGGCGGGGGGGGCAGGGAGCTCTTCGCAAAGAAGCCGCTCTCGCACTAGAAATCCGCGCATCACCGGAGACGAAGAGAACGCGAGCGCGTGCCGACTAAGGACGCTCCCGTGGGCGAGGAGCCCTCGCGCCCGCCGGCCTTCAAGTTCGGCCCGGACGTGGGTTTCCGGAGCGTCGCCCCAGAGCTGGTAGTACTGGCGCAGCCGCTGCGTGAGAAAGGTGTGGTCGGTCCGGAAGAGCTCGGGCACCCCGCCCCCGCTCTCGAAGACGTCCAAGAACAAAAGTCGAGTCTCTTCGAGCATCTCTTGCCGAAGCTCGATGGGAAACTGCACCTGCGTCTCGTCTTTTGCCCTTCCCGGGAGGTCTTCGACCTCGAGCCATCCCTCGAGGAAATGTCCAAGGTTCTTTTTTCCTGCCTCGGAACGCACCAGCCGATCGAACTCGCGGTCCAGGTCCTCGCTGCTGACCAGTCGACCGTCGGCCGCGGCTTGAAGCAGTGCCTGG
>JBCCZL010000881.1:0-2980 GCA_039187775.1 Myxococcota bacterium
CGCCAGAGATGCATAGAGAGATTGAAGGAGTCTTCAAGGACAACGCTCCCTCTGAGCAAACTGTTCCCGGCCGATCCCGATGGGCCCCGGTAAATGCCCCCCGGACATGACCGAAGAACTCACTCTCGAAGAGGTCTCGCGGAATCGATGCGCAGTTCACCTTCACCAGCGATCGCGTGCGCCGCTCGCTGCTTCGATGAATCGCCCGCGCCACCAGCTCCTTTCCGGTTCCGGACTCCCCCACGACCAGCACGTTGGCGCCGGTGGCGGCGACGGCACCGATCCGTCGAAGAAGGGCCCCGCGAGCTTCACTCACCCCCACGATGTCTCCAAATGCGCCCGTGGCGAGCACCTCTTCGCGAAGGTAGTCGCGCTCCGCCTCCAGCCGATCCTTGAGATGCAGAACTTCGCGAAGTGCTTCTTCTCGCTCACGCTCAGCCCGCCGCTGCTCGGTCACCTCGTGGAGCGCAACCAGAAGGTACTGAACTTCGCCGCGGGGACCGCGGACCACATCCGCGCTCGCGACCACGTCGACACGCTCGCCAGTTTTTGTGAGAAAGGTGCGATCCTCCTTGCGAAGCTCTCCCGTCCGGAACACCCGCGATACGATCGCGGCGCCTTCGCTGCGCCACGGCTCGGCCATGAAGCCGGTCACGCGCTGGCCGATCACCTCGTCCCGTGCGTAGCCGAGCCGTTCAAGCCAGTGATCGCTGACCGCGGCAAGAAGCCCTCCTGGACCGGTGACGTGGAGCATCGCTGGCATCCGCGGCCAGACGTTTCGGAAGATGTCCATCGCGACAGCTTACGAGATATCGCGACCTAAATTGGCGATATGTCGTAATTTACGAAATATCGTTGGTCTTTGGTGCGCGATTTCGCAATGATCTCCACAATTCGTTCTGGCCGGTCGCTTGCTTGAAGAGGAGCAGCCCGAACCGGCAAGAGCCCTGGCCATCGAGGCCGGAGGACTCGAGCGAGAAGCGCGAAACCCCAGCCCTCGAGACAGGGTGCGGAGGACCAAAGGAGACCACGATGTCGAAGACCAAAGAAGAAGTGCTCGAGCAAGCCAAGCAGACCTATGGGTTTGTTCCGAACCTCATGGCGGAGATGGCCGAAAACCCTGCCGTCACGGCAGGATTTCTCGCCGGCACCGGCGCGCTCAAGGACGGCGTACTCACTCCCACCGAGCAGCAGGTCGTCATGCTTGCAGTGTCGTCTCACAACGAATGCCACTACTGCAGCGCGGCGCACCGCACCGCCGCCAAAGGCATGGGAGTCGATCGGGAAGAGCTCGTCCGGATCGACGACCGCGAGCTTCCGAAGGACACCCGACTGCGCGCGCTCACCGACGCGACCTGGCGCGTGATCGACCGCCGCGGATGGCTCGAGGCCTCCGACCGCGAAGCGATCGAGGCAGCGGGGATCGACCGCGCCCAACTCTACGAGATCATCGCCATCGTCGGGTTCAAGACGATCACGAACTACATCAACCACATCGCGGGAACCGAGGTCGACGCGGTCTTTCAGGAGGAGGCGAAGCGAAAGCCAAAGCACGCGGCCGCCTAAGGGAGTGCGGCAAGGCCTGGTGGCGTCGCACCGAAGGCCGACGTGGACGCCCCACCGGGGGCGTCCTTGGCGCTTCGGTTTTCCGTCGAACCGCCGTTGAGCGTCCTCGGGACGCCCGAGCATGCGGAGAATCGACTCATTGGACTCAACCCGAAGCCCTGACGACCTCGATGCGGAGCTCCGGACCCTCGGGGCAACGCCCTACCTCACGAGCCCCGCGGTGGGTGTTGCGACGCTCCGCAACCTGGTGGTCTACGTCGAGCGGAGACTCCCGGAGCTCGATCAGATCCAAGCGCTTCAGCGCGCCCTCGACGTCACGGTTCGAGCGCATGGTCCCAAGAGCGCCCATCTGCACTACGTCGACTTCAGCCACGGTGCCCGCTTCGACGAGTCCCGAAGAGCACGCTTCACCGAGCTCGCCAAGCGCTACAACGGCCGGCTCGGCGTCGCCGCATTCGTGGTGGTTGGCGGCGGCTTCGGAGGTGCGATCATTCGGAGCGTCATCACCAAGATCTTGCTCGTCATCCGGCAGAGGACCCCGACCGCGATGAGCGACAATCTGGATGACGCGGCCCGATTCTACCGTCGCGAAATCGGACGAGCCCCGAGCGCCGACGAAATGAACGCCGTCGTCGACGTGCTCTGCTCCGATCAGAAAGTGCGGCAGGCGAAACCCGAGTAGGCCCTGATGCCACCCATCCCGTCGCCGACGTAGATGAAGGTTCCATCGCCGACCACGCCGAGCGACGTCCCATCGGTATCCTCCCGATCGAGCTCGATCAGAGCTTCCCCCGTTCGGCGGTAGGCAACGACGCCATAGGTTTGGGCCGCCGCGAAGACGTGCACTCCGTCGCTCCATACCTCACGGACCGTCGACCCGGTGGTCACGTCGCTCACTCGCCGGAGCTGGTCGCCCGCGAGTCGATAGGTCGAGATTCCGTCCGCAGTCCCCACGTAGGTCAGTCCCCCGAGCCCCCACACTCGGCTCGCATCCTGCACCGACGTGTCTTGGTCGATCGTCACGAAACGCATCCCGTCAAAGCGAAGGGCAAAAAACGCCGACTTGTCCGCGAAGAACACGGTGGTTCCATCGGTCCACACCCCCTGAGCCCAACCCTGGCTAGGAAGCGGCGCACCGACCGAAACGAGGCTCATCCCGTCGTAGCGGTAGGCCAGAAGCCCGTTCGGCCCGGTCGGCACATAGAGAAAGGTCCCATCGCCCCAGAGGCGGCGCGCCTCGACCAGCGAGGTCTGGTCCGCGCTCCGCTGGATAAAGTTGCCGTCGGCATCGATCTCAAACACCCAAAGCCCGGTGCCCGGCGCGCTGACAAAGAAGTTGTCTCCGTCGTTCCAGATTGCCTCGGTCCAGCCGGTCGTCACTTGATCGATCTCCCGGAACATCCGACCGTCAAAG
>JBCCZL010000882.1:0-2969 GCA_039187775.1 Myxococcota bacterium
AGGCCAACGAGTTCGACAAGGCCGACGAGTTCGACAAGGCCGACGAGTTCGACAAGGCCGACGAGTTCGACGTGGACACCGTCGATGCACCGCGCGGTGCATTCGACGAAGCGCTCGCAACATCCCGGCAAGTCAATCTTCCGACCGTCGACCGCCCGGGGACGGCCAACCACGACGCGGACGACCATGGCGCGGACGGCCACGGCGCGGACGACCCCGGCGCGGACGACACAACCGACAATGGGACGATGGACGTCGGCACCGTCGACCACGGTACCGTCGACTATGCCAATCACCACGACCACGCCAGTACCCTCGACGACGACGGCGCAGCCGACCATGCGGTGCTCGCAACGGGCGACACGGCTGGCATCAACGCGGTTGACGCCAACCCGGTTGGCACCAACGTCGTCGACAACGCACCGGTGGAACCGCACGGCCCGTTCGACAACCTCGGCACCGCGGGGGAACGAGAAGACGCGGACACCCTCGAACTGTCCGAGGAGGAGATCGAAGCCTCCGCAACCCCTCCACCGACGGCCCCCGCGGGACTCGGGATCGAGGAAGCTCCGACCGAGCAGGCGCGCGACCTCGACGCCCGGGTCAAACGGCTCTACCAGGCGGAGCGGCATTTTCGGAGGGGCGAGCGCGCCCTCGCCAAGCGTCGGTACTCCGCGGCGATCGCATCGTTCAAAAAGGCGAGTGACCTTTGCCCCGATGAGGGCGAGTTCCTCGCGTACCTCGCCTACGCACGCTACAAGGCCGACCCCGCAAGTGTGGACAGGGCGATTCGTGACCTCCGACGCAGCGCAGAACTTTCGCCAAAGATCGACCGCGTGCATCTCCTGCTGGCAAGACTTCTTCGCGAACGCGGACTGCACGATCGAGCCCGCGACGCGTACACGCTTGCTCTGCAGGCAAACCCAGAGAATCACGAAGCGACCGAGGGTCTTCGCACCCTTCCGTGACGCGGGGCGTCATTCGCTACGGCGGCGGTTGTGCTACAACCCGCGCGAAAGGTTCCGGAGGCGCGATGGTCAACAAGGAGAAAAAGATCTGGCTCGATGGCGAGCTTGTGGATTGGGACACGGCGAACGTGCATCTGCTGACTCATACACTGCACTACGGGCTCGGCGCGTTCGAAGGGATCCGATGCTACAAACAAGCTGGCGGGGGCAGTGCAGTGTTCCGGCTTCGAGAACACATCGAGCGGCTCTTTCACTCGGCGAAGATCGCGACCATCCCGATGGACCGGTGGAGCGTCGATCAGATCATCGAGGCATGCCTCGAGACCGTTCGAGCGAACCAACTCGACGAGTGTTATCTCCGGCCGCTTTGTTTCCTAGGCGACGGCACGATGGGCCTCGCTGCCGCGAATAACCCCACCCGCCTTACGATCATCGCCTGGCGCTGGGGCGCCTATCTTGGTGACGAGGGCCTCGAAAAGGGGATTCGGGCCAAGGTGAGCTCTTTTGCACGGCCTGGCGTCAATATGATGATGGCCAAGGGCAAGATCGTTGGTCACTACGTGAACTCGATCCTCGCCAAGCGCGAAGTGCAGACCGCCGGCTACGACGAGGCGATTCTCCTGGATGGCCAGGGGTACGTCTCGGAGGCTTCGGGCGAGAACATCTTCCTCGTGAGCAACGGCTCGGTCATCACCGCGCCGTTCGGCAGCTCGATCCTTGGCGGCATTACCCGGAACACCGTCCTCACGCTCCTCAAGGAGATGGGCATTCCCGTGGTCGAGCGACTCGTCGCCCGCGACGAACTCTACATGGCCGACGAGGTCTTCATGGTTGGGACCGCCGCCGAAGTCACACCGGTCCGCGAGGTGGACGACCGGCAGGTCGGGTCGGGAGCACGCGGCCCGCTGACCAAACGCGTCCAAGACCGCTATTTCCAGGTCGTTCGTGGACAGGAGATTCCCCATCCTGAATGGCTGGCCAACATCTGAAGAGCGAGGCCGAGCTACAACGGCAACCTGAGACGGCTTCGACTGAATCGGCTTCGACCGAACGGAACTGAACTGAACTGAACTGAAGAGCGCGGGCCTTCGCACGACACGGAGGCCCCAGGCTCACTCCTCGGCCGCGTCTTCGGCGTCGCCGTCCTTGGCCAGATACAGGAATCGGAGGCAGTGGGGGCACTGCTCGATCGATTCACCGCGCTGCATCGTGTTGTACTGCTGCGGCGGAATGCGAAGCCGGCAGCCCTGGCAAGTTCCGTGGGTTCGCACCTCCGCGATCGCGGTTCCGTGCTTTGCCCGAATGCGGTTGTAACGACTGACCAGCGTCCGATCGATCTTGGCCGCTTCTTCGTCACGACCCTTCGTAATTTCACCGATCTTGGTTTCGAGCTCCGTCATTCGCGTTTTGGCGGCGGTGCTTTCTTCTTCGTAGATCTTTCGAAACTCCTCGAGCTTGCGCTCTCGCTCCGTCAGCGACTCCGCCTTCTGTTCGATCGCTTCCATCAGCTTGAGCTGATCTTGCTCCCGATCCCGGATCGTCTGGCGGGCATTTTGCATTTCCCGCTCTGCCGCCTCGACCTCGCGAGCGTTCTTCGCCTTCGCGCCCTTCGCCTTCGCGCGGGTCAGAAGCTCATTCGCATTCTTCACTTCGTCTTCGTGAGACACCTGGAGCGTCTTCGCCTCGTCGAGTTCGACGCGCTCCTGACCCAACATTCCCTCGAGCCGCTCGAGGTCCGACTTCATTTCTTCGATTCCGGCGGGGAGCGATTTCAGCTCGCTCTGAAGTTCCCGGGCCGCATCGTCGATCTCACCCAATCTCACCAACGCTCTAAGTTCGTCCTGCACGAGGCCTCCCGACGGCCGTGTAGCGACAACCCGAGCGACAAGCAAGGGCCTCGCCAGCGCCGCTAAGCTAACAGAAATTCCGGCGAAGAAACCCCACGACGAAGACTCGGGGACGGCGCAACGCGCCGGAGGCGGGAGGGGGGCCCCGTTCGGG
>JBCCZL010000883.1:0-2904 GCA_039187775.1 Myxococcota bacterium
AGCCGCCAGCAGCTCCTCGAGAAGCCTCCGGCCCTCAGCTGGGAGGACGCGGCGAGCTACGGTCTGACCTACTACACGACGTTTCGAATGCTGGTCGACCGGGCCGAGCTTCAGCCCGGTGAAGACGTGCTTATCTGGGGCGGCGCCGGCGGCCTCGGGGTGTTTGCGATCCAGCTGGTGAAGGCGATGGGCGGCCGCGGGATCGCGGTCGTGTCGAACGAAGAAAAGGGCCAGCTCGCCAAGGAGCTCGGCGCGTACGGGGTGATCGACCGGCGCGAGTTTTCCGGCCTCCAGTATCGACCCGACGAGACGCCGGAGCAGGAAAAGGCCCGGATGAAAGTCACCAAGGCCTTCGGGAAGCGGATCTGGGAGATCCTCGGCGAGCGCAAGGGCCCGGATGTGGTCTTCGAACACGTGGGTCGGTCGACCTTTCCCGCGAGCGTGTTTCTCGCCAATCACTTCGGTCGCATCGTGATCTGCGGAGCCACCACCGGATACCAGCTGACCTTCGATGTGCGGCATCTCTGGATGCACCAGAAGCGGATCATCGGTTCGCACTTTGCGGACGCCGACTCCGCTCGCCGCGCCAACCGCCTCATTCACCAAGGACTCGTCAAGCCGGTGATGACCAAGCTGTTCCAGTGGGACGAACTCGGGGAGGCCCACCAGCTGATGTACGAAAACAAGCTCCACGGTACCGTTTCGTGCCTAGTTGGCGCCGAGCGGGCCGGACTCAAAACGCTCCGCGAGTCAACGGAGGCCGCATGATCGAACCCTCCCCTGCTATCGTTTCGCCCGTGACCAGCAGCGCGGTATCGGGCGATGACGAGCGGGTTCTCGCCACCCTTCGGGAGCTATATCAAGCCGGACGCACGGCGTTTCGAGCTCAGGTGGTCGAGGGGGAGCGAGTCCGCGGAAGTGCGCTCAACGCGCGACAGCTCGGGGCCCACGCGCTTTCGTTTCTCGCCATCGAGGTCGAGGCTTCCGCCGAGCTCCTTCGCTGGGCCGCGCGGGTGGATCGGTCCTTCGAATGGACGATCGCTCGGGCCTACCTTGGGGAACTCTGCCGGAGCCTTCGCGGCGGACTTACGCTGAGCCAGACCGAGCATATTGGCCTCGACGAGCTCGGCCTCGACGAGGCAACCCTCGATGCCTTCGCGGGCGACCGGCTTCTCCGGCGCTACGCCCGAGAGCACGCGAGCGGGGATGCGCTCCTCGCGATCGCCAAAACCGCCCGGGAATCAGGCACGGGAGACTTCGGCCTCGCAGAGACCGAAGACGAGATCCGTCGCCAGTTCGCGCGCTTCTCCGACACCGAAGTCGTCCCTATCGCGCAGGCTATTCACCGAGAAGACAAGCTCATTCCGCTTTCGCTCATCGAGCAAATGAGCGAGCTTGGAGTCTTCGGGCTCACGATTCCCGAAACGTACGACGGTCTCGGCCTCGGCAAGGTGGCGATGTGCGTCGTCACCGAAGAGCTCTCGCGCGGGTACATTGGCGTGGGAAGCTTGGGCACGCGGTCTGACATCGCCGCCGAACTCATCGAAGGCGGTGGAACCGAAGCCCAAAAGGCCCGATGGCTCCCGCGGATCGCTTCGGGAGAAACGATGACCACCGCGGTGTTCACGGAACCCAACCACGGTTCGGACCTCGCTCATATTCAGAGCCGAGCCGAGCGCCAGGCGGATGGCTCCTACCGGCTGTTCGGTCAGAAGACGTGGATCACGCACGCCCTCCGGGCAGACCTGATGACCGTGCTCGCGCGGACCAACCCAGACGAAAAAGGCTACGCCGGTCTAAGCATGTTTCTCGCCCAAAAGACCCGGACCGATGGTCAAGGCGAGGAGTTCGTGGACGCGGGGCTCACCGGGACCGAGATACCGGTGCTCGGCTACCGCGGCATGAAAGAACACGAACTCAGCTTCGATGGGTTCGCGGTCAGCGCGGAGGGCCTTCTCGGCGGCGAAGAGGGCCAGGGCTTCAAGCAGCTGATGCGAACCTTTGAAAGCGCGCGGATTCAGACCGCGGCGCGCGCGGTCGGCGTGGCCAAAGCGGCACTCGACGACGCGCTGCGTTACGCCGAGGAGCGAAGCCAGTTCGGCCGACCGATCGCGGACTTCCCTCGTGTCGGCCGAAAGCTCGGGCGGATGGTGACTCGGGTGATGGCGGCGCGTCAGCTCACCTACCACGCAGCGCGCCAAAAGGACTCGGGCGCGCGCTGCGACCTCGAGGCGGGAATGGCGAAGCTTCTCGGCACCGCCGCGGCTTGGGAGTCCGCCGACGCGAATGTGCAAATCCACGGCGGCAACGGCTTTGCCGAGGAGTACCTCGCGTCCCGACTCCTCGTCGACGCCCGGGTGCTGAGTATCTTTGAAGGGGCCAACGAGATTCAGGCCCACGTGATCGCCCGCCGCCTTCTCGAATAGCCGTCTCGCATAGCCGTCTCGCATAGCCGTCTCGACTGGGGCTCCCGGAAGCCGTCCGCGAGTGCGGGAGCCTACTCGTAGACCACGGTAAGGGTGCGCTGATGTCCCCGCGCACCCACCACCGTGATCTGGGTCGCGGCTCGGCGCTGCACGGTGTATGCGCCCCCGTCGATCACCACTACATCTCCGGCCGCGGTCGCGGGGGAGACGACGAGCACACGACGACCGTTCCGACGATGCCAGCGCGCGAGGCGACGGGCTTGGCGACGGCGCCGGCGCGCGCGACGCCGCTGACGGCGGTTTTGGCGGCGATCCTGGCGCCGATCTTGGCGAACTTCCGGCTGCGCTTCCGCGGTGGCGGCGGCGAACACGAGGGGCCCAAGGGCGAGCGCGCCCAGGACCGAGGACAGCGCCTCTCGCCGGGACTGGGTGCGGGGGGACTGGGTGCCAGGGGAGCGCGTCGGCGAATCGGTGGGTG
>JBCCZL010000884.1:0-2901 GCA_039187775.1 Myxococcota bacterium
ACGCCATCGACGACCGCCCCCCGATGCCGCGTCATCGTGGCCTGCACGTCGGCACCCACGTCTTCCAGCTCCTCGATCGCGGTCCCCGGCGGCGGAATGAGCACGCCAAAGATGAGGTTCCGGTTTCCCTTGGGAAGGTATTCAAGGGGCGGAAGGAGCAGTCCCGCGAGGGCGATCGAACCCGCGATCGAAAGCACGACGACGGTACCGCTCCGGACCGGAGTGGCGGTGAGCCAACGGACCTGACGGACGATCGCTCCGCGAAGCCATGCACCGGTGGCGGCAAGCTTCGAAGCGGTGTTGTTCCGGGGGCGGAGGAGCTTGGCCGCGAGGCTTGGAATCACCAGCACCGACACGAGAAGCGATACGATCACCGCGAAGCTGATCGCGACCGCCACATCCCGGAGGAGCTGACCGACCTCCCCCTGCCACGCGATCACCGGGACGAACACTGCGGCGGTGGTGGCGGTGGACGCGAGAATGGCCCCCCAGACCTTCTTGATGCCTCGGAGGGCCGCCTCCGCCGCCGACCGGCTTTGGCTCCGGAACGAATCGATCGCTTCGAGTGATACGATCGAGTTATCGAGGACCATGCCGATGGCAAAGGTGATGCCGGCGAGCGACACGACATTGATCGTCCGTCCGAGGAGCGTCATGCCGAGGGCAGTGGCGAGCACGCAGACGGGAATCGAGATGCTGATGATCGCCGACGCGCCAAAGCTTCGAAGAAACAGCAGGAGTACGAGGACCGCAAACGCGCCTCCGAGCACCAGGTTCTGCTGGACCAGCGATAGCGCACCGGTGATGTAGGCGGTTTGGTCGCTCAGCACCTCGATCTCGAGGCCTTCCCGGGCGAACCGGGTCTCGTTCAGCTCGGTGACGCGACGTCGGAGCTCCTCGGTGACCTCGAGCACGTTGGTGCCGGTTTCCCGGGAGAGCAGGAGCACCATCGATGGCCGGTCGTCGCTTAGCGCGACGCCGCTTGCTTTTCGGAGACCGAGGGTGACATTGGCGACATCCCCAAGTCGGATCGGGGTTTGATTCGGGGAAGAGCCCAGGATGACTCGCTCGAGGACCTCGGGATCCGTCGGGGCGGCGAGGGTGCGAACGAGGACACGGCGTCGACCAAGCGTGAGGTCGCCGCCGGAGACGTCGCGGAGCTCGCTCTGAAGTCGCGCGATCAGGGTGGCCACGGTGATGCCGCGCGCGGCGAGTTCGGCGGCGTCGAAGTCGACATGGATTTCGGTGTCGCGGCCACCGATGTGGCGGACGTCGGCGACTCCAGGAATCCGTTCGATCTCGGGGATAATTGCCTGCTGAAGCCACGTCCGGTGGGCGGCTGGGCTTTCTCCCGTGGGCGACCGAATGGCGATCACCGCGAGGGGCGGGCCGGCGGTGTCAGCGGTCTGCAGCGCGGGCTCATTCGCTGCATCGGGATAGCCACTGATCTGACCCAGCCGGTTCGACGCGCGGACAAGGGCCTGGTCGATATCGGTACCCACCTCGAACTCGAGGGTCACGCTGCCTCGGTCCGGCCGGGCCTCCGAACGCATCTCGACCAGGCCGTCGAGGCCCTTGAGCACTTCCTCTTGGGCCTCGAGGATTTCGCTCTCCACTTCGGTGGGCGCCGAGCCGGGCCAGCTCGTCGAAACGGTCAGGGTGGGACGGCTCACGTCGGGGGTGAGCTGGATTGGGATGTCGACGACCGAGAGCGCCCCGAACATGCCCACGAGAAGGACTCCGACGACCACGGTGACTGGACGGTCGATGGCGATGCGAAGCAGACCACCCGCTCCCTTCGGAAGCTTGGGCTCGACGGATTCGTTGTCGGGTGCGCTCATGGACGGGGCTTCATCCGTGAGGCGGAGTCGGAATCGAAGCAGACGCCGGTGCCCGTGTCATGGACGGGGCGGCTCCGGGGCGAGCACCGTGACCGGCTGGCCCGGTCGGAGCCGTTCGTTGCCCCGCACCACCACCGGGTCGCCTGCGGACAGGCCTTCCGCGCGAACCAATGCCTCGTCCACGTTTCGCTCGATGACCTCGACGTCGATGGCCACCGCGGACTCTCCTTCCAGCTTGAAGACTCGGGTGGCCACCGCCCCCTGCACCAGCGCGTCGCGGGGCACTACGATCGTACCGGGTTCGGAGAGCTCGACCTCGATCACCACATCGGTCGTGGCACCTGGTAGGAGCCATGATTCCAGTGCATTCGGACGGAGGCGCAGCGTGCCGGTTCGGCTTTCAGGATCGAGGGCGCGGACGATTCCAGCAACCGCCGCGTCCACCCTGCGGGCGCCGGAGCGAAGGGTCGCGGGGTCCTCGGTTTCCACGTGCTCCAGCACTTCGCGATGAACGTTGACGAACACTTCGAGCTCGTCGACGCTCACCAGCTCGATCGCGCGCGTGCCGGGACTGACCCAGTCGCCAGGGTCGACCCACCGTCGCGCAACCACCCCGGCAAACGGTGCGACCACCCGATGGCGACGAAGGGCCGCGCGCGCTTCTGCGACCTCGGCGCGAAGCTGCTCGTTCGCGGAGCGAAGCGCGTCCGCCCGCGAGCCCGCGCGTTCAATCTCCACCCCGGCCACCGCATCCGTACCGGCGCGGGCAAATCGCTCGGCTTCCCGAATCGCCTGGGCCCCTTCCACCGTCGATTCTTGGGAGGCGGCACGGACGGCTCGAAGCCGGGCCCGAGCGAGGGAGCCGTCAACGTCGAGGAGGAGGTCTCCCACCGACACGGAATCGCCCTCTCGCACGAGCACTTGCCGGATTTCTCCCTCGGCTCCCGCGGCCAGCTCGGCGCGCTTTCGCGCCCGGATTTCGCCGAGAAAGGTCCAGCGAACGAGCAGCGATCCGTCCCGCGCTTCTCCGACCGACACATTGCTGGGTGGGGGACCGCCG
>JBCCZL010000885.1:0-2883 GCA_039187775.1 Myxococcota bacterium
CACGCGCGGCGGCTCTTTTTCACGATGGTTCTTTGCACCACGGTATGTGGGTTCTTCTTCCTCTTCTTTCCGACGACCTATCCGCGCGCCCTCTACCCGCTCGACCCCACCGACCCGTGGGCTGCGGAGCTGCTCAGCATTCGAAGCTCCGACAGTCCGACCAACTGCTTTCCGTCGCTCCACGTCGCCCTCGCGTGGGGCATCGCCCTCTGCTGGAGCGCGTTCCTTCAGCGGCGCATCAGCAAGGCGCTTCCGTTCGTGTGGGCCGTTCTCGTCACCGCGACGACCCTCACCACGAAGCAACACTACCTGGTCGACGTGCCCGCAGGGTTCGTGGTCGGAGTTCTGTCCTACGTGGTCCTCTCTCGAACCATCGTGCCGAACGCAACGCCGGTGTGGCGTTCGCCAGCCCCGGTGGAGACCCTCCGTCCCCGGGACGAGGCACTGGTGCAGTCGCTCCTCACGAAAGTCGAAGCGCACCAATGGCGCCTAGACGATATCCGGTGGCCCACCGGACCCCTTCCTGCGCTCAGTCCGGTGATGATTCGGCTGATCAACGAAGTGATCTACATCGAGGAGATCGCGGGCTTTAACTTCCGCCTCCTTCAGTCGGCCAACCAGCGGTCGGACCTCAAGGCGCTCTATGGCTACTTCGCCGACGAGGAACGACGCCACGCCGATGGCCTGCGTCACCTCCTTCGGCTTCACGGTGCACCGATCCGTCCGCCGGGACTCGGCAACACCCTCGTGCTCGATCAGTTCGACTCGCTCGATCCGAAGAACCACGCGGACGCACTGCTCATCGCGGTGGCGAACCCGGTGTTCGAGACCTTCCTCGATGCCGGCACGATCCCGTTTCTTCAGAAGCACCCTTCGCTCAAGGGCGACGCCTTCGACGAATTTGTGCGGCGGGTGTGCCGAGACGAAGCGGCGCACATCGCCCTCAACTGGATCCTGAGCCGAGAAAACGCCCGTCGCGCGACCGGCCTTCGGAGCATCGCCCTTCTCCTCAACCCGAGCATCTATCGCGGAGTCCTCGCTATCCCGTTCATGGCCCTGGACGTCTACGCCCTCGCGGCAAGGGTGGGTTACGACTTCCGCACGCTGATCCCGCCGTTTCGTCGGCTCTGGTTTCTCCACAATCGCTATCCCGAGCTTCGCTCTCTTCCTCTGTGGTGGCTCTTTCGGGGCTTCGTGGTCTGTGGCGTGGCCGCGGTGTGGACGGTGCTCGCCCTCCAGCGGGTTGGGCTCTTCTTTGGCTCCCTTTGGACCACGTTCACGCGCCTCACCAACACCGCGGCATGGTGGCTCTTTGGCGAGCGCCTGCTCCGCCGCCGAGGACTGCCTCTTCCCTAGGCAACGGTGCACTCAAGGTCGACCGGAGCGCATAAGAGCGAGCGGCGAAGCGGGAGCGGCCGAGGGAAGTGGCCGAGCTGGGGCAGCGAAGCTAGAGCAGAGCGGCCAAGCGAGAGGAGAGCGGCCAAGCTAGAGCGGAGCGGCCAAGCTAGAGCAGAGCGGCTAAGCTAGAGTGGAGCGGCATGCCGGAGGCGCCCCCAGTCAGCGACGACGGTTCTGGACCCGCCCGACGCCTTTCCACCACCACCGGCGCGATGCTCGTGGTGGCATCGATGGTCGGCACCGGCGTATTCACCACTACCGGTTACCTCGTCCGCGACGTTGGCAACCTCCGCGCGATACTTGTCGGGTGGGCCCTCGGCGGAGCGGTGGCGCTGTGTGGCGCACTGGCCTACGGAGAGCTCGTCGCCGCGCTTCCCAAAAACGGCGGCGAGTACCAACTCCTCAGCCGGATCTATCACCCCGCGATCGGTTTCGCCGCCGGCGTCGTCTCCTTTGTCGTCGGCTTCGCGGCTCCGGTCGCCGCTTCGGCAGCGCTCTTTGGCAGCTACCTCAACGTGGCCCTGGGGACCGATGGGATTCCTCCCCTCGCGTCGGGGATCGCACTCATCGTCGGGATGAGCACGGTGCACTCGCTGTGGATCGGCGCCGGCAGTGGTTTTCAGAACGCCTTCACCATCGCCAAGGTCGTGTTGATCGCGCTCCTCATCGTGGGCGGCCTCACTGCGGGCGAGCCTGCGCGTCTCAACGTCGAGCCTACCGTACCCTTCGGGCGCTCGGTGCTGTCGTCGGCGTTTGCCGTCGGCCTCATCTACATCGCCTACGCCTACACCGGGTGGAACGCCGCGGCCTACGTGGCGGGTGAGCTTCGAAACCCCGGAAAAACCCTGCCGCGCGCCCTGCTCGCCGGAACCACCCTCGTCACCCTGCTGTATGTCCTGCTGAATGTGGTGTTCCTCATGGGCGCATCCACGGAGGCGCTCGCCGCCGCCGAGGAGCGCGTCGCCGTCGTCGCAACGACCGGACTCTTCGGAGACCGCGCCGGTCGGGTGATCGCCGGCATCATCGCCGCCGGTTTGGTGTCAACGGTCGGCGCGATGATCATGACTGGCCCGCGGATCTCCGAAGCGATCGGCCGCGACTTTCCGCGCCTCGGATTTCTGTCGATCCGCCGGGCCGGCGGTGGGCCCATCTCCGCGATCGGCCTTCAGGCCGCGCTCGCCATCGTGATGCTGCTCTCGGCGAGCTACGAGCAACTCCTCGAGTACATTGGCTTCACGCTCTCCATCATGGCGGCGCTCACCGTGCTCGGCGTATTTTTTCTTCGAGTGCAAGAGCCCGAACTCCCCCGGCCGGTCCGGGCGATCGGTCACCCGATCACCTCCATCGTGTTCTGCCTCGTGATGGCCTGGATGGCGATCCACACGCTCCTCCGCGAACCAATGGTGAGCCTCCTTGGGGCCGCCACCATCGGCGCCGGCGTGGGCCTCTACTACGCAGTCCGGGAGCGGTAGCTACTCGTGCTCG
>JBCCZL010000886.1:0-2872 GCA_039187775.1 Myxococcota bacterium
CGCTCCAGCGCCGAGAGGTCGAGTTGGTCGATCGTGGGCTTCGTTTCGGAAAACACATCGATCTGTCCGACAAGACCATCTTTGCCGGACGAGAGGAACAAGAGCCGGCGCGAGGTGACGAGAAGGACTCCGAGCACCGTTCCGAGGAGCAGAAACCCGGCCTTCTTTCCGCGCCACCGAAAAAGGTTCGGCTGATGATGCAGCAGCTCTTCGCCAGCCCGGTACGGGTCCGCCATCCGACTCAGCTCGGCGGTGGCGTCCCCGCGTCCGGCGCGGGCGCTGCCGAATCGGTTGCGGGAGTCTCGGTGGTCGCTGGCGGGGTCTCCGTATTGGGCGCCGGGGTGGTTGGCGGCGGGGTCGGCGTCGGCGGCGTCGGCGGCGTGGGCGGTGTCGGAGGGGTGGGAGGCGTTTGCTCGGGCTCCGGGTCCGGCGCGGGGGCCGGCTGGTCGATCTCCTGCAGGTCGCGGGTTCGGACCATCCCCCGGATCGCCACCTGATTGTCGACCGCGACGAACACATCGACCTCGCCGTGATCGTCGTAGCGCGTCATTTCGCGCGCGTAGCCGGGCTCGCCGAAGATCGCGATGGTCCGATCGTCGAAGCGAATTCGAGCCCCGGTCTCGAGGCGCCACAGCGTTCGGTCCCCTTCCGCCTGGAGCCGAACCGGGAGGCCGCCGCTCGGAGGGGCTTCCTCGGCGGGCGCCGCCGGCAGCGCATCCGCCGGCGTGAGTTCTGCGCTGATGTACCCGACAAGGTAAGGACCGACCCCGGCGCGAATGCCTTTCCATTCTCCGCGGTCGCGGAGCACCGAGACCACGAGCGGAGGATCGAGCGCCGGCAAGGTGGCGACCACTTCGCCGTCGGGGCGGTCGTACACACTGACTTCCTGGCTCGCCGGGAGCGAAAACGGCTCGCCGGGTGTCGGCAGTTCGTCACCGCTCGCTTCGATGATCTCGGGACCGATCCGATCCGCCGGGTACTCGCCGACAAAGGGACCGAGGGTGCCGGCTTCCGCCCGACCCAACCACGGGCGCACCTCCACGCGAAGGTTCTCCCCCGCTTGGCCTCGAATGCCGATCAGATCGTTGGGTCCGACATATGCCGGGGTCCCCGCGACCTTTCCTCGCCGCGTCACCCGAGCCGAGAGGCGCGACAGCGCAAGCCAGCCTCGCACCTTAAGCGGCCCGTTGATTCGCACGGGCACCCGGTCGCCTTGAGGGGCACCGGTGATCCGAACGCGCACACCCGTCGACACGTAACCGATGGCCGGTGAATCGGCTCCTTCGTTGAGGAAGAGAGCCGGTCCGGTGCCTTCCCCCGTGATCAGTTCGCTCGGCCATCCTTCCGGAACCGATCCGCCACTTTCGGTGGTTGCACCCTCGTCACCCCCCGCGCAGCCGACGGTCGCTCCGAGTGGGAGCGCGAGCACCAGGGCGAGGCCCGTAAGACGAAGCTTCATACCGGCGAAATAGCCGATCTTCAGGGGTTTTCTCAAGTCCCCGCCCCAAAACCGATGCCGGCGAGGGCCGCCGATGTGAGTTCACTCAGCGGCACCTGGGTCGAGGGAGCTATCCCCGATGGCGGAGTCGGATCCCCAGAAAATCGGCGATCTCTTGCGCCTGAGGCTTTGGAATGGTCCGCAGCCGATCCTCGACCACGGCCCGGGCGTTGGCGTGGGGCTCGCCTTTCAGGGCAGGCAGCACATCCTTGGCCCAGGCCACCAGCGTCTTGGGCTCGGCCTCCCCGAGCGCGGTCTTGAGGACCGGTTCGAGCCGCTTTTGGTAGGCCACCGACGCCGAACACAGGGTCGAGAAGGTACGCACGACTCCGTCCTTGCCGATCGCGGTCGCCGCCGGATAGGCGTCCTTCAGCTTGTCGAGATGCTTTGCGACGCGGGCCGGCGCGATCTTGGCGATCGCCGGAAGCGCTTCTGCCGAGGTTTGCACCACTCGCTTGTGCGGCGAGGTGAGGCCCTGCACGAATCGGTCGACGAGTGGAACCACCGCTTCGGGTTTCCGAGTGGCCACCTCGCCGAGGACCCGGGCTGCCTTCGTTGCTCCGGTCTCTTTTTCATCCCCGAGCTGCTTGCCGAAGTCGGCGATCTGCGCCGCATCCTCTTCTTCGACGATGCGCTCCGCAATCGCGGCTGCTCCGCGCGCTCCCTTTTTCGCTGTCACCGTGTTCGCTCCGCTCTGTGAGGTGCTGGTGCGCTCGCCCGGCCTTCCTCCGCCGCGGCGCCAAGTGTGCGTTCTCTGCTCAAACGCTGACTCAGTTCCCTACTGACTCGCTTGCCTATTGACTCAATCGGTCCGGACTCCAGAAGGTTGGGCGGGTTCCGCGGCGACTGCGAACTGCACGCGGCTCGAGCGGTAAGGATAGAGGATTCGGGAGAGCGGCGTCTAGAAGCGGAGCCGCTACCGCTCGGCGAGGGCGCCGATCAGGATCGGCAGCGATTCGGAATAACGATGACTCGTGCCGCGATGCCCGCCCTCGAACTCGTCGTAACGAACCGTCGCGCCCACTTCGCCGAAGGCGGCGACGAGCTGCCGGGCCGCATACTGGAGCCCATATTCATCGCGGTCCCCAGCATCGAGGTATAAAAGCCGCATCGTCCGGAGCCCCTCCGCCGCGGCCGGGATTCGCTCGAGGGGATCCTGCGCTCGGTATCGCGCCCATACCTCAGGGCGAAGTTCGAGTGTGCTGGGATCGAACGGGAGCGCTACCGAGGGAAGCGGAGTGGAAAGATCTGGGGCGTAGGCCGCCGCCGCAGCGAGGAAGAACAGAGGGTCGAAGTCCTGTCCGCGCGGACCATCGGCGGTGACCTTCTCCGCGAACGCCGCCACGCCACCGGCGCGCTCGTACGCTACGGCCG
>JBCCZL010000887.1:0-2850 GCA_039187775.1 Myxococcota bacterium
CCGAGAGCTGATCGCGAACCGAGAAATCACCGCAGCCGAGGCGGTGGAGGCTGCGATCGCCCGAGCCGAACGCGTAAATCGAAGCACAACGCCAACGCCACACCGTGCATCGACTCCGCGCGCGCCACCGCCCGGCGTACGTCCGCTGGTGCCTTCGCCGGCGTGCCGTCTTTCGTGAAGGACACCGACGAAATGAAGGGCGTGCCACTGCTCTTCGGTTCGCGTGGAATGCCGAGCGAGCCCTCCAAGCGAGACTCAGCCTACGTGTCCGACCTACGAGCACTCGGCTTGGTGATGCTCGGCAAGAGCACGACACCCGAGTTCGGCCTCACCGGCACCACCGAGGCACTCGCGTACGGACCCACCCGCAATCCCTGGAATCCGGACCACACGCCTGGCGGCTCTTCCGGGGGCGCGGCGGCACTAGTCGCCTCGGGGGTGGTACCCATCGCGCACGCGAACGACGGAGGCGGGTCGATTCGGATCCCCGCCGCGTGCTGCGGCATCGTGGGGCTCAAGCCTTCCCGCGGCCGGCTTGCTGACGTCGACGGGGCGGCCCTCATCCCGGTGAAGATCATCCATCAGGGGATCGTTTCGAGGACCGTTCGCGACACCGCGGCGTTTTACGCCGCAATCGAACGCGTCCGCCCTGCTCGACGACTTCCGAAGATCGGCCTCGTCGAAGGGTTCGGGCCTCGCCGACGCATTCGCTTCTTCTCCAAGTGGGGTTCGGGTCATGAGAGCCACCCCGAATGCACAGACGCAGTCGAACGAATGGCCCGTTTACTCGAATCCCAAGGCCACGTCGTAGAGGAGATCCCGCCTCCCTTCGGCGAACCGCTCGGCGACGATTTCCTCGTCCTGTGGTCCACGATGGCGTTCAGCATCGTCCGTTTCGGCAAACGGATCATTCATCCGCGCTTCGATCCACGACGCGTCGAACCGTTCACGACCGCGCTCGGGGATCAGTTCAAGAGGCAAGCGCGAGCCGTTCCAGGCGCCGTGCGCCGGCTTCGGAGGTTCCAGCGAAAGTACGAAGCGCTGTTCGACGACGTCGACGTGCTGCTGACCCCCGCACTCGCCACGCCTCCGCCGCGCATCGGATACCTCGGGCCCGAGGTTCCGTACGAACATGCCATCCAAAGGCTTCGGAGTTTCTTACCCTTCAGCGCAGTGCAAAACATCTCCGGCGGGCCGGCCGTTTCACTCCCCGCCGGACAGAGCCAAAACGGACTACCGCTCGGCGTGCAACTCGCCGGGGCACTCGGCCAGGAGCGGCTCCTTCTCGAGCTCGCATTCGAGATTGAAGCTGCCGCGCCTTTCTCCCAGCTCTCCAAGGCAGCGGCGGATCCGCAAGTGCGAGCTTCACTTTAGGTGACTCCGGTCTCCCGCGAGGCGACCGCATGGTAGGCTCTCGTTGGTGATTTCAGTCGACCAATGGCACGCAGAGGGAACACTCACCGATCTGCTCGGCCGCGAGATGTTCTACGCCGATACGGGTGAGGAAGGTCGTCCGACAGTCTTCCTGATTCACGGTTTCCCGACGTCGAGCTGGGACTGGGCGCGCCTCTGGCCGCAGCTCAACCAAACTTATCGCCTCGTCGCGATCGACCTCCTGGGCTTCGGGTTCAGCGCGAAACCCCACGACCATGACTACACGATCATGGAGCAGGCCGACCTATGCGAGGCGCTAGTGAGGAGCCTGCGACTCGCGGACTATCACGTCCTTGCTCACGACTACGGCGACTCCGTGACTCAGGAGCTACTCGCGCGGCAAAACGAAGGACGCGGAGCGGGCCGATGGCTTTCGGTGTGCCTGCTGAACGGGGGTCTGTTTCCAGAAACGCACCGCGCACGCCCAGTGCAGAAAGTGCTGCTCAGCCCGCTCGGCTCGTTCGCGACCCGCATGATGAGCAAGCGATCCTTCGACAAGTCGTTCAGCGCCGTGTTTGGCGACCAAACCAAGCCGAGCGCAGCGGAGCTCGACGCGTTCTGGCGACTCATCAATCACAACGAGGGCAAGCAGAACTTCCACCGGCTCATTCGCTACATGCCAGAGCGACAGCAGCATCGCGATCGGTGGGTGCGTGCCCTGCGCGATGCGATCGTTCCGGTGGGCTTGATCAACGGTTCGGCAGATCCCGTGTCGGGCGCCCACATGGTGGCGCGGTATCGCGAGGTGGTGAGCAAGGACCACTTCATCGTCGAGCTTCCGACCATCGGCCACTATCCCCAGGTCGAAGCACCCGAGGCGGTGTTCGACGCGTACCACCGGTTCCTGCAGACCGTGTAAGCGCGCACGGATGTCCTGGACGTACCTTACGCAGCAAGGTCACCGATACGGTTGGCGGTCAGGTCCACCACATGACAGACCATCGCGGCCGCGCTTCGGGCGCGAGCAAACCAAGGAGACGAGACACCATGATTCGAGTGATTCAGTGGAGCACCGGTAACGTCGGAAAGTACGCGCTTCGATCCATCATCAACCACCCGGAACTCGAACTCGTCGGGTTGTTCGTGAGCAGCGAGGCGAAGGAAGGCAAAGACGCTGGCGAACTCTGCGGTGTCGACCCGGTGGGCATCAAGGCGACGCGCGACGTGGATGCTTTGCTAGCACTCGAAGCCGAGGCGGTTTGCTACACGGCCGATGCCGGCATGCGCCCAGGCGATGCGATCGAAGACATGGCCAGGATTCTCGCGTCCGGGAAAAACGTCGTGTCCTGCTCGATGGTCGGGCTAGTCCATCCAACGACGCTAAACGACATGTTCACGTCGCGGCTCAGCGAGGCATGCGAGGCGGGTGGAACGTCGTTCCTCACTTCGGGGATCGACCCTGGTTTCGCCAACGAC
>JBCCZL010000888.1:0-2829 GCA_039187775.1 Myxococcota bacterium
ACAACAATATCTCGACATCGGAGAACGAGCCTACGAAGAGCGCTATCACCAAGCTCGCATCGCCGGTCTTCGCTCTTCCGCGAAATCGCTCGGATACCACATCGTTAAGGATGAACCAGCACCCCAAGTTTCAGCTTAGCGTCAATCGCGAGTCATTGCGTCGGTCCCCGCGTCGACGGGGCTCCCCCCGCAATTGCTCACTGCGATCGTGTCGCCCACGATTTCGAGACCTGCGCCCACCTCCGAGGGGACGTCGAAGGTGTCTGCTTCATCGCCGCTCAACGCAGTTCCGGTGGCCGTGTACCAGCCGCCGACGTCCCCTACCCCAAACACGCCGTTCCCGTCGCGGTCCGCCCGAAGGAACAACGCCCAGGTGCCGCTTCGGATGTTGCGCACGCGGAAGAGCACGGTGTCCGTTTCTCGATCGAGGGAGCCCGAGTCGATGAGATTTGCCGTCCAGCACTCCGGGGACCCTTGAGCCCGCTGGCTGATCGCGATCTGAAGCGCGGTACCCGGAGCAAGAGGTTCGGGAACGCGGAACGTCCCATCAAATGTGTTGCCTCCGGAAGCACGCATATCGAGAACCAGGTCCACCCCCGCGGCACCATCGTCACTGCCACATCCGAGCATCACCCCCAAAATTACTACGCCGCAAACTCGCCACATCGGTTACCTCCAGTGCTTACGATTCACTGTCGGCCCGCGCAAGGGGTGTGCCGTCCGTCGTGACGACAACATGTCGCCGACGCAACATCGGCAAACGCGAACCTCGGTTCACGGAGGTGGCAGTGGTTTCACTGTCCGGTCTCGACGGCTTGACGGTCAAAGCCTTCGGGCTTGCTCGCCCTCGTTTGAGGGCAGGGTGCTCCGCGGCTCAGGGGTCCGTCGTATCCCAACCGCATCCCCGCACATACAGATCGGAGCCTGCATTGATCAGCTCTTCGCCCCAGGCGCGCTCCCAGTCTTTTGCCCGCGCTGCAAAGTCCGCCACATCTTGGCTCATGCGACCGAGCTCCTCCACCCGAGCGCCGTTCGGATCGAAGGTTCCCGTCGAATTGCCAAGGCCGGGAACGAGATTCGACAGTCGATAGACTTCGGGGGCTTCGGCCCATCGATCGGTCTCCGGCTGGGGTCGAAATCCAGGAAGGTCCGACCAAGCCTCGATGAACGTCATCTCCCCGGCGTCGTTGAACGCAAACTCCTCGTAGATCGGACAGGGACCATCGGGGTACTCGAACACCACGTAGCAGCGGGCAAATGGCTGCGTGGGAAAGAACCGGCAGTCTCGGACCGGCACCCGCGACGGGTCGAAGCGCCGCAGCGCTGCGGCGCTGCTGATCATCACGTCGGCGGTATAGCCGGTGAGCTTGAGCCACGGCGGCCACTCCCAGCGGATGACCTCCGGGTGGTAGGTCGGCACGTTTTCCTCCGGCGCGTCGAGGTCGAGGGTGTCGAAGTAAAGCGCCGCCTGCGCAACATAGTAGTCGGGGGGCATGGTGGGCGCGAGACAGCTTGCGGTCGCGTCCTCGGTGTCCGCAAAGCGGCAGAGATTTGCCTCGAGCTGGACGTCTGGACAGGTCGACGGATCGTCGGGGCAGGTCGATGGGACCGCCGCTTCGTCGGCGCAGCCAGCCGCGAAGAAAGCGACAATGATGATCCTTCGCATCCGATGTCCTACCTCTCCGGCGCGGCGGGGTCGACTCGCCCCTCACCGAGCGCCGATCGGCAACAAACGCAACGACTATGGCCCCGCCCCAGGGAAGGCACTCGCAAGGAAAGCGCCATCAAGATGACTTCTCGTATCCCTGCGCGGCGAAGCCTCGCGGAGGACTGGGGCCGCGGACGGAAGATCTTTCGAGGGGCATCGTACGCCAGACGCGTCATGGTGGACTCTCCATGCTGAACTTTCCTTGCGCGGCCTGCGGCACGCCCTGCCGGCTCACCGAAGTGAAGGCCTGGGTGCTCGCGGATCCCGCTTGCTCCACCGCCTGCTCGGCGACGCTCTCCGCGAGGCCCACACCATCGTCGGATCGGTCATTTCACTTTCGCCAAGCGCTCGCCGCCCTGACCCGGATCGAACCGGTTCTCAAGGGCGCCCTCGAAAATGCTCGGTCTGCCCATTATGACGCCCAACGGGTCAAGGCAGCGCAGAAGATCCCGTCGCTGTCGCTCACCGGGGCCGCATTCGGCACCGCCCGTGGGGTCGCGGGCGCGGTCGCAGAGGCGCGGCTGACGGAGTCGATGGACTGGCTCACGACCCTCCTCTGGGACGTCGAGCAGGACATCGTCACCTGCGTGCGACATATGATGGCCCTCGAAGGGCTCGGCGTTCCGGTGGCGGCGGAGCTTCGCCCGCTGGTCTCGGACTTTGCCGTACTCTCGAACGCGGTGAACCTGCTGGCCCCCGAGGACTGCTGGCGCGACCTGATGCGGCTCTACGAGTACCTCTCCTACCTTCATGCGGGCCTCACTCAAATGGCCGCATCGAGGAGTTAGGGCTCGCGAATCTCAAGCTCCTGATCGACCGATACGTCACGAAGCGTGGTGCGCACACCAGACGGCCATCGTACGTCAATATCCACAGGGTTCGTCGTCGGAAGGCCAAAATGAAGCCGAGGGTCATGGTTGCCGAGATAACCATCGCCGAGGCGCCGCTCCCGAATGAGGATACGCTCCGAGTCTCCGACCGTGACCCAGGCGCCGACTCCCTCCGGGTTTCCGCCCCGGCCTCGGAGCCGCACCGCGAGGTAGTGGCCGCCCGGAGAGACATTCTGGAGCACCAACGGCCGGCCCACCGCGGGCGCCAATACAACGTCGAGCCGTCCGTCG
>JBCCZL010000889.1:0-2827 GCA_039187775.1 Myxococcota bacterium
CCTGGCGGCGGCGCTGGTCGCCGTGAAGCTCGGCATTCCGTGCGCGCACGTCGAGGCAGGCCTGCGTTCATTCGACCGCCGAATGCCCGAAGAGATCAACCGAATCGTCACCGACCGAATCGCCGATTTCCTGCTCACCCCCTCCGCCGACGCGGACGAGAACCTGCGGGTCGAAGGCGTATCCGAGGCATCGATTCAACGAATCGGGAACGTGATGATCGACACGCTCTTGGCGCACCTCGACGCCGCCAAAGCGCGAGGTACGGCGGCTTCCCTCGGGCTTCCACCCGGCGCCTTCGCCCTTGCGACGCTTCACCGGCCGTCCAACGTCGACGATCCCGACGTCCTTCGTTCAATTCTGTCGACCTTCGACTGGATCCAGTCGCGGATTCCACTTTTGTTTCCACTCCACCCCCGAACGCGGAAGCGCCTCGAAGAGTTTTCGCTGATGGCGGAAGCGGAAGCGATGCCCAACTTGAAACTGAGCGAACCCCTCGGCTACCTCGACTTTCTGTCACTCACTGCCGACGCACAGGTCGTGCTGACCGACTCCGGCGGACTCCAAGAAGAAACCACCGTTCTCGGAGTGCCTTGCATCACGCTTCGTGAATCGACCGAACGGCCGGTCACCGTCACGGTCGGCACCAACGTCATCGTGGGATCCGATGGCCAGGCGATTCGCGAGAACGTGTCGGCGGTTCTCGAGGGTCGAGCCAAGCGCGGCAAGATTCCTGAGCTGTGGGATGGAAAAGCAAGCGAACGTGCCGCCGAGTTCTTGCTAGGCACCCTCGAATCGGACTGACCGGGTGGCATGGGACTAGAGGCTCAGAGCCCATCGCTCCGCGGCTTGTTCGTTTGCCCGATCTCGGCCGACCTCCCAGGCAATCGAGGCATCCTCAACAAGATGGAATCAGAGCGAGCCGCGCTGGCCTACCTGGCGGGCCACGTCGACGTCGTCTCGAGCGGCACCCGTGGCCCCTTGCTCGGCGGCGAACGGTTCGCGGACTACCCGCTGCGAGCCGGCGCGCTCAGCCCGGTCAATCACTACTTCCTCTTTTACCGCTACGTTTGGCGGCACTGTCGCCCGTTCGAGTACGACTTTCTCTACGTTCGCTACCCCTTGGCACTACCGAGCCTGCTGGCCTTTCTTCGGGCTGCCAAGCGCGCCCGCCCGAGCCTGAAGATCATCTTGGAGGTGCCCACGTTTCCGTACCGAAGCGAGCTTCGCACGCCAAAGCAGCGCGTACTCCTCGCACTCGACGACCTCGGGCACGGGCAGCTCCATCGCTACGTAGACCTCGTCGTGACGTTCTTCGGCCAAAACGAGATCTACGGGATCCCCTGCTTTCGAACCGAGAACGGAATCGACGTCAATCGGATCCGTCTCGCGAAGAACACTCGGGGTGACGCCGACACCGTGAAGATGATTGCAGTCGCCAACCTGGCGCGATGGCATGGTCTCGACCGAATCCTACGCGGTGTGGCCCTCTACGAGCGCCTACAGAACCACCCCCGAGTCAACCTCGACATCGTGGGCGATGGTCCGGTGGCAGGGGAGCTGCGCACCCTGGTCGAGGAGCTCGGTCTCGGCGAATCAGTGAGCTTCCATGGCACGCAGAGCGGCGAAGCACTGGACACCCTCTTCGACGAAGCGGACGTCGCCGTGGGTTCTCTCGGCATGCACCGAATCGACCTCGCGCGATCGAGCTCTCTGAAGTCGAGAGAGTACTGCGCTCGAGGCCTCCCCTTCGTACTTGCCAGCGAAGACCCGGACTTTCCGGAAGGCACTCCGTTCATCCATCGCGTTGAATCGGACGAGAGCGTCGTCGATGTCTCCGCCATCGTGTCGTTCTTCCACTCGCTCGAAGAGGAACTCCCCGACTATTCGCGGGAGATGCGAGAGTACGCGGAAGAGAGACTCACGTGGCGCGCGAAGCTAGCGCCGGTCATCGAGTACGTGCGCACCGGAGTGCTGCCGCCATGACCCGGTCGTCGAGTAAACCTCGCGAAGACTCGACCGGTTGGTCGATCCGAACCGACACCGCGGCTCTCGGCGCGATCATCGTGCTGGCACCCCAGTTCTTCGGCGGCGCGTTTCCCTGGACCCTCATACCGGTGGTAGGGATGTGCCTTGGTGCACTCGGGCTCGCGCTCTTCGTTCGACGCAAGGCGCACGCGCCGATTCTCGATGGCCTGTTTCTCGTGATGGCCGGGGCCTGGGCGTGGACCTGCATCCAGGCAGTGCCCATGCCGGAAACCCTGGCGACGAGCCTCAACCTTGCCACCGTCGAGAACGCCGCACGCCTGGAAGGTCTGGTTTGGACGACCAGTGTACCCCTCACGGTCTCACTCGATCCGGGTGCGACCTTGGCCCAGGTCCTCATCGGCATCGGGATCCTCTCTGCTTTCCTCGCCGCGCGCCTCGGTGCTCCCGAAAACCTGAAACCGTTGGCGGCCGCCATCGTCTTCTCGGCGCTCCTTTTGGCGCTCGAGGGCGTGACGCACCGCCTTCTGCAACTCGATGCGGTCTTCGGCAGCTATGCCCCTCGCTTCGCCAAGCCCCAACTGCTGACACCCCTCATGAACGGAAACCACCTAGGCGGGTTCGCCACGATGGCGTCCCTTCTCGCCGCCGGCCTCACCGCCGACCGACGGGCCCCGTTTCGACGAGGATGGGCCGTGGCTTCCGTGTTGCTGGGGCTCACTGCGGCCCTCACGCTGTCACGGGGCGCGATCGGAAGCCTCGTGTTCGGCTTCGCGCTCCTCGCGCTGTGGCTTCGTACCCAAACCGAGGGAGCAACACGGCGCGGATTCATCCCGATCCTAC
>JBCCZL010000890.1:0-2818 GCA_039187775.1 Myxococcota bacterium
CGGACGGCGCGGCCTCGCGGCATTGCTCGGCGCCCACCCGAAGGTTTCGGTAGGCCCGATCCACCGAGGAGTCCGGGCCTCCGCAGGCGAAAGCGGCAGCCGAGAGCGCAGCAACGAACAGGAGCGGCCGGTGCTTCCCATTCCTCGTGTAGCGATGCAAGGTCGGGTATTTCGCGGCCCAGCGTTTCCGGGCCCAGCATTTCGGGGCGTCCACGGAGGGGAAGCGGGTCAGTTGGTGATTACGAAACCCGCGCCAAGGGGGGCGCCGCGGAGAATGTCCTCCCACCCTGCTTCACCGAGCACGTGGCTTCGCGCGAAACCGAGGAGGTAGGCCTCGAGGATAGGAAGCGCATCGGTGTCGCGAATGAAGTCTGGACCGCAGCCGTCGTCCGCCGCGTCGGGCTGGAACAGCGCGATAACGTCAGGGGTTAGATCGCTGCAGATGCTGAGAAAAGTGAAGTGTCCTCCGGCCTCCATCTCGACCCAGATGTCTTCCTCGCCGTCCATCGCCGCCCAAGATGGCTCGGCCGACTGAGTCTGCGTCGTCGTCTGATCGAGCCGGCCAGACTGAAGCATGGTTGGAATGGTGACCCCGGTAATCGAGGCTGGCGGAAGCGAACCGATCGCGGGTGCCTGCGGAACGATCGCGTCGATTCGCGGGTCGAGGAACCCGGCCTCGAACGCCGTACGGACCGCGGGGTCCTCAAGGAGCGTGCAGTTCGCATTGTCGGGATCCGGGCAGACCCCGCGGGCGAGTCGTTCGAGGTCCGGCGTCGCTCCGGCGGCGGCAAAGGTGGTGTAACCACCGAAGCTGTGGCCAAAGAGCAATGTGCGACCGGTGTCCGCCTGTCCGGCGATCACTCCTTCGGTATTGGATTCGAGCCAGTCCAGGGTGGCGCTCACGTCCTGAGGTCGGTCGAGGGACGAACGAACGAACGGCACCAGTTGGCCGGCGACGCCGTCGAGGGCCGTGTTGCCGACATGGTCGGGGGCGACCACGATGAATCCGTGGGACGCGAGGTGTTCACCGAATGGATAGCCGACGAGTCCCAGGCCGCCGTTGCCATGGGAATATACGGCGACGGGGAACGGGCCGGCAGTGGAGACCGGCGGAGTCGCCTGCGCCACATCGGTCGGGACTTCCACGATGCCCGCGACGCGGTAGATCGCGGGCATCGTTGCTTCGGCAGCGGGGTACCAGATCTCGACGGGCACGGTGCGGTCTTCCATCGACGCGGCGGGTCGGTAGGTGAAGCTCAGACGAACGTAGCCGACGGGGTTGGGACCCAGGTTGAGAAGAGCTTCTGCGGTCGGACCCGCCGAGTCGTCATCGCTGCACGCGGTGAATGCCAAGAGACAGAACAGAATGGGGGCACGGCAAGATCGGAAGATCATCCCGTCAATCTAACGTGCGGATCCTTGCTCCGCCATGGGCAACACTTCGTAGCTCTGAAGCATCGCTCTTCGGTCCGTTCCACGCTGAGTCGTGTGCACGCGAACCAACTGGTGGCCAGGTCGTTCGCGGAGAAGCGCGCGAAGCTGAGCGTCGTGCTTGAGCGGCAGTCGGACGCTCCGATTGACCTGAAGGTACCACTGACCGCGAACTCGGCGCAGTTCACCGGTCGCCTCGAGGGAAATCGTGTTCACGGTGCGGCCGGAGCGCTCCGCGGCGGCGTCCAAATCGCGGAGTTCGGGCGTTCGATCGCGGTGGACGGTGAACGCGACGCGCTGCTCGTCTTCCGCTCTCGCCTCGTCGATCCAAGAGATTCGCTCCACCGCTTGGGCGACGCGCGAATCCGGTGCGGCAGACTCTGGTGCGTCCGGCTCGGCTTGAGGAGAGCGCGGTTGGGCGGAAGCCATCGCGCTAAGAAAGAGAACGGCCAAAGCAACGGCGAGGGGCAGTAGGCGGTTCATGGGTTCTCCTTTTGTGCGGGGTTGGTTCACCGATGAGTACTCCGGAACCCGCGAGAGGTTACGCGGGCGCCTCGGAGGCCTCGGCAACAACCGCCAATCTTTGGTTTTTTGGAGGAATCGAGGCGGTCGCTTGCCAAGGCGGTTGCCCCTTGACCACTGAAGGGCCGAGACCCTCGGTCTCTTCGGCCGGCTCCCCGTTTGGGATCGATACCGCTGGTGCTCGAGCGAGTCCTCCTTGGAGGGCTAGAGCTCTCCCCGGGATGGCTGCGCGTATTTGCAAGGTCGGTCTGCAGGAGTCTCGATTGTGGGCGTCGGCCCGGCCCTCCAAGGTTGAATCATGGAAATCGAACGAAACATCACCGTCCGCGTCCCCGTCGAAAAGGCGTGGGATATCCTTGGCAACCAGTTTCACGACGTCAGCTCGTGGGCTTCTGGCATCGTCGCCTCTCGAAGGCTCGATGCGGTGGGTCCAAGCGGCGTCGCGAACCGACAGTGTGACGTCCCGTCGTTTGGCACGATCACGGAGGAGGTCGACTCCTTCGATGAGCAAAACCGAACGTTCTCCTACCGCGTTGTGTCCGGAGCACCGAGCTTTGCCACCCACATGGGCAACACGTGGTGGCTGGAAGCGCGCGGGCCCTCCGAGACCCGGATTTCGTTCCGGCTCAAGGCCGAACTCAAGCCCCTCGCGGGATTCTTCATGGGCTGGATGATGAAGCGACAGATGGGAAAGCTCTGCGATCAGGTCTGCGAGGACCTGCAAACATACATCGAAACCGGCACGCCTTCGGCGGCGAAGCGCGCCGCACTCGCGAAGGCCGCTTAGCGCTCATCTCCACACGCCGCTCCGCGGCTGGAGGCGTATGCCGTCAAGGCCTTTGGCCTTGACACCCAACAAGAGCCC
>JBCCZL010000891.1:0-2787 GCA_039187775.1 Myxococcota bacterium
CTGCGAGCGGTCGACATTGGGACGCGCATTCGAAGCATCTCCGCGGGCCTCTTGCCGCTGTTCGCGAGCAGCCGGAAGTACTCGTTCTACGAAGGCACGGGGTTTCCGGGTCAGGACAAGGCGCAATCGGTTCGGGTGGACCCGATCTCGCTTGTCGCCCACGGAGTCCGAGCCTACGCGCCGCTCGACAAGGTGGGCGAGGTGCTCACACGGCTCGGCGATCGGCCGCTCCGACTGATCGACCACGACCACCTTCGGACCATCACTCCAAGCCCCCATGAGAGTCGGGTGTTGGAGCTCCTGCGCTCTGGGAGTGCGACCGTGGCCGTCTGCGAACAGCTCTCGTCTCGAGGCATCCTTGAAGCGCGGCGATTCCTGTACCTGCTGGCGGTTCTTGGCCTCCTCAAGCCTGCCTCGTCCTCGCGCCCACCGCGGAAGCGCGCGATTTCGAGCCGTTCGAACCCGCAGATGGCGGCGGTCAGCGTTCGTCCTTCAGTGGGCCCCGGGTCGAGTCCACGGATGCCGGCGGTGAGCCGGCCCCCGCCCCGGACGAGCACCAATCCCGGCCGGCCGTCGATCCGACCGAGCGGAGCGCCAAGCAAGCCGTCACCGACCAGAATTCTCGACCGAGTTCGAACCCATTTCGACATGGGGAACTGGGCCGGCGCGGCAGAGGAGCTCGAAGCCGCGATCGCCGCCGACGCGAGCAACCCCGACTACCACGCGGAGCTCGCGTTTGCCCTCTACCAGCGGGGTGAGGTCGATGCGGACGCGCTCCGCACGGTGAACGAGGCGCTGCGGCTCTACAAGCGGTCCGATCGAGCCCACACCGTCAAGGCGCTGGTGGTCGAACGACTCGGGTACCCCGACCGAGCAGTGGCCCACTTCCGGAAAGCGACCCAGCTGAATCCGGGAAATCGTCTCGCGGTGAGTGAGCTCGCGCGGCTCGAGGGCAAGAAGACCTCGAACAGCTTCCTCGGCAAGCTCTTCAAGAAGTAAGCCTCGGTCGCTCGAGGCCTCGTAGAACCTACGCGTGGGCGCTATCGTCAGCGGCCGATGAACCGACCGATTTGTCGACGCATTCTCATCGCGGGGTTGGTGCTCGCGGCGGTTGGAGCGCCGGAGCGCGCCTCCGCGGGGCCATGGACTCCCGAGCCCGGCGAGGGGTATGCCAAGGTCTGGTTCAAATGGCTTCCCGGCTTTGCGTACATCGATGGCGAAGGCAACGCGCAGTCTTACGGGACCTACCACGAGCTCTTCTTTTCGGCCTACGGAGAAGTGGGGATCGCCCCTGGGCTGGCGCTCACCCTTCATAGCGATCTGGTGCGCGGGTTTTGGTTAGAAGATCCGGTCGCCGATGAAGTTCGGAGTCATGTGGCGCCGGGCGACCCCGCGCTGGGACTCCGCGTTCGCCTCCTGCAGGTCGATCGGTTTGTGCTGAGCCTGGAAGGTTCGGTCCGCGCCCCGCTGGCCACCGGCGACGGGGTGCAGTCGTTTCGGAGCACCGATCCGGGCAACCCCGAGCTCGGCTCGCTCCGCATCGGCGCCGGGGTTTGGGATTTTCTCGGAGGCGTTCAAGCGGGGTATGCGTGGGACACGGTGTATGTCGCCGGGGGAGTAGCGTTCATCGGACGAACGAACGACTACGAGCACATTCTTCACTGGACGGTGGAGGCGGGAATGAACTTCACCGAGCGCATCGCGGGACGCGCGCGCGTGACCGGTCACTACGCCCTCGGGAACGGCGACGCGCCCCCCGATGAAACGCCGAGTGGCCTCGGCAACGGTACTTCGTACACGGGTGCGGCCCTCGAAGGCGACTATCGGATTGGAGACCGATGGTTCGTGGGGTTGAGTCTCGAGGGAGGACTCTTCCTTATCCAGCGACAGACGGGAGGACCGGTGGTCTCGGTCTACCTCGCTACGAAGTTCTGACCGGACGCGAGTCTCCCCGGACGCGGGCCTACCCAGCGATGCACGAGCGTGGTTGACGTCGCATGGGCGAGGCGCGCGATGCTGTACTCGGACTTGGTCTTTCGAGAGGTGCGCTTGTGACGTGGTCCGCGTCTGAGGTGGTACGCTGCCCAGGTGGTACTTCGGTTCCCGATATCTCCCACCCTCCGCCAAACGTTCGGTCGGCTGCCGATCGCCCTTTTGTTGCTTGCAGTGGCGCCGGGTCTTTCGGCGTGCGGGGAAGACGAAGCGGACGAGCCTCCCGTACCGAGGCCGCCTCCGCGAGAGGTCGTCCCGCTGGTGGCGCCACGGATCACGGCGACCGCTCGCGCCTTCGATCTCGTGGCCTCGGGGGAGGGAGCCGCGCTGGTCTACGGTCCGCCCGGGCCGGATGGGGGAGGGATTCGTCTTTTGTCCCTCACCGCTCTTGGAGACATTCGCGGTTCCGAGCGCACCGTGGTCGCGCGTCGGCCTGGAGACGACCGGCCGCTTGCCCACACCGTGATCGAGCTCGCCGCGGCGAGCGGGGGTGGCCGGCTCGGGGTGGTGTGGGTCGAACACGCCGAGCCCGATCGGATCGTCTACGCGACCCATGGACCGCTGACCGCGGACGCGTTTTCACCACCGGAGCTTCTGACGCGGCTTGGGCGGCGAGCGATCCCCTGGGGCTCGATGCGAAGGTCGCGCAGGTCTCGGCCACGTCCTCGGTGGCCGATCCAACCCCGGGCGGGCACGGCCCATCCGCACCCCGGTACATTACCGCCAGGGTGCCATCGCGCGCGGCCGCCGCCGCCACCGAGCCCCAGGGGATCGCTCGCCGCCCAAGCCGCGTCA
>JBCCZL010000892.1:0-2776 GCA_039187775.1 Myxococcota bacterium
GGGAGCGCCCGTCACCCGGGGATCGATCCTGGAACGTGCCGAGTGCGCTTCCCCGGGCTTGCCTCCGACGAGTGGAGGGGATTCTGATGCCGATGCACACGGTTCAACAGGGCGAGACGATCAGCACGATCGCCCGACAGTTCAAGGTGCCGGTGCCTGCGGTGTGGGACGCCCCCGAGAACGCGGAGCTTCGGGAGCGACGCACCGACCCTAGTGTGCTCTTTGAAGGAGATCAGGTGTTCGTGCCGGACGATATTCCTCCAAAGGAAGCCGCGGCCCGCACCGGGCGAATCCACTACTTCCGCTACGTCCCAAAGAAGATGCCGTTTCACGCTCGCTTCGAGGACTCGGGCGCTCCCCGCGGTTGGTTGAGGGTGCTCTGCTCGGTGGATGGGGGCGCCGAGGAAGAAGCGACCCTGGATTCGGAAGGCATGCTGACGGTCGAGATTCCCATCGATGCCTCCGAAGTCGTGGTCCGCATCCATCCCGACACCGACCACGAAGAGCAAGTGACATTCACCCTCCGGCACCTCGATCCCCACGTCGAGACCCGTGGGCTTCAACAGCGGCTGAATAACTTGGCCTTCGAGCCGGGGGCCGAAGATCATGAATTCGGAGAGCGGACCGAGGCGGCCATCTCGCTCTATCAGGCGTCCGAGGGACTCGAACGGAACGGCCAGCTCGATGAGCCGACGATGCGCGCGCTCCACCGAAGGCACGGGGTATAGCCATGCCGCTCGTGTGGATTGTGCCCGGGCGTCGCGCCGTCGTGGCTGGCGACAGCCCATTGGAATACGGCGCGGTCATGGAGGAGTGGGAGACGAAGCTCGGGGAACTCCGAAGTACGCTCCTGGATTGGTACCGGCCGCTTGCAACGCGCCCGCAGGACTTTGACCAGAACTTCGACGACGCGATGGAGTGGCATCTCCGTCCGTGGCGGGAACGGAAGTTTTCAGGAAGCCCGCCGCCGCCGCGGACCGTCGCCTCGGCCACCAACAGTCAACGCGATAACCGCGTCGATGTGGCGGTCAATCGGATCGGGTTCGAAGCACGACTCTGGAAAGGCCCGCTCCGCGTCCTTCTTGAAGAAGCCAAGGAAGCCACCGAAGCAGAACAAGCCGAAGATTCGGAAGAAACGGAAGAGGCCGACTGGGAACCCGCGTGGCGAGGCGAGGTTCAATCCATCGAGCTCAGCCACCAAGGGGCCATCAAGCTCGACCAACTCGCGGGAGTGGTCATCAACCACGACGCGCGGTTCCTCGCCGGAGACATCCTGGAGTTTCCGATCTTCAAGATCTTCGCCATGGCAGGAGTCCGTCCGTTTCGCCAGGCCCGCTTCAACCCCCTGGGAAGCCCGTTCCTCGGCACCTCGGTGTCGCCGACCGGCCTCCGGCTCCATGACAACCAGCTTGCGATGCGCTTCCAGCTCATCTTGAACGCCAAACGCGGGGCGTTCGGAAGCTTTCAGCCCACCTACGGGGGCGACTTCGCACGGCACGAGAACAACCATTCGCAGGGCGGCCGCACGGTGCACGCCCGCGGAATGATGTACGCCGGCTCGCTCGGGAACCCGGACCGCCACGGCGAATTCTGGTTCCACTGCAACCAATGGGGAACCGGGGTCAACCTCCCCACCGCGCAGTCCGTCAGCGACCTGCCAAACTCGATGCCGCTCACACCGGGGTGGAGCTGTTCGCCATGCGCGCTGAATCTTGCGCGGTACGTGATGGCAGACGCCACGCGCTGGGGCGGAGGAAGCGCCAACCGACACGCACGACGGGCCCACGACGACGACGCGATCGGCTCGAGCACGGACTACGACTACTTTGGCAACGTGCTGATTCACCCGGGGGGCGAAGACGACGTCTACCCGATGCAGATGGCACGGCACGGTGCGCCCAGCGGCGCCAACTACCACTGGCTCCGGTCAAACTCGCTCGCGCTCGCGCTCGGAAACGGAAGCGCTTCCGATCAATCGCCAGAGGACCCGGAACTGAGCGACGAAGATGACCCCCGCGAGGCGGTGTACGACGATGACTCCGAAGATGAACCCATCTATCAAGCCCCGAACAGCAATCGCGCACCATTGAGCGCGGCGATTCCGGCCGGTGGCCACGTCGTGAGGAGCGCCGCACAGATGCGCGGCTATTTCAGTGAGGTCCTCACTTCCGTCGCCCTCAATGGCCACGAGTACAGCTACGTGCGGCTGTACCCTCATGACAAACTCATGGAGGAGTCGGCGAGCAACGAAGGCGCACCCTGCACAAGCTTGATCTCGGCCTATAACCCGCTGAGCGGTGAGCCCTATCCCTCGAGCGGCGAGGGTGACTTTTACCTGTTTGAGGGCGCGGGGTACCTCTACAAAACCCGGCTTCCATCTCCGCACAACTACCAGGTGTTTCGAACCCGCCCCGCCAAGTGGGAGCGGGTGAACGAGTTCTACTGGCGGCAGAGTGAGGCGGGCAGAATCTACATCGGAGAGGCGCTCGCTCGAGACGGGCGACCGAACCGAAACAAATACCTTCTCAGCATCTCGAGGTTTCGGGCCGACGCGGTACGCCAGGTGCATGCATCGCCCCGAGAGTTTCCTCGCATTACGTACCTCCGCGGGCGAAACGCCGACACCGCCACCTCGCGGTACTACGCCGAGCGGGCGGTGCCGTTTCCTACGATGTCGGAAGCCAAGTCGTTCGGCTCGGCCCAGGAGTTCCAAAACCTCCGAGACGTGGCGGCAAACCAAAGAACGGCTCGGGAACGCCTTCGTCCGCTCCTCGAC
>JBCCZL010000893.1:0-2775 GCA_039187775.1 Myxococcota bacterium
CCCGTGCCTCCTCGATGTTCTGAGGTTCGGTGGATTGGATCACCTGAGTCGGAGCGGCCTGACCACCACCACACGCCGCAGCAACCCCAAGAAGCAAGCATGAAAGGGTGCGCATCGTTGGAGGCTACCCCGTCACTCGACGGTGGCCACTCGCGTACGTGCCTCGTCGAAGTGGTTGGGATCAGGGAAGACCTGACGACAAATGTCTTCGCGCTCATGTCGCGCGAAGGTCGATGGATCGCCGGCTTGTTCCGGTCGGGGCGCAGCGCTCGACGTTGGCCCGCATCGGGCACCAATCGGCGTGTCTCGCGCCCGAAAGCACTGCATTCCCACGGCCTTCTCCCGGGCCTTCTCCACGGCCTTCTCCCTCCAGCCGTCCTCGCGGTACGTCGAGTACCGCTGCGGCGTCTTCCCGTCCGAGGTCCGCGGGAGTCCAGCACCTTCGAACGCGATCCATCGCCTCTGGTGACCGAAGCGGGCTAGGGAAGGGCGCGGAGGAGCCAGCGAACGCGAAGTCCCGCGGTGACGTCGATGGCGACGCCCACGGGGTTTTCGCCATCGTATTGACCGAAGAGCTTGATTCCCCACGTCAGACCGAGCGGCCCAGCCAAGTCGAACGTGGAATCGAATGTGCCGCGGAGCTCCTGGTTGTTGCCGGAAAGAAAGTAGTCGAGGGAAAACTCGACCGTGAGCTTACGCGTCCCATCCTGAAGTAGGGTCCAAGGGAGAAGGCGGAGCTGGGCGATCGCGCCGGGCTCTAGGGTCAGATCGGGATCGAGCAACTCGCCCTGGAATCCGCCGCCGAGCTGGAACGTCAGATCATTGGTGAGCTGAAATCGAAGGCCCGCGCTCGGCCGGAGAAGGAGGTGCCGAAACTCGCTCTCGTCGGCGACCGTCAGCTCGCTCTCGAGGTACGCCTCGGCGTAGGGTTCCGGGATAAAGAAGCGCGGAGATGCCGCACGGAATCCGCGATAGAGGGCAGTGGTACGAAACGACAAGAGGTCCGTCGCCTCGGCGAAGTCGTCCGTGCCGGTCTGGGTGAGTCGCTGTCGTGCATCGCCGACGTTTTCCCAAGCCCACGACCGGGACCGTGCGTCGGCACGGAGCGTGGCATCGAATCCAAAGGTGATGGTGTCGGAACGCGCGAGCTGAGAAGCGTCGTAGACTGTCTCGCCGGCGTCATTCAGGGGGTTTTCCACGGCCGAGCCAGAAAAGTCCGCATCGATATTGCCCTGAAACACCCATTCGAGCTGGTCGTCGAGGTCCTCGAAGGCCTCGCGAGGATCGGTGTCGCGGGGCACTTCGAGATGCTCGAGCACAGTGGCCCGCAGCGTGGCGTCGCCGATCGCCTCCCATTCCGCTCCCTCGGGGAGGGCGCCGTCCCCGCCGCGTGCGAGAAAGCGAAGGGTTGCGACCCGGTAAGACCCCTGTGGCTGGATGGTTCGGCCATTGATCGAACCGTCGAGGCCGAGCGTGATCAAATTACCCCGGTTGGCTTCAAGGGTCTGCAACCATGCGCCCGACACTGTCGCGACGCTGATCGGTTCGTCGTACTGAAGGGCGATGAACACATCGCTGGCGGTCAAACCCGACTCGTGGGCTTGCGTCCAGTGGGAGTCGAGCACGCCGCGATTGATGACTGCCACCTCCGCATCGGCCGCTTCGCGCATGGCGCCCGCGGCGAGATTGAGCATGTCTTCTCCCGTGACCGAGCCCTCGGTGCGACCTCCTGGCAGCTCTCGGCCCCACGCTTCGCAGTACGCCTCGCCGGTGTCGGCAAGCCAGCGACGAAAGCGGCTATCCATCGTTCGGCTCGGCACGACGGCGTTGGCAAGAATGTCGTAGCTTCCCGTGATCGGGTTGTCTCGAACCCACAGGCGAACCGCGCCCCCTGGCGCAGCCGCGACCACCGCTGGGCGGAACGCGCGAGGACGGGCAAACAGAATCGACGTTCCGCCATCGGCGACGAACAGCATGTCCGGACGGCCGTCATCGGGTAGATTGTTCGCGAGTTCGAGCGCGTCCCCCGCGTTCACTCCAGCCACGCTTGCCACCACCATCGTGGCTCCTTGCTGGCGTGCTCGCGCGACGAGGCGGGGAAGCGCATCTTCCACCGGTTGAATGCGAAGGCCCACCGCTCGGTCGGGGGCGACCTGCGCGAGCGAGGAGGGCGGCATCACGCTGACCACCGCGACCTGCCGGTTGCCCACCGTGAGGAGTGGGATCCCGTCGCTTCCGTCGACCAGCACTTCGCAGAGAGGGGTTCCCGGAGCACAATATAGATTGCTCGCGATCGCGGGAATGCGATGCTCGCGGAGGGTACGGAGCACGGCAAGGAGCGGTTCGCGGTCTGCCGATAAGTCGGCGGGAGCCATGGCCAGAGCCCGATAGCCGATGTGTTCGATCAGGGCCGCGAGCTCGCTCGGCGATGTCTGCGCGGCGTACTGGCCAAACCCTCCGGGGCTAAGCAGTCCGCCGGTGTCGAGGATCAAGGGTCGGTCCGACCGCTGGGCCATCGTCCGGAGGCGCGGGGTGACGTTGGCGTACCCAGTGGCGGCCACATCGACTTCGTCGTCGCAGACCGGCATGCCGAGGTTTCCTCCGATGCCCGAGGTCGCCATGATCCGAGCAACCGCCACCAGGTCGGCGTCCTGTGCCGACGCCAACGGGATAGCTAGAGCCCAGGCGATCAGGAAGGCAAAACCTCGACGCATGCCGCGCCCTATCACGCAAGCCCACGCCGACACCAGCGCGGACTTGTGCGATCA
Source organism: Myxococcota bacterium (assembly GCA_039187775.1). Lineage (GTDB taxonomy): Bacteria > Myxococcota_A > Polyangia > Polyangiales > JBCCZL01 > JBCCZL01. The sequence goes on from JBCCZL010000893.1 coordinate 2,769, forward strand.
CCCACAG
>JBCCZL010000894.1:0-2772 GCA_039187775.1 Myxococcota bacterium
CGATCGCATCCGTCGTCGTGGAGGCGGAGGAGGCTCCAGTTGATCGCTTGTACGACCGCCGAAGCTACGCTCTGGAAGACGCAGAAGGGTTCGAACGGATGGCGCGGAACTGTTTCGCCGACCTGCGCCTCACCGTGGGCGAGGACGACGCGCGACAGTGGATCGTCGGGATCCGCTGGAACGAGAGTCATCCTCGAGTGCGGGAAGAACTCGTCGTCGACCGAGCGGCTGAGAGATTCCAAGAGTCTCCCCCTGCCCTCGGAGAGTGCATTCAAGAAGGGATCGCGAACCTGCCTCCACGGAATGGACCTTCGATTGAGCTGCTCGTCGCATTTCGGACGGCCGCGTGGGTGCGCGCGCACGGAGCGGACGCTCCGATCGAGGAACGGGACCGACGTCTCCTGGTGGACGCTACTCTCGACGGTCATCGGCACAGCAGCCTTCCCCATGACGTGAAACGAGCAGCGATAGCCTGCGTCCGCGAACTCCTGCCCACGCCGACCCGTCCTCGGGTGTGGGGCATTCACAGCACGCTTGTATGGACGAACCCGAACGCGCAGCCACCGGTGTCTGGGACGGGCGGTCTGAGCCTTCGGCGCGCTGAGTCTCGTCTCGCATACCCATTCGCCGAGGCCCCGGAAGGGTTCGACGAGTGCATTCGTGACCGCATACCTACCTCGAGTCCGTTCGGTGGGTCGATCTTCGAACAGCATGCCCAGGACGGCCGAGAGCCATCGGAGCTTCGCGTGTGGCTCCGCGCGTTTTCACAAGGGTTTGCCGAAGCGCACATCCGGGGCGTCGTCGGTCGGGGCGGATCGAACTGACGTTCCTGAGACGCTATCCGACTCGACCCGCAGCAACGCGGGCGCAGCTCGTGAATCTCGGCCGGGCGCAGCCGCGTGTTCCACTACATCGGGTGGTTCGCAGCCTCCTCGGCACCCAACCGCCCCGTGGCGTCGCCAGTTACGTCACCGCGGGTTCGGTGGCGCCTCCGCGCCCGCCCTCAGTGCTCCACATCGATCTCGATCCGAGTGCCATCGAGCGCGCTCTCAACACGGATTCGCCCGTCAGACACCGACACCTGAACTCCATCCGCTTGCGTTGCGGTTCCCTCGTCCTCGCGATACACCTCCTCCCCGTCGCAGCTCACGACCAATGGCGTGCCGCTTCCGAACCCTCCGGTCGCCTGGCACTCCGAGCCTCCCGAGATCGTTGTCCGCGATGAACGATTCACCTCGATCCTCGTCTCCGAGGTGATCGTCGTTTGGTGGCTCGATGGAACCGGTTCCTGTTTGGGTGGAGCGGGTGCCGAGTCGACGGGCGCTGAGGTGTCCTGGATTTCGGTCGGTGTTCGGACAGGGTCGTGGTCCACCATTGGATCGGGCGGAGTACTGCCTGGTCGCAAGTACGCTACCGCTCCTCCAACGCCGGCGAGCAAGAAGAGGACACCAGTCACCACGAGCACCGCCAACGGAATGGCGGTCTTTGCCTGCGCCATCTGGCGGTGGAGCTCATCGAGCTCGTCTGACAGGCGCGCAACTTGGCTCCGGAGACGCTCGCGCTCATGCTCATCGCGAACTGACTTGAGACGCGCAATCTCCTCCAGCGCCGCATCTCTTTCGCGCTCTATTGCCTCTTTCTTTGCTTGAAGAGCCACCCGATCGTCACGAAACGCCATTTCTCTACCCCTTTTCCCTTTATCGACCTGGCGGCCATCGAGTTGTGGTTCTTTGCGGATCGATCGCCGGTGGTGGGGTTAGGGCGCTGCTTTGCCTCGGGAGAACAGGCCAAGCAAAAAGACGACCCCTCCGATCATCACCACCATCGCTCCCCCAACCACCCCCCAGGTAGTGAGCTGAATGCCCTCCACAAGCAAGGCTGCCCTTGACTCTGGTGGGGCCGCGTTTACCCCGAAGGACTGGAGAAGGCCGTACCCCGCGATACCCCTCCGACCACCAGCCCAAGCGCAATCAGTACGCCACCGGCGGTGACCGCGGACGACTGCGCCCGAGAGCCTACCATCCCGGAAGAATGGCAGGCCCGTTGCGTGAGGGAACCTCTAGGAAGTGAAGGACTTCTTCACTTCAGGATCCACGAGGACGATGATCGCCCAGATCCCGAGCGGAAGGCCCAAACACCAGCACGAACCGAGGCACGGCACCGCGCTGATGATCACGGCCGCCAGCGCGACACCCCACTTGCGGCAGTTCTTCATCTGAAGAAGGCCCCAAATGACAAACGCGCCCAGCGCCACCTGGATGACCCCAGTCACCAGACCCATCGTTCCGCTCATCATGCCGGAGAGGGCTTCGCCGCCTCCGTAGGAGCCGTAAGGATCGTAACCACCGCCATACGCTCCGCCCGCGGTCCCCGCCACCATCGTGAAGATGTTCATCACGATGCCGAGGAGGCCGAGCACGACTCCGATGCCGTTGACCACCAACAGAATGATCGCAGGAAGCGAGACCTTGCTTGCGATATCTGGCGGAGGGCCGTCGCCGGAACCGCCAAACGCGCCGGCTGGGGGTGCTCCGAAGCCACCACCCGCCGGTGCCCCACCCCCCGGGCTCCCGAAGCCGCCGCCGGCCGGCGCACCGCAGCCACCACAGCTCGGCGGCGGACCCCCGCCGAATCCGCCGCCACCCGGAGGTTGGCCACCGGGCGGCTGACCGCCACCGAAGCCGCCGCCACCCGGAGGTTGGCCACCACCGGGCGGCTGACCGCCACCGAAACCACCGCCGCCGGGAGGCTGGCCACCACCGGGAGGCTGAC
>JBCCZL010000895.1:0-2736 GCA_039187775.1 Myxococcota bacterium
CACGATGAGCACGAGGACCCAGAGCACGCTCGCGAAGATCGGCCGGTCGATAAAGAACTTTGAAAAACGCATTGGATTGTCTCCCAACGAAGCGTCGGTTTATTGATGGTTTCGGGAAGTGAGCGGAGCGCCGTCAGTGGCGCCCGCGACCGGGACGGGACGCACCTGGGCGCCGTCGGCAATGAACTGAGTGCCGTCCACGAGAACCTGCGCCTCCGCGTCGAGTCCCTCGCGAATCACGACCTGGTGACCAAGCACCGGACCGAGGACCACCGGCGCGCGGCGCGCCGCGTCACGGTCATCGAGGACCCACAGGAAGGGCTCGCCCTGATCGCGCTGAATCGCCCGCTCCGGAACGAGAAGCGCGGGGTACGCGCCGCTCCCGGGGAGCTCCAGCTCGGCGAACATCCCCGGGGTGTAAAGACCGCCCGCATTGTCGAAGGTGGCTCGTCCCAGCATCGTGCCGGTCTGCCGGTCGAGCCGGTTGTCGACGAAGGTCATCCGACCCTCGTGCACGAACTCGTCTTCGTCGAGGAGGCGAATCCGAACCGCGTTTGCGTGGTCGCGGGATCCGGGTCGGTCACCGCTCGCGTCGAGGCGAACGTACTTGAGATAGTCCGCCTCGCTTACGGTGAACTCGATGTCGATCGGGTCGACCGCGACGATGGTCGCGAGCACGGTGCCGCCTTCGGCGCCTCCGGTGACGAGGTTGCCGGCATCCACGTAGGCGTCGCCCACGCGACCGGTGATCGGTGCGCGCACCGTCGTGAACTCGACGTCGAGGCGAAGCCGGCGGGCCCGAGCCCGGGTCGCCTCGAGCGTCGCGCGGGCCACCGCCAGCTGTTCGGCGCGCTGCTCGGCGGCTTCACGGCTGAGGGCATTTCGAGCGGCCAGCCGCTCGCCGCGGGCCGCCTCGGCGGTGGCGCGTTCCAGCGCCGCGCGAGCGCCGGCCGCTTCCGCCCGGGCGGCGGCAAGTTCGGTGCGGAATGTCCGCCGGTCGAGCTCAAAGAGAATGTCTCCCTCTTGAACGAGCTGGCCGGGCGTCACGAGGATACGCTCGAGGTATCCGGATACCCGGGCCCGAACCTCAACCTCTTCCGTGGCGACAAAGCGCCCAGAGTACCGGTCGCGTTCCACGATCTCGCGGGTCTCGGGTCGGACGAAACCCGCCTCGGGAAGCGTCGCGCCCGGAGCGGCGGCTACCGGCTCTCCCTGGGGGAGCATTAGATAGCCGACGGCGACGAAGGCGGTCAGTGCGGCGACGACAACCCCGCCGCGAGTCTTTTGTTGAGTGGTCATCGATCTTCCTTTCGAATGGAGATGTCCGTCGCGACGACCGCGGCAGACTGCCGAAGCTCGGCGACGGTGCGCTCGAGATCGGCAAAGGCTTGGGCCGCGCGAAGGCCCCGCGGGCAGCCGAGGCCCTCTTCGTAGGTCGCGAGGTCGGGCCAGCTCAGCTGGACCATCGCGTCGAACGGGAAATCCCCGTGGACCTGTGAAATCGCTTGGTTATATGCACCGGAAAGCGGAGTCACCACGCGAACGTCACTGGCTCCCAGCGAAGCCGCGAGCTCCGTAAGACGCGGGAGACAGTGCTCCTCCAGGCGCTCGAAAAACGCCTCCGGGCTCAGATCCGCCCGGCGGCGAAGGAGATGGGTTTGCATTATCGTGGGTGGTTTCATGCTGCTGAAGTCACTCTGAAGCGGCCGGAGGAATCGGGTATGGACTAGGAACTTCGTTCATTCGAAAGTAAAACTTTCGAATGAATACCCACATCTCGCCATCGCTCGGCGCGTTCATGTCGACGGCGGAACACGGCAGCTTCGCCGCGGCAGCGCGCCATTTGGGTGTCTCCGCGGCCGCGGTGGGCCAACACATCAAGCGCCTCGAAGCGCAATACCGGATCAAACTCTTCAATCGCACGACGCGTTCGATGCGACTGACTCCAGAGGGGCGACTGCTTTACGAGCGCGCCCGGGAACCTATTCGCGAGCTCGACGAAATCGACGCGCTCTTCGACGAGTCTCGGGGGCGCGTGTCGGGCCTGCTTCGGGTGTCCGCTCCCTCGCTCATCGCCGCCCAGACGGTGGTGCCGCTGATGGCGAAGTTTCGGGAACTCTATCCCGCGGTCGAGTTCGACCTCGATTCGAGCGACCAGGTCCGCGATTTCGTTCGCGACCCGGTGGACCTTGCGTTTCGGCTCGCGGAAGTCCCCGATGCCTCGTACGTCGCACGCCGGCTATCGCGCCTCGATATCCTGACCCTTGCATCGCCAGCTTACCTTCAACGCGCAGGCACGCCGTCACACCCGCAGGATCTTCAAGACCATACGTGCCTTCGGTATCGCTTTCCTAGCGGTGGAGTCTGGACTTGGATCTTCTCCGTCGCCGGCGAAACTGTCCGCTACGAATCCAAGGACCGAGCGCTCCTCTTCAACGGCCCCGAAGCACTCATCGCCGCCGCGGAAGCGGGGCTCGGAATGGTGCAGCTCGATACCTACTACGCGCGGAACTCTGTCCAGTCGGGGCGGCTCGTTCCGGTCATGACCGGAATGAACCCGTCCGCAAACGGTCTGTTTCTCTGCTATCGGTCCCGGCGGAGCCTGCCCCTCCGCACCCGTCGGTTCATCGACTTCACGCTCGAGCACGTACCCGAGGATGCATTCCTCGAGGCGCCAGACGTCTATCCCGCATCGGTCACCAGAGGCGATGGATCGCGTTCGAAAGTGCTGGATTC
>JBCCZL010000896.1:0-2697 GCA_039187775.1 Myxococcota bacterium
CGAGACGCCGACGCTGTTTCAGCTGGGAGAGGGGCTCCCAGTGCTCTTGGGAAGTGAACTTGCGAGCGAGAAGCGCTTCGGCGCCTTTTCCCTCGGCTATCGAGGATTCAACACCGACGAAGGACCGGCCCTCGATTCGCTTTCGGCGATCGCCGCGCTCTGGGCCCGCCCCGAGTTCGATGATCTGCTTCAGCTTCTCCTCGTTCTCCTCGCAGACTACGAGGCGGAGACCGCGGGCGCGGTGCGTGCAGGTCGGTTTCTCGCGGTTCGTGCCGACGACTACCCGAGCGCGCGCCTTTCTCCAAACAGCATCTTCTGGGACGACGTGATCCTTCTTCTCGCGCGGATGTCCGAAGAGCCACGCCTTCTCGAGCGCCTCATCGAATCGTTCGCCGACCCCCGATCCGCGGAGCTCAGTCCGGTCCTTGGCGCATTCCTTCGGAACCGAGACCGGGTCACGTTCGACGCCGCCAACCTCAACGGCGAAGCGGCAGGCTTTCCTCTGGACGAGCCGGTGGACCGCGCGGCCGCCGACACGTTTGACAACGAGAGCTTGTTCCAGCGGACGGTGGCGCTGATCGACGGCCTCAATGGTGTCCAGCTCTGCAACCGCGAGGGCGCGCGCCTCGATCTGACCTTGGATGTGTTTGGCACGCCGGTGCCGCTCAGCTATCCCCTAAACCCCAACCGCCGCCTTGCCGAGTGCGAGCTCATCCAGATCGACAATGTCGTCGAGGCCTACGCTCGCTCGGTGATCGGGCAATACGAGCTCGAGTTCAAGGGAGGCTTTCTCAACCTGCTGGTGGCGATCGCCGACGGGATCGGTATCGACGTCGATGCGGCCCTCGAGGCGGCCTCTGGCATCGAGGGGCTCACCCGAAACCCTACCCCCGAAGCATTCAACCGCCTCGTGTTCTGGGCGCTGGCCGATAATTCGGGCGTAGGTTCGTGCGAGCCCGATGAAAACGGGGGCGACTGCAACAGCACCTTTGCTGGCCAGCTGTTTTCACCGCTCATCGACCGTCACGGCGAACCGGCGGTCGAGCGCTACCAGGGAACCATTTTTGCGTGGGAGCTTCCTGGCTTCTACGAGGGGCTGACTCCGATCCTCGAGGTGCTGCACAGTCCGGCGTACACCTTCGACAGCGAAGGAAACTATTACTTCGGCGATCTGATTCGGACGCTCCATTTGCATTGGGGCTCGACTGCCAACACGCAGACCTGCGGGCCGGCGAACTGCATGCCCGGCGAACCGCGCTTTAGCTACCAGTCGAACGCCCGAAGCTATGAGGGGCTCCTGGCCGATGGGTTCGTCGAGGGGGCGCTCTTTCAAGAGCTTCAGTCGCTCGCGACGGCGCTCGAGGCGGCCGAAGTGCGACCGGGGCAAGACGGAGTAGTGACCGCCGCCGCCGCTGCGGAGTCGGTTCTCGACCCCGCCCGAAACGAGGGCTTTGTCGATCGGGCAGGCCGGAGCGAGACGCGGGTCAACGACGGGTCACGGACGGTCGCGATGACGCCGCTCTACCAGCTTCTGGAGTCCCTGTCCGAGATGGACCGGCGCTGGGAGCTTCAGCCCGAGCGGAGGCAAGAGTTCCTCTTGGGACGGGCGGTGTTCGCGGAGCAGTTTCTCGCCACCGAGCCCGTCGGCGATGAGGTTCAGCTCGCCAACCGCCGGGGGAAGGCATTGATCGAGCAAGGGATTCGATTTGTCCAGGCGCGCATTGCGTTTCACCGGGCCGATGGAGACCTCGACACGTGGGCGGAGGGACTCGATGAGCGGTTTGCCAACGAGGTCAACAAGCCGGTCATCGCGGCGCTCATCCGATTTCTCGACGCGGTCAGTCAGGACGAGGAGGCGCGCCGGGTCCTCGTGAATCTGCTCGGCTACCTCGTCGACGTGGCGAGCGAGAACGACGCATTTCAATCCACGCTCTACGGACTCGCGGACGCGTTGATGGTGGTGGAAGACGACGACAACCTGATTCCGCTTCTTCAGGGGTTCGCTCCGGCGATCGCACCCAACATCGATGCGGCGCTTGGAGACGGGATTCGTCCAGACCTCGATGGGGGAGCGACCCTCGACCTTCTGGATCTGCTGCGCGATATCGAAGCGGTCGACGACGGGCAGACCCTCGAGCGCATTCTCGAGAACTCGGTCAGCGTGTCGTCCGCTGCCGATGTGGGCGAAGCGCAGGCCACCCCGCTCGAGGTGGTGATCGATGTCCTGGCCGAGGTCAACCGAGTCACCCCGAACGAAGGCGGCAGTCTTCGGGATCCCGACTATCGGGCGGTGTTCGGCCAAACCGTGGACTTCGTGCGCGACGAAGACCATGGCCTCGAGCGGCTCCACGAGGTGCTTCAGGCGCGGAGCTGCCTACCGGAAGAGGCTCGTATCTGCGATGGGGTGGACGCGGTGATCCCCAGCCAAAGCTCGTGCTACGTCGACGCGCAGTGTCGCTGCACCGCCTCGGAGGCGGGCCTTCGTTGGCGGTGCGCGCCGTGAAGAACGTTGCGTGTCTCGGCATCCTTGTGGCCGCGCTCTCTCCGGCATCGACGGCTTTGGGGGGCGGGTTCTATTTGGCGCCACGGGGTACCGGCCCGCTGGCCCGGGGTGGGGCTTTTGTGGCGGGTGCCAACGATCCGCACGCGATTTGGTACAACCCGGCGGGGATCAGTTACTCCGGCAACCAGATCCTC
>JBCCZL010000897.1:0-2687 GCA_039187775.1 Myxococcota bacterium
CCGAGGAGCTTGCGCTCGACGGCTGGGCCGTCGAGGCCCGGCTCTACGCCGAGGATCGAAGCAGCGACCTTCTCCCGTCGACCGGCACCGTCGTCGACTATCTCGAGCCCGAGGTCGAAGGCGTGAGCGTGGACAGCGGGGTCGAGCTCGGAAGCGAAGTGGGCATCCATTACGATCCCATGCTCGCCAAGGTGATCGCCCACGGCATCGACCGAGAAGAGGCGCTCCGCCGCTGCCGGCGAGGGCTCCGCGAGCTTTCGGTGCTGGGCCTCGTGACGAACCGAGGCTTTCTGCTCGAGATCCTTGGGCACCGCGCCTTCGAAGAAGCGGCGCTCCACACCGGGTTCCTCGACGAGCACGGCTTCTTCGGTCCGGCCGACCTGGCCGCCGACGCGCTCCTCGCCGCCGACGCGACGGTGGTCGCGGGGATCGCCGACCGAGCCGCGCGACGTCCCACGCCTCGGGTCCCTGTGCGCTTTCGGCTCGACCAGCGAAGCGCTCCGGGACGAGAGTCGGCCGAGCTCACCGTGGGCGGTACGAAACGGGAGCTTGAATACGCCGTGGGCCACGACGGCCAGATCACGATCTTCGACGGGGCGGCGGAGACTCCGAGGAACGAGCGAAGCTATCGAATCCTCGACCGCTCGGACGCCGACCTGATCGTGGAACGCGATGGACTTCGTCATGCCCTCCGCGTGGTCGAGGGCTCCGGAGCGGTGTGGGTCCACTCCGCTCACCAGGACATCCGGGTCGTTCCCCACGAGCGCTTTCCGATCCCTGGGGCCGACGGCCCGAGCGGTGCGGCGACGGCCCCAATGCCCGGCAAGGTCATCTCGGTATCGGTGGAGGTGGGGACCGAAGTTCGCGCGGGTCAGCCCCTGCTGATTCTCGAAGCAATGAAGATGGAGCACCGGATCGAAGCGAGCGAAGCAGGAATCGTGAAGGAGCTTCGCGTGGCCGAAGGCGACCAGGTCGACGCCGATGCGATCCTCGTGGTCGTCGAGCCGTCCTGAGACATACAAGGCTGCGGCTAGAGCTGATCTCGACACTCCTTGGGGCCGCTCCGCGGCTTTTGCACGCCGTCTGCTGCCATCCCCTCGGGCTCGAAAATACTCTGCATTTCCTCGCCTCGCGGATGCACCACCTCGCCCACTCCTTTCCACCGATCGACTTCAAGGAGTGTGGAGATGAGCTCTACTCGTTCAACTCCGGGCACTGAAACGAACCGCCGCAGCGGGTTTCGATGAGATAGAACCCGGTGACGACCCCGACCGCGGGAAACAGGGGAAGAATCAGCCCAACCACGAGGGCGACGAGCCAACCGCGCGCAACCTTCGGAAGCTGTCGCTTGAGGGCCGCGGTGGAACGCCAAGCGCTGAGGAGCGCCGTCGGTACGGTGACGAGGACGCCGACGGGAAAGAGCCACAGGCTCCAAAACACGATCCAGAGATACGTATTTTCTTCCGAACCGGGCGCGTCGAAGAGCATGACCGACATCAGCGCGGGAAGCGCCGACGCGATGCCAACCGCGCCCCACACCACCGCGCCGACGATGGCAAAGGTCCAGATGCCCCGAGGACCGAGCTTGGTCATCGGCAAGCCGTGCGGTGTTCCGCAAACCGTCGCTGCGGTGGCGTGTAGTCCCCCATGCGAGCGAATCCTGCGCGGAGCCTACAGTCCTTCGAGACCCGCCAGCGGATCATCTCCTCCAGGCTCTTCCACGCGTCGCCCGTTTCTCCGCCGAGTGGTGTCCTCGAGTTCATCGAGCTGAAGCACGCCCGTGGGCGCCTGCCCGGCGAGCGCCGGAGCCGTGGCTTGCTCCTCCTCCGTGCGAAGCCGTGCTTCCTCCTGCGCGTGCAAGCGGGCCGCCTCCGCCTGGGCTGCCAATGCTCGGTTCTCCGCCTCCGCTGCCACCTCGGCCGCTCGCCGCTCGGCTTCGCGCGCGGCGGACTCGGCGGCCCGCTCCGCTTCCGCGCGGCGCTCTGCGAAGGGATCGCAGGCCGACAGAGTCATCAAGAGAGCGAGGAACCACCATGAACGCATGCCCAAGTGTCCGATAGCCGAGCGCGAACTACAACCGGCCCCGAACTTGCATGAGCCGAGCCACGCGACTTCAGCCCGGAGCGATGAACGACGTCAGTAGATCACGCTTGCCCAGGGGAACCCCGCTGTGGCGAAGAATCGCGTAGGCCATCGACAGATGGAACGTGAGATTCGGTACCGCAAAGCCAAGGAGATAGCTCTTCCCCGTGAACGTCAGCTCCTGGCCGAGATTCACCGTAAACTCCCGGGTCTCCGCGCCGTCGAAGGTCCCCCGGTCCAGGGCTTCGATGTCGCGAATGCTCCCGTCGATTCGTTCGAAGAGCTGCTCAAAGGATGTTTCATTGTCCTCGTAGCTCGTGGGTTCCACTCCAGCGACACGGGCGGCCCCCCGCCGGGCGGTGTCGGTGACCGCTTGAATCTGCTGAAGAAGGGAAAACATGTCCGGATACAGCCGCGCGCTGAGAAGGACATTGGGGTCGTAGCCCTGCTCCTTTGCATGGGCGACCGCCTTCTCGAGATGGACTCGATGACTCTTGAGGGCGCGGACAAAGAACGAGACAGAAAGATCCTCTGCGGTAATGGTCATGGCGGAAGACAGTAGAGACCGGCCTGTGCCCCAACAACCGGCCTTCGGGAAAAGAACG
>JBCCZL010000898.1:0-2661 GCA_039187775.1 Myxococcota bacterium
ACAGAACCAGAGACAGAGACAGAGACAGAGACAGAGACAGAACCAGAGACAGAGACAGAGACAGAGACAGAGACAGAACCAGATACAGAGACAGAGACAGAGGCAGAGGCAGAGGCAGAGGCGAGCGGGGCCGGCGCGCGCGCGGGCCCGCCGCTCAGGGCCCGGCGTCGGGGACGATCGTGTTTTCGACCTTCAGCCGGACCTCGAACATCTTTGCCCAGTTCTTTCCCGTGATCAGGAACGTGTCCGACTCGGGGAGATAGGCGATACCGTTGAGCACATCCTCGTTCCCGTGGCGGTCTTCCCGCGCGAGCAGGCCGCCCGCGTCGATCCACCCCGTCACCTCGCCGCTATTGGGATCGATTCGCGCGATCTCCTCGCGCGTCCACACGTTCGCATAAACCAGCCCGTCGACGCATTCGAGCTCGTTGAGTCGCCGCACCGGCCGCCCCGCGCGACGTACGGTCACTTCGCCGAGCTTCTCGAATGTCTCCGGGTCTCGGAACACCAGCCGGTCCGTTCCGTTGGACATGATGAGTCGCTCCCCGTCGTAGCAGAGCCCCCACCCCTCTCCGGGATAGTCGAACTCGCCGACTCGCTCGAAGGTTTCGAGATCCCACACCAGCGCTTTGCCCTCTCGCCAGGTGAGCTGAATCAACCGATCGTCGACTCGGGCGAGGCCCTCGGCAAAAAGCTCTTCATCGAGCACGACCTTTCGTTCGACCTCGCCGCTCTCGAGGGCCACGCGACGAAGCGACGACTGCCCGTGGAGGCCGGTGCTCTCGTAGAGCTTTCCGTCGTGAAACAGGAGGCCCTGGGTGAACGCGTCGATATCGTGGTCGTAAGTTCGAACTAGCTCAACGCTTAGCTCCTCGTACACGCCCACAGAGCGAACAGGATAATACTGCCAAAGCACGATCCCGATGACCGCCGCCGCGGCGAGGCCGGCGACCCAGAGCCACCGCTCCCGCGAGCCGCTGCCGCCGCGAGCCCCTCTCGAATGGGTCGACGATGCCGGCTTGGCGGAAGCGCCGCGCTTGGCGACGGATTTGGTTTTGGATCCTACCTCCGGCGCCGAACCGGAACTCTTCGCCCGGGCGCTCCCCGGCTTTCGTCGCGCTTGCTTTGCGCCTTTTTTGCCTGCCCCGGTACCCGCCTCTTCGTCTGAGGAGGCTTTTTGCGCTCCCTTGCGCGTGCGCTTCTTGGTCGACGCACTTCTGCCGCGAGGCGCTTTCGGCTTGTCCTCTTCCGGGCTGGCCCCCGAATCCATGGCACCCAAATCGCGGGGTGAGTCCTGCTTTCTTTTGTCTCCGCGCTTGCCGGAGCTCCGCTTTCGTTTACTGGCCACGGGTTCGCCGGTCTCCTGTTCGAGAGGTCAAGGCCTCCGTCCTTGACGGCTCCTATCGCCCCGCGCGCGGGCCGTCAATCATCGAGCACGTCTTGGAGGGCCCCCGCGAGGTCGGGGTGAGCCCATTCGAAGCCGAGGTCCGTAAGCTTCTTCGGCTCGACCCGGCTCCCACCGAGGAGCATCTCACTGGCCATCTCACCGCCGAGCGCCACCCGGAGCGCCGCCCCCGGAACCCGAAAGAACGTGGGTCGGCCGAGCGCTTTCCCGAGCGACCGCGTAAACTCGTCATTGGTCACGGCGGATGGCGCGACCACATTGACGGGGCCGGAAAGCCGCTCGTCGGTGATCGACCGATGGAGTGCCCGCACCACGTCCTCGAGCGTGATCCAGCTCATCCACTGACGACCATTGCCGAGCGGGCCCCCGAGGCCGAGCCTAAACGGAGGGAGCATCTTCTCGAGGGCTCCGCCCTCCGATGCAAGCACGACGCCGATGCGCGCTTTGACCACGCGGACTCCCGCCACCTCCGCTGGCTCCCACGCGGCTTCCCACTCCTCGCACACGTCCGCGAGAAACCCCGCTCCTCGCGGGCCCGATTCGTCGACCACCCGATCCCCGGTGTTGCCGTAGTAACCGACCGCCGAGGCTCCGACGACCACCTTCGGCGGAGGAGAAAGCTCTGCCACCGCTCGCGCGAGTGTGCGCGTGCCGAGCTTTCGGCTGTCCATGATCCGACTCTTGCGCGCGGTCGTCCAGCGACCACCGCCGACATTCTCGCCGGCCAGGTGAACGAGTGCGTCTAGATCCTGAAGCTTTTCCTTGTCGACGACGCCTTCGTCGATTCCAAAATACACGTGCTCGTCGTCCACCGCCTGCTCACGCCTTCGCACCAAGCGGAGGACGATGTGACCTTCGCCGGTGAGACGCTTCTCGAGGGCCCGGCCCACGAGACCCGTGGCACCACTGATCGCGATCCGACTCATGCCTCACTCCCGCCCTGACGCTCCGCCACGAGGTCAGACCGATCGCTTCGCTGGCGGAGCCCCAGAAGCGTCAGCCGCTCCGGCGATCGGCGCATTCGAATCTCGGAGCCCAGCTGCACTTGGTGCACTCGGTGCGGCCCGTCGAGGTAGAGGCTTCCCTCTGGGGTCTTGCTGATGAGAAGAAATTCCTCGTCCGGCTCCACCAGGCCCTTGGTCAGCTCAAAGCGAGGGCCGTCGCCGAAGTACGGCTCGCGGACGATGAACTGAAGCCGCTTGCTCCGAATCGGCAGGACCTTGCCGCCGGCCGAACGCTGCGCCGCGGTCGACCCG
>JBCCZL010000899.1:0-2645 GCA_039187775.1 Myxococcota bacterium
CGGGCTCGGGCAGATAGTCGGGCACGATGCGGACAAAAGGCATCGGGTCGACGAAATGAAGAACGCCGACGTAGACCATCGCAAAGGTGACCAGCCAGCGAACCACCACCTTCGCGACGCGCGCCATGCGACCCGAAGCCTGCGGTCCAGAGGCTCTCTCCGCCAGCGGATTCGGCGAGTCGAGGCGATCCGCGCCGGCCGTGCCTACCGCGCTGGCGCCTACCGCGCTCGTGTCTGCCGTGCTCGTGCCTATCTCGGTTTCCTCTTCGCCGGTTCTCTCGGCCTTGGATTCGGCTCCCTTTCTTTCCGCTCCCTTGCTCTCCGCCGCCCAAGCGGCGCCCACGTCGAGGGTCACGAGGGTTGCTCCCCACCCGCCTCGCTGGGCCGGAGCGAGACCAAACTCCACGACGTCGGTGCGACGTTCGAGAATCGCGTGCACCGTTCGACGCAGGACTCCCTTGCCTTTCCCGTGAATGATCCGCACCTCGGCGATCCCGCGCCCCCGGCACTCGTCGAGGTACTCGGGGACGAGCGACTTCACGTCCCTCGGCTGGAACGTGTGAAGATCCAACACCCCGTCGATCGGGAGCTCCACCGCCTCATCGGCGTCGCGCGCGTCGGTCATGGGCGGGATGATTCGCGGGAAAGCCAAAATTGAAAAGAGCCCCTCTTTCGAGGAGCTCTCTCGGTGAGGTGAGCTCCTTCAAAAGGAGCTCGCTTGCCAGGGCTCAGTTGACCGGATAGGCGGTCCAGCCCTCGGCCCAGTTCGTCGCCGCATTCGGCTCGAACGCACCGGCGTAGGTCGCGGTGGTGTCGCCAAAGGTCGGCGTGGCCTGACCGGCGAGCGCTGCGTTCGCGGGGATGTAGTTCGGCGCGGTGTCGGAAACCGCGGTGAACATCGGGTCGACACCGGAGGTGTCGTTCATGAGGGTCGCGTCCGCCACGCCATCGGCCTCGATGAAGCCAAGGTCGTCGTTGACGCGGCTCGCCATGTCGCCGAGCGCGTCGAGGGCGGCGTCGCAGGCGTCGTCGTCGAACGTCGCCGGCATGCAGGGCGCGGGAAGCGCCACATCCTCGACGGTGTAGTCGCCGTTCATCGTGAAGAAGCTGTTGCCGATGCTCAGGTTGGCCGGCCAGCCAAGGTCCGTCTCGGTCTGAAGGTCAAGGGCCTCTGAACCGAATCCGAAGACGATGAAGTTACGGAGCGTGCCGTGAGTCCCCTCTCGGAGACGCATTCCGCGGGTGTCGGGCGTGCCGATGAGGGTCGCGTTGAAGATGGTCGGGTTCGACCGCGGCATCGCGTCTTCCTGACGTCCGCGGTTATCCGCCTCGAAGCCGTTGTCGCCGACCCCAGCGAACTGGTGCACGACGAGGAACTGCACCTGACCGGTCCACCCCTGGTCCCAGTCGAGCGAGTCGTCCGACGCACCCGAGATGATCACGTGGTCCATGTTGGCGGTGCCACCGAAGAACTCGATGCCGTCATCCTTGCCGCGGTGAACCTGGATGTAGCTGAGCGTGGTGCCGCTTCCGCAACCTGCGAGGGTGAGGCCGTTGAGCTCGTTGTTCGGGCTGAACTCAGCGCCGGCGAACTCGATGCGGACATATTCGAGGCTGCCGCAGCTACTCGTCGCGTTGGTGCCGCCGTAGAGACCGCGCATATCCGCGACCTCGATGCCTTCGAGGTTGTTGACGCAGGTCGGGTCGCAGGTCCCGTTGTTGATCGGCGCGTCGCCGAGGAGCGCCACGCCGGCCCACTGACCCGTCTCGCGAGCGCCTTCGGGGTTGCCGGAGGTAAACACGATCGGTTCCGCCGCAGTTCCCTCGGCCACCAGCTGGGCACCGCGGGTCACGATGAGCGCAGTTTCGTCGGCGCCACCCACCCGGCCCACCACCGTCACGCCCGCGTTGACCGTGAGCACCGCGTTGTTCGTTACGAACACCTTCTCGGTGAGCTCATAGCAGGGCTGGTCCCAGGTGGTCGCAGTGGTGACTTCTCCGCTCACCTCCACGGGATTATCGCAAGGATCGGTTTCACCGCCGTCTGGGTCGGCGTCACCCACGTTGCCGTCGACGCTGCCATCCGGATTCGGCGTGGCATCCGGATTGGAGGTGTCATCGTCGTCCCCACACGCGGCCAGGCCGAGCGCGAGCACCATTAGAATCGGAAGTATCTTCTGCATGTTTTCCTCTCAAGCTAGCCCGCGCACGCGATGCGCGTCTCCCTGCGCACCCGGGGCTCGGTTCTCAACCCCAATCCTCCGCCCTGTGGCGGAAGGAAACTGTCTTCTTCCTCTGGAGCGTGTGCCCTAGTGCGAGATCGTTAGCCCAATGCTCCCGCTCACTCCGGGCTCGATCCGCTGCGTTAGAAAGTCGCCTTGCAAAAAGTCTCGGGTGTCAAGCAGCAGGTTCCTCAGCTTCAATCTCAGCGCGAAGTTCTCGGTCATGGCCCAGCTCGCAACAAGGTCGAGCGAATGGAACGGCTGCTCCTCGATATCAGGAAGGATGGTGGACTCGTCCAGTCGAGTCCCTACGTCGGAGATACGCGGACCGACAACGTTATAGACGACAGTTGCGCCAAGTCCCGTTTCTGGTTCGTCAAAACGAAGTGACAAGTTTGCGACGTATGGGGCCTGTCCATAGAG
>JBCCZL010000900.1:0-2640 GCA_039187775.1 Myxococcota bacterium
AACCCAAACGCCGCAAGCTGTTTTCACGCGGGCAAGGTGCCCTACACCGTGCCGCGCCAGAGCTTCAGTTCTGGGGGTACGAGACCGGCAACATCTTTGCTGCCCTCGCCGGGATTGGCGGTTTCGCGGTCTTTTCCTCAGAGGGCAGCGTCGCTGCCGGTCTGGGCGAATTGAGCGGCCTTTCTTTCGTTCTTCACCTGATTGCGACCGTGCCAGACCTCGCCGTGACGCTGGGGATTATCTTCCTGGTCTTTCTGACATTTGCGATCCGCGCGGCTCTCTCCCCGGAGGCCGTTGCGCGCGGCCTGGGTCTGCGGGCCGACATGGCGCTGATGCGTCTCTCGCTGGGTCTTGCTGCGCTGACGCTGCTCTGGGGCGCGAATGCGATGACGCTGGCGGCTGTCTGCTTTGCATCCGGTTCGGCGCTGATCCGCCTCACCTACCACGCGCCGCGCTTTTTGAAATACGGCGCCGCCATGTTGATGCTGGGCGGGGCGTGTCTGGTGGCCTTCGCAGTGATGGCACTGGGCCTAGGCCTCGTGGGCGTCTGCCTCGCACTGAATGGGGCCGTCGCGAGGTGCCCACCCGCGTCGGGTGCAATCGTGAGCCGCGGACACTACTCCGCGGGCAAGCGTGCCCGGGAAGCCGAAAAGGCACGCAAGAAGAAAGAAAAAGCCGAGCGACGCCAACGACGACGGGAGGAAGGTCCCGCGGAGTTCGAAGTGGTCTCCGCCGAAGACGTCACCGGGTCCCTGCCATCGATCGAAGAAGCGATGCAGTTCACCGAGGTGCGCGCCGAGCGTCAGAAGGGCAGCAACTCCCCTCCGTGTCGGCTCTTTGTGGGCGGCCTCAGCTGGGACACCACGGAACCAGTCCTTCGAGAGACGTTCGGAAAGTTTGGCGGAGTCAGCGACGCGATCATCGTGAAGGACCGAAACACCGGCGACTCCCGAGGCTTCGGGTTCGTGACGATGGAGAGTCGACGCGACGCAATTCAGGCGATCGACGCCCTCAACGACTCGGTGTTGGATGGCCGAACCATCGTTGTCAATATCGCCACCGAGCGTGAGCGGTAGCCGGGAACTGCGTCCCCACCGGTAGGAAAGACCGCAGCCGAGACATAGAGCATCGCTTCGCCCCTCTCTGCTCGAGGGCAAGGGGAGCGGAGTTGTTTGGAGAAGAGAAAAGAGTCAGAGATGAGCAACAAGGTATTTGTCGGGGGACTGAGCTGGGATACTTCGGATGCGGGCCTGCGGGCGGCCTTCGAGGCGTACGGCGAGGTCGTGGAGGCGAAGGTAATCACCGACCGGGACACGGGTCGTTCCCGAGGTTTCGGATTCGTGACCTTCGACTCCCGGGAGTCCGCGTCCCGCGCCATTCAGGAGCGTGACGGCACGGATCTCGATGGGCGCACCATTCGCGTGAACGAGGCCAATGAACGGCCACCGCGTCGTGGCGGTGGCGGTGGCGGTGGCGGAGGTCGCGGGCGCTACTAGCACGTAGATCCGCACGCCGGCTGCGCGCTGCCGGTTCTCACCTGACGCCGGATGACCAAAACGAGACGGCGATGAGGGCACCTTCGGGTGCCCTTTTTCTTTAGCGACTCGTTCCTTCGCGACTGTTGGGTTGGACGCTTGTTGTTCGCGGCCTATCCCGGGTTGGCGCGGTCTTCTCGCCGGCCATCCGCATGAACCGCGAAGCGACCGGCAGTTCGCGCGTGCACCGGCGCAGGGCTCGGCCAGGGCCAACCACCGAACTGCGTTCGCTGGTAATCGACGATCGCTTGTTTGATTTCGGCAGGACTGTTCATGACGAACGGTCCATGATGCGCCACCGGTTCACCGATGGGGCGGCCCTGAAGGACCAGGAGCTCGGTCGGCGTATCTCCGTTCGACAGAGGCAACGCGACATCCGGCTCCACGGTGATCGCGCAGTGCTCGCGAAGCGATGTATCGGCCACGGTGACCTGGGCGCCTTGGAAGAAATAGAGCGTGCGGGTCGCGGTTCCCGCGGCCGGCGGAAGGGTGCAGCTCGCGCCAGGTTCCATGACCAGGGTCCAAATCGCGACTTCCGACTCGGGATCCGCCGCCCAGGAGTTCGGCGGCGCCGTGGGCGGCTTCACTTCGCCGAACGCGCCCGCGACCACCCGGAGCTGCGTCCGATCGTCACCGCCGATACGCAACGAAGGAATAGACTCGTTCCAGAGCATCGTGAAGTGGGGTTCGACGAGCTTGTTGCGCCGCGGGAGGTTGAGCCAGATTTGAAAGAGCTCGGTAGGGTTCGGCTGATCCCGATGCACCAGCGGAAACATCTCCGAGTGGACGATGCCGCGACCCGCGGTCATCCATTGCACGTCGCCCCCGCCAAAGCGCGCGGTCGCCCCGAGTGAGTCGGCGTGGTCGATGTAACCCTGCCGTGCGATGGTGACTGTTTCGAAACCCCGGTGAGGATGGCGCGGAAACCCAGGGATCTCCTCGCCGTGATACATCCGAAAGCCGTCCCTGAGCTCGAAATCCATCCCGAGGTTGCGTCCCGCGAGAAGCTCGGGGGCCGGCCCCATGCGATTCGTGCCGGCGGGGTAGGCGTCGTCGTGATGAACGCAGAACAAAAATGGGTCCGCGGTAACCCAGGGAAACCCCA
>JBCCZL010000901.1:0-2636 GCA_039187775.1 Myxococcota bacterium
CTACCAGGCCGCGGTGCTCGCGGTACCGGGTGGAAGGGTCGCGTCGATCATTCGGGCGAGCGAGCTCTTCGGACCGCTGCTGATCCTGCTCCGCCCCACCGGTTCGACGGAGGGGGACATTCGCCGGTTTTTCCCGGTGCTTCAGACGACCCTCGACCGCGGCGACTCCGCGAGCTACGGGCCGTACGTGTTTCAAGACCGGCCGCTTGGGGGACGCGTTCCGAGCGTACTCCTCGGCGTGGCACTGGACGACGACACCGTGCCCAATGTGTCGAACTACGCGCTCGCCCGGGCGATGCGGGTGCCGATCGCCCCCGAGGTGCTCCGCCCGGTGGTCGGTTTGGAGGAGGCGCCGCAAACCCCGATCTCGGGAAACTTCGCCGATGGTCAGGCCACCGGCGGCCTCCTCCAGTTCGATGTGATTCTCCGCAATGGAACGATTCGTACAGCGACCCACGGCAACACCCCGGCGAGCGGAGTCGGGGCCCGGGCTTGGCTCGAGTTCCTTCAAAGCCAGATCGACGATGGGCTTGCCCAGGTTGTCGATCCGTATGCGCTCGAAGGAATCCCTCACGCGACGGATTGACCGTTCCAACGGCCCGTGGAAGATCTAAGGAGTGTTTCAAGCGCTCCCCGATCGAGTCTCCGTATACGAAGTCTCTCCCCGCGATGGTCTGCAGAACGAGGCGGTGACCCTCGCGACCACGCGAAAGGTCCGGCTCATCGAAGCGCTGGTGCAGGCCGGACTTCGCCGGATCGAGGTTTCGTCCTTTGTGTCGCCGAAGTGGGTCCCCCAGCTTGCCGATGCGGAAGAGGTGATGCGCCTCCTGCCACAGGAACCAGAGGTCGTATACAGCGCGCTCTGCCCGAACGCCCGCGGACTCGAGCGCGCGCGCGCCGCGGGCGCACAAGAGATCGGCGTCTTTATCAGCGCCAGCGAGACGCACAATCAGAAGAACGTCAATCGATCGATCGCTGACACGCTGGTTCGGTTTGATGACGTGATCGCTCCCGCGGTGGAAGCGGGCATCCGCGTTCGCGGCTACGTGTCGACCCTCTGGGGGTGCCCCTACGAAGGGAGCGTAGACCCGAATCGGGGCCTCGAGATCGCGCAGGAGCTCGTCAAGCGAGGCTGCTACCAGGTCTCGCTTGGCGACACCATCGGCGTCGGAACCCCGGTGCAGACGCGGGACATCGTTCGCCGGTTCCTCGATGCGTTTCCTCCGGAGCAGATCGCGCTTCACCTTCACGATACGCGCGGTACCGCACTCGCCAACGTGCTGGTCGGTCTCGAACTCGGGGTGCGCACCTTCGACGCCTCGGTGGGGGGCCTCGGAGGGTGCCCTTATGCCCCGGGCGCCGCGGGCAATCTCGCGACCGAGGACCTGGTGTATACGCTGCACGGCATGGGCATCGAGACCGGCATCGACCTCGAGAAACTATGGCAGGCAGGTCAGGTCGCCGAGGCGCTGATCGGCCGTAAGCTTCCCGGAAAAGTGCACAACGCTGGGGTTCGTTCCCTCGATCGCTGAAACGCGGAATTGGGCTTTACCCCCGTTGGCGGATAGTTGATGCTGACGACGTATGGGATCACTGACTGCGCTGGTTTTGGCGACTCCCGTCTTTGGTTTCGCCCTGACTCCCCCTCCCGGCGCTCCCGCCGTAGCGGACCCTGCGCCGGCGTTCGGCCTCGCTTCCCAACCGTCGCTGGCCGTCGATACCGAGCTCCGGGTGGGACCATCGCGCCTTGCGGCGCCGCAGGACGCCGCCGACGACGAAGACTTCGACGAAGGTGATCTTCCGGCCGAGGAAGAAGACTACGGCGACGAGGAAATCGAAGAGATCGAAGTCGATCTTGGCGGTGGCGACGAAGAAGCCTCGGAGGAGATGGCGGAGTTTGCCCGAGCGATGCAGCAGCGGGCGGACATGACCCGTATCCACCGGCCCCTCGGGATCGCAGCGTGGGCCGCGATGGGGGTCACGGTACTGCTCGGGGGCATTCAGTTTCACAACTTGTACGGCACATGGTCTTCGCTTGAGGACACGCCGTGCGTTCAGGGCGATGCGATCTTTGGCCAGGACCAGTGCAGCGGGACGCCCTACGCTCACCTCATCACCGCGTCGGTGACGGCGGCGTTGTACTCGGCGACGTTTCTGGTCTCGCTGCTCATGCCGGATCCCGACAACTTGGACGAAGGCGACAGCGAGTACGCGCAAAACCTCCGGATGCACAAGATCCTCCGTTGGATCCACTTCGGGGGGATGCTCGCGCAGTTCGCCCTCGGCATCGTGATCGCGAACGCCGAGTCTTTCGGTCTCGATCGCGCGAACGACTACGGCACGCTTCAGGCGTTGAGCACGGTTCACCTTGGCCTCGGTCTCGTGACCTTCGGGGCGATGACGTGGGCAGGGGCGCTATTTACGCTCTAACCGCATCCCGCAGACATTTGACGGCGCCTACGACGCCAAACGCGGCCGTTCGCGCCCCCGCCGCTTCGGCCGGCCTGGCTCGGGGGTTGGATGTTCGTTCAACGAGCGTCCCCGGTTTCCAACCGGATCCGAGCCAACGTCCGCGGCTCGAGCGCGGACTCCGGCGAATCTTCGGGGATCCGGGGTAGGTCGCGATGGGGTCCGAC
>JBCCZL010000902.1:0-2634 GCA_039187775.1 Myxococcota bacterium
CAGGAGCTCCACTACGAGACCCTGATCGACGACTCGGCGTGGGCCATCCGGGTCGCCGAGCTTCTAGCCCGAGGCTGCATTGTGGGCCTCTTTCAGGGCCGAATGGAGTTTGGCCCGCGCGCCCTTGGCAATCGCTCGATCGTCGCCGACCCGAGAGACGCGGGCATGATCGACGCGCTGAACCGTCGAATCAAAGGCCGCGAGGGATTTCGGCCATTCGCGCCGAGCGTTCTCGAAGAACGGGCGCACGAGTACTTCGACGTGGACGGACCGGCTCCGTACATGACCCGGGTGGCATCGGTCGCCCGAGCCCAGCACCGCTCGGAAGACGACCGGCCGGTGACTCGCGCGTCGGGAAAGGGCCGTGCGACGGAAAGCGGCGTCGACGGCCTGAACCTCGCAGCTCGACTCCGTGGGCGCCGAAGCACCATTCCTGCGGTGACGCACATCGATCGCACCGCGCGACTCCAAACCGTGAGCCAGAGCGCGAACCCTCGCTACCACCTGCTGCTGCGGGCGTTCGCCGAGCGCACGGGCTGCCCCGTGCTCCTCAACACGAGCTTCAACGGCGCCGACGAGCCCATCGTGTGCTCACCCGCCGACGCGCTCACGTGCTTTCGGCGAACCGGGCTCGACGTGCTGGCGCTTGGCCCGTTGATCGTCCACCGAGATCGGCAGGGCTGACTTAAAGCAACGGGCACCCCCGAGCGATGGACTGACACTTCCTGGCGGACGTTTCACCCATCGGGCCGTTCGATCCGGTAGCGCCGAAGCTTCCGATACAGGGTTTGGCGGGGAATCCCGAGATCCCGAGAGACCTGGCTCACGTTCCACCCGCAGGCGTCGAGCGCCTGAAGAATGCGGTCGGCTTCCTTCTCCCGAAACTCTCCGCGGTGGCGCGGCACCGAGGACGGAGCGGCGCCAAGATCGAGGTCGGCGACATCGATCGTGGACCCGGTGGCAAGAACCGCCGCCCGGCGGAGCACATTTTCGAGTTCCCGGACATTTCCCGGCCACGGGTGCGCGATCAGGGCGCGGCGCGCAGCCACGCTCAAGTTCTTCGGCGGCTCGGCCTGCTCCAGGAAAAACGCGATCAGCTCCGGGATGTCTTCGCGGCGCTCCCGAAGTGGCGGGAGATCGATGCCGACGACGCTCACCCGATAAAACAGGTCCTCTCGAAAGGTGCCTTCCGCGACCGACTCGCGAAGGCGCCGGTGGGTCGCGGCGACGAGCCGAAGATCGACCGGCAGCGGCCGACTCGCTCCGAGCGGCCAGACCTCCCGCTCCTGAAGCGCTCGGAGAAGCTTCGCCTGCACGTTGAGCGGCATCTCGCCGAGCTCGTCCAGGAACACCGTGCCGCCTTCGGCGGCGACGAGAAGTCCCCGGCGCGCCACGTCCGCCCCGGTGAACGCTCCTTTTTCGTGGCCGAAGAGTTCGGCTTCGATGAGGTTTTCTGGAAGCGCGGCGCAGTTCAGGCTCACCATCGGGCCTTCGCGACGCTTGCTGTTGTAGTGAATCGCCCGCGCGATCAACTCCTTGCCGGTGCCCGTCTCACCCTGCACGAGCACCGTCAGGTCGGATGCGATCACCCGGTCGAGCACCTCGAGCACGCGTCGCATCGGCGCGCTTCGTCCGATAATGTGCGAGTAGTCGTAGCGATACTCGAGCACGGACTGGCGAGCCTCCACTTCGGCGGTCAGGTTCTCGATCTGCTGCGCCTGACCGGCCACGAGGGCGCGGAGCTCTTCCTGCGCCGCCTCGAGCGCTGCGCTCCGGCGGCGAAGCTCGGCATGAAGCTCGGCATTGTCGATGGCCATCGCGACCTGATCGGCGAACGCCTGCAGGAGCTCGATGTCCTCCGGCTCAAAGCGCCCCTGTTCGAAGCGGTTGTCGAGATAGAGCGCCCCGATAATCCCCTCCCGGCCGCGAATCGGCACCGAGGCCACCGACTGAAGCCGCATCGCGTGAACCGATCGCTCGTCGCGAAAGCGGGCGTCATCCCGCGCGTTGACCGTGCTCACCGGCTCCCCCGACGCGACGACCCGCTCGGCGATGCTCCGGCTGAACTTGAGATGCGAGCGCGGAAGACGCTCCCGATCGAGGTTGCGAGCGGAGGCAACGGTGAGTTCGCCGCCCTCGCCTGCTCCCTCGAGGAGGACAAATCCTCGCTCTGCGGCCGTCAGTTCGATCGCGGCGTCGACCGCGTATTCGAGCACTCGGTCCAGGCGGAGGGTGGAGTTCAGTTTCCGGTTCACCGCAAAGAACCGCCCGAGTCGAGCCTTTTCGACGGCAACCGGCGAACGCTCCGGCAACGGCGGGGAGGCTCGATACACCGGACGGCGCCGCGGATGGTCCCGGTAGGCCTGGCGATACTCCTCGGGAAGGAAGCCGGCGACTCGATCCCATGTGGTTTGGGCGGCGCTCCGGAGCTTCGATGCTTCCGCGACCATGCCCTGGCGGTCGTAGATGTCGGCGAGCGCGGTGAACGCGTCGGCTTCAAAGAATGAACCCGAAGCCGCCTCGGACCGAACCGCCTCCACATGGGATCTCGCGGTTTCCAGATCCCCGCGCTCGCCGGCTGCCGCCGCCCGGATCGGCCTCGCGATTTGATGCAGCGGCTCCGGCTCCTCCGGG
>JBCCZL010000903.1:0-2623 GCA_039187775.1 Myxococcota bacterium
GACTCTTCGAGAACCTCGGTGACCATGATGCCGTCGCGGCGAAGGTTCGCCTTCAGCATCTTTGGGCTGTCCGCGTCGAGGACGCCCTTGACGGATTTACCGGTGCGGTTGACGCCCCGCCACACGTAGACCCCCATCGGTCTACTCCATCTCCATTTCGCCGCCCTGCGTCGCGGCGAGCACTTCCTCCACGCTGGTGAGGCCCCCGAGGACCTTGCGCGCTCCGTCTTCTCGGAGCGACCGCATGCCGTGTTGCATCGCGACCTTCATGATCTGATTGGAGTCCGCGTTGTTGAGAATCTCTCGGCGAACCTTTTCGTTCACCACCATGAGCTCGAAGATTCCAATCCGGCCGCGGTAGCCCTTACCGCCGCACTCCTCGCAGCCCACCGGACGGTAAACCACGGGGACTCCGCTATCCGGCGTAACGCCCGCCGCCCGCCGCTCGAGGTCGTCGAGTGCGGTGACCGTTGTCGGGGAATCATCAGTGGTTGGGCGCACCGCGGCGGGCGGCGCCGAGTCCCGGAGGCGCTGAATCGTCTCGAGGTCGTTCGGCTCGAGCCCGAGCTCCCGAAGGTCTTCGTCAGTGGGCACGTAGGGCTGGCGGCAGAACGGACAGAGCTTCCGCACGAGGCGCTGAGCCAGCACCGCCATGACCGACGAAGAGATCTGGAACGGCTGAATCCCCATATCGACGAGCCGGGTGACCGCCGTCGGCGCATCGTTGGTGTGAAGGGTCGAGAGCACGAGGTGGCCCGTGAGAGATGCGTGAATCGCGATCTCTGCGGTCTCCTGGTCGCGAATCTCGCCGACCATGATCACGTCCGGGTCCTGTCGGAGAAAGCTTCGGAGCCCGGACGCGAAGGTCAAACCGATCTTGGGCTGGATCTGCATCTGTCCGATGCCCTTTAGCTCGTACTCCACCGGATCTTCGACGGTGAGAATGTTTCGGATCGGCTGATTGATCTTGTTCAGGCACGCGTAGAGCGTGGTCGTTTTTCCCGAGCCCGTCGGTCCGGTGACCAGGATGATCCCGTTCGGCCGGTTGATGAGGTGGTCCATCACCTCCAGTTCGCGCGGGTCGAAGCCGAGCTGGGGCAGGTCGAGGAGAACTTGCTCCTTGTCCAAGAGACGCATGACGATGCGCTCGCCCTTGGCCGTTGGCACAGTCGAGACGCGGATGTCGACGAGTTTGCCCGCAATCTTCTTCGTGATGCGGCCGTCCTGGGGCAGCCGCTTCTCGGCGATGTTCAGTCCCGCCTCGATCTTTACGCGGCTCACGATCGACGGAAGGAATCCACGGTGCGCGGTCTTTTTCGAGGAGAGCTTGCCGTCCACTCGATAGCGGACCGAGACCTCGGCGTCGGTGGGCTCGATATGGATATCCGACGCTCGGTCGTGTACCGCGGTGTAGAAGAGGTTATTGACCCAGCGGATGACCGGGGCTTCGTCGCTCATGTCGATGAGGTCTTGAAGCTCCTCTTGGTCGGCCTCGCCTTCCTTGGCTTCGTCGAGTTCGGCTTCGGTCTTTCGCTGGTAGACCCGGTTGATCGCTTCTTCGATCGCGTCGCCGGGCACCGCCACCGGCTCCACCGGCCGGCCGAGGAGGGCCCGAAGGTCGTCGAGCGGGTAGGGGTCGAGCGGGTCGGCGAGCGCCACCACTACGGCGCCGTTGTCTTCCCCGATCGGGAGGACGCGATGGCTTCGGGCGAAGCCGATCGGCACGGCTTCGATAAGCTCCGGCGGAACGTCGTCGCTTTTGATCGACGTAATGACGTTCATCCCCGTCTCTGCGGCGAACGCCTTCACCATGTCTTCTTCGTCACAGACCGCGGTGGCCTTCAGCACATCGGTGAGCTCTGCGCCGCGCTCCTGGGCCATGCCCAGCGCCTTTTGCAGAGCCTCCGGAGTGACGGCTCCCTGCCGCACGAGGATTTCACCGATGTACTGC
The DNA here is from genome assembly GCA_039187775.1 of Myxococcota bacterium. Lineage (GTDB taxonomy): Bacteria > Myxococcota_A > Polyangia > Polyangiales > JBCCZL01 > JBCCZL01. The sequence continues at coordinate 1,952 of JBCCZL010000903.1, forward strand.
GCTTCCACTGCTTGCTCGCTTTGTTGTTTGTTCTGCTCGTTCTGCTGGTTCTGTCTTGCTCGTTGTCCTACTCGGTTGGCCGGCTCCGCTCATTCCGGGTTCGTGACGTCGACGTCGCTCGCCGGGATCTCGACTTGTGGAGAGGTGATCGCGGGCGTCCCACCCTGATCCGGGTCGTCGCCGCCAGGATCAATGATCACATTTTCTCCGTCGCCCTCAACCTCGGGAGCGATGCCCACCGGCGGGCGGGGAACATGTGCGGGAGGCGGTCGTCCCCGAGCTTCCTCCAAGAGCCGCTGTTCAGCATCGATCTCTTCGATCTCATTGAGCATCTCGGCAAGGAGCCCCCGGGTTCGGGAGTAGTCGGTCGGCGGTTCGTAGTCCTGGTCTCCGAACACAAAGTATCGGCCCAGAAATTCCTGCCGCTCACGCATCTTCCGCTCGAAGATCGCGCGAAGGTCGGTCTGGTCACGGATGATGTAGGGCGTCAGGAACAACAGTAGATTGGTCTTCTCGGTGGTCGTCTGCGTTTGCCGAAACAGGATCCCGAGAAGGGGAATGTCTCCCAAGATCGGAATCTTGCTTTCCGACTGACGCACCGCATCGCGCATCAAGCCACCGATAACCACCGTCTGTTGATCGCGCACCACCATCTGGGTCTTGGCGGTGCGC
>JBCCZL010000904.1:0-2605 GCA_039187775.1 Myxococcota bacterium
CCGCTCCTCGGCGTCGTCGGTCGGCGTGTAAAGAACTCGAATCGGGAGGGCCGTCCGTTCGAATTCGATGGCAAAAGCTAGCAGGCCGACTCCCGCAGTGTCAAACCTAACCCCTGGGATTTTGGTCGGTTTCATCGCAGTGTGGGGGTAGAAAAAACCACAAGGTCCGGCGCCTGGGGGATAGGACCCCCGACGACATCGAATCTTTGCTGAAAGGCTGTTTGGCTGGACCGCGAGGAACGCCGTATCCTTGAAGTGGTGAGAGCCATCACGCTTGCTTTGCTCTGCCTCTCCGGATGCAGTGACCTTCAGACCAACCTCCAGGCGGGTGAGGCCTGCGTCCGCACCTCTCAGTGCGCGCAGGGCCTGGCCTGTTCAGCAGGCGTGTGCACCAACGACCTGTCCCTGCTCCAGGAAGCCGGCATGGTTCCCATGATGGAGGCGGGACTCGAGGCGGCCGTGGACGCGGACGTGCCGATGATGGACGCGACCGTCGATGGACCGGCACCCGATGCCACCGTGGATGCGACGGTCGATGCGACCGTGGATGCGACGGTCGACGCGACCGTGGATGCGACGGTCGATGCCATGGTGGACGCCACCGTGGATGCGACGGTCGATGCCATGGTGGACGCGACCGTCGACGGCGGCTGACGCACCGACGCCCCTTCCGAAGCCCCCACGAGGAACGCTGGGAAAAGGGCAGTCCGGTTCGGTCTCCGGCGCGGTGCGCTCAGGGACCGCGGAGCTTCGTCGCCTCCCAGACGCGCCCAATGCCGGTGATGAAGGCCGCGGTTCGGAGGTCCACCGCTTTGGACTTGGACGTCTCGTGCAGCGTCTTGAAGCCAACCGCCATCTTCTTTCGGAGCTCGCTATTGATCCGATCTTCGTCCCAGTAGAAATGCTGCATGTTCTGCGCCCACTCGAAGTAGCTCACCGTGACGCCGCCCGCGTTGGCGTAGATATCGGGGATCACCATCACGTCGTTCTTTTCGAAGATCTCATCCGCCTCCGGAGTGGTGGGACCGTTCGCCCCTTCGACAATGATCTTTGCCTGCACGTTGGCGGCGTTCTCGGCGTTGAGCACCCCTCCGAGGGCGGCGGGGACGAGAATATCGCAGGCTTCCGTGAGAATCGCCGTTCCATCGACTTTGTCCGCACCATCGAAGCCTTCGAGGGTGCGATGGGCCGCGACGTAGTCGATCGCTGCCTCGACATCGATTCCTTCGCGGTTCAAGTAACCGCCGCTGATGTCCGCGATGCCCACCACCTTGGCGCCGAGTTCAACGTAGAGTCGAGCCGCCCACGAGCCGACGTTGCCAAAGCCCTGAATGATGATCTCCTTGCCTTCGATCGACTTGTCCTGAGCCTTTAAGAGCTCTTCGGTGGCATAGACACAGCCGCGGCCCGTCGCCGCCGCGCGACCTTCCGATCCGGCGAGGTTGACGGGCTTGCCGGTGACCACCCCGGGGCAGTAGCCCCGATACTTGCAGTACTGGTCGAAGATCCAGGCCATGGTCTGCGCGTTGGTGTACATGTCCGGCGCCGGGATATCGGTCTTTTCTCCGATGACCTCGTGGATCCCGTCGACGAACTTTCGGGTGAGTTTCTGCTTCTCGTCGAAGCTCAGCTTGGTGGAGTCGACAGAAATGCCTCCCTTGGCCCCGCCGAAGGGCACGTTGATGAGGGCGGTCTTCCACGTCATCAGCGTGGCCAGGGATGTCACTTCGTCGGAGTCGACGTGTGGATGAAACCGAAGCCCGCCCTTAAACGGCCCCCGGGAGTTATCGTGTTGGACGCGGTAGCCGATGAACGTTCCGACCTCTCCGTTCTCGAGCACGATATTGCACTCGACCCGAACTTCACGGTGTGGGGTTTGAAGTTGAGTCGACTGGTCTTTGGGAATGTCGAGAACGGAAGCGGCCTTCCTGAAGTAGTAGCGGGTGGCTTCGAGTTGGGGGTTGCTCATCGGCGTCTCCTAGGTTGTCCGGCCGGTCTTTCGACTATTTCGTCGGACCCAAATGAGACCTCCAGCAAGGAGGATGTGCAAGAGCAGGGATCCGATCGCGATCGCTTTTAGGGGGCCCTCCGACGAACGGGCGACCGCCACGGGCCCCACCTGGCTCAGCGGCACGACCGACGCAGCGGCGCGAGCTTCCACGAGCACCACGTCCACGTCTTCCGCTTCGAGCTCGCTGAACGCGCCGGCGGTGACGCGACGAATGAGCGACTCGTCGGGCGCGGGTGACTCGTGGGTGATCACCACGGTGGCCGACCAGGGGGGGGCCTCGCCGCGAAGTGCAAAGCGCGGAGGTTCCGGAACCGCCAAGTGCAAATCCGCGGAGCGCACGCGAGGCAGTTTGGCGAGGCTCCCGGCCGCCTCGTCCGCCCGCTGTCGTCGAAGCCGCGCCCGTTCGCTCGCCGGTGTGGGAAAGAGTCCTTCTTCGTCCTCGCGGGCCGCCGTCGGTTCGTCCCGAAGAATCGCCACGGCAGGAGCGACATCTTCGGGGGCGACCCGAATGCGATAGGTTCCACCGGTTTCGCGTTCCAGAAGCGACGGAATCTGGGCGGTTTCGAGCGTCGCAGCGAGCCGCTCCGCATCGGC
>JBCCZL010000905.1:0-2592 GCA_039187775.1 Myxococcota bacterium
CTTCTCCTCATTCACCACCGCCGCCGCCGCGGGGTCCCCGGTTTCGATGCCTTTGAGGAGCGACCGAATCTGCTGCTTCCGGCGCTCGGGGCCAGATTGAGAGTTCGTCGACATTCTGGAGGAACCTAGCCAGGGGTCGGGCCACATCGCAACCGGAGAGATGAGACCAAGCCCCACGATAGCTGTCAGAGGACGCATGGAACTTTCGTCAGCCGAGGCTGTCCCTCGGGCGTGGCGGTCTCACACACCATCAGGATTGGCTGCGCCGTCGCGCTCATCGTCGGATGCGCCTCGGGGCCATCTCAATCGAGCGTTTCTTCTGCCATCGTTCAAAGCTCGGCCCCGCCCGCCCGCCTGGGCGCCGAGTATGACAGCGCCTCCAAGCATGTATCGAGCACCTGGGAATCCGCAGAGTTAGAGGACGGCGTCTACTACGTTCGCCGTCCGAGCCGCAGTTCGATGCAACGGATGGGAGCATTGTCGACTCGAGGGGCCGACCCGGAGCACCGTACGTGGGGACGCACCGAGTGCCGCGCCGTCGAGTTGGTCGGCGGCCGCTTTCGACTCCAGAGCGCTCGTCAGGAACAAATCGAATTTCGAATAAGAAACGATCACGGTGACTACCAACTCCACGGTCTTCGTTACCGCTATCGAAGCGGCCCACGCTCGCCGGGCCGACGGTTCGAGTTCGTCGGCACCTGCCAGAGCAACCTGGGCGCTGCGTTCCGTCAACCCGACGGCCCACTGTCCACCAACGCGGGTCCGATATTTGTCTCCCGAGAGAGCTGCCAAGCCGGTCCAAGTCACTTCGAAGAGCGGTGCATCGCCGGCCACTGTCACATCGACGTGTCCCTTGCCCAACCCTTTCGCGTGACGGGTTGCGAGGGGGAGATCTCCCGGCTGCGACAGCATCGAATGCGACTCGGAAACGCCCACCACGACGAAGTCCTCCGCTCGATGTCACGATTCATTCGCCTGACCCGTGAAGGAGGAAACGTCTACGAACGAATGCCGAACGGGACGTGTCTTCAGATTCAAATCGAAAAGCGCGAAGGGTCCCGCATTCGCCTCGTCATTCGCGAACCCGCCCAAAACGGGGCCGAAGTCTCGTTCAGCGAATACGTGGTCTGGCCCGCATTCGGACGGGTGTCCCGCGAACGGGCGTGGGGATTCGGCCCCGACTCCGCCTGGGGCACCGGAGGCCTCCCCCATACCGGCAGCCTCTACTTCGGCGACGGCGAGGTCGCCTTCGACGGCCGCGCCTTCTTCTTCCGCCCTCGGAACTGCCGCGCTCGCTGAACGAACGCCAGTCCGCGCTCGGCTTCTCCCCAACGCGGCGGCCGAGGAATTGGGCCCCTGCCCTCTGTGACCTCGCCCGCGTCAAAGCAGTCCCACGGGCGTTCCACTATCCTCGCCCAATGCCAATGACCTTGGGAGACGGCTTCAACCGCCGAAAGAAGCTACGCGCCGACTTTGACACGTGGGTCAATCGACTGACTCAATCGGGCATCGATCGCCGGACCTTTCGCACGATGCGCATCGACGGCGACGGAGCGTTCGCGCCGGAGCCAGGCACCGACAAGCTCAGCACTCGCCACTACTCGATTGAAGAATGCCGAGAGCACATCGACGCGATCATCACCGAGGACCGAACGCTCGCGCTCCGGATCTCGCTCACCAACCAAACCGCGCGGGCTACCGTCATCGACCTCGACGGGCGAGAGGTTGAACTCACCGTCCCTGAACTGCTCGTTCTCAAGAACGACATCATCCCAAAGCTCGAGCAGGTGGCCCGCTCGATCCCCACCCGCAAGACCGGGGTCAACGTGATCGCCGAAGAACGTGGCACGACGAAACACCGCGCGATCAAGAAGCTCGAGCGCAAGAAGGAATCGTTCAACGAACACGGACTCAAGATCGAAGAGATGGAGCTCCTCGGTTACGACGTATCGGAGACCACCGACTACGGGATTCCTCAGCGCGACGCATGGAACGAGATCGACCGCATCCACGACTACGCCCAGCGAGTAAAGGAGGCGGTCAACGAAGCCAACAAAGCCGAGCTGGTGGAGCTCCCGAGATAGGCCCGCTGCTCGGTTCGGGAGGGGGCGGTACCTGGTAAAGGATGGTTCGTAAGACGAACTCAGATATATGAACTTCTACGTTGGTCTACCTCGAGAATAGTCCTCTCGATGTCGTAAGCCGCACCTGTGCAGGACTCATTTTGCAACGGGCAAGTTTCAGACTGGCAAAAACACAATGGGTTACCATCCGCCCAACAGGGGTGCCGCCTCCTCCCGAATCGAGCTAGCCCCAAGGAATCACCGTCGCCGATGCCGCAATAGCGACGGGACACGTTGGCTATCCCGTCATACTTCGCGGGTGGCAACGTGGCATGATAGGCCAGCCATGAGCCGCACGATTCCGGCAGTCACGGCCATGAGTACTACGCAGTCGGGTCGGGGGCGGGCGCGGTGGTTTTAGGCTTCCGGTGGCCGGTGCTGTCGCTTTCGCGCCAGCGCCTCAGTCCGGCTTGCCATGACTCCGTTTCCCGCCCCCGCCACTTCAAACCGGACGTGCGGATTTCCCGCA
>JBCCZL010000906.1:0-2573 GCA_039187775.1 Myxococcota bacterium
GACCGCGCCGAGCTGGCCGCCGGTGCCGCTTCACATTCGACGCGCGGCTCAAGACGACGTGGCCGAAGCCGCGGAGAACCCCGAAGCCGCAGAGAACGGCGAAGCCAGGGAGAACACCGAAGATGCTCCGGCGGAGGCGTTGCTCACCTTGGTGTGGCCCGCTGCGAACGACGCGGGAGTCGTCGCCGAGTATCGGATTTTCCGCGGCGACGCGGTCATCGCCACGGCGGATGGCGACGCCCGAGCCCATCAGCTGACGGTTCCGAATGAAGACGCCGAGTTTTCGATCGTGGCCGTGGACACTGCCAGCAACGAATCCGTGCGGCTGACCAAGGCGTATCGCGTGGACTCCGCGATCGAGTTCGCCGAGGGGGAGTCGGTGCCGTTGACCGCGGAGGAAGCCCTTGCGCAGGCAGAGGCTGGCGAACGTCTGCGTCAGGCGTTCTCGAGACAGGGGGACTCATTGGCCCGTGCGCTCAGCGGCACCGGTCGAGAGTCCGCGCTTCCCGCCGAGGCCATCAACCCACTTCAGCAGCTTCGACCGGAACTACTCCGGCGACTGCAAAAGCTCGAAACCCCGCCGCTGACCGAGCAGCCGTAGCGCGTTGGCACTCGACCGCTACTCCGAAGGAAACCGCTACTCCGAAGGAAAACGCTCCTCGACGGGTCCGAGGCTTCGCTCGTAGTGAATGCCGAGGCTGGTGGGGAATAGCTCCAGCCCTTCCGCACGAAGGCGCGGCCCGTGTTCGGCTTGGTAGGTTGCAAAGACCTCGCGGCTAGGAAAGTAGTAACGCGCCTCGAACGTCTGAGGTTCGCCGTCGAGACGAACCACCTCTGCGCGAAGGGCTCCTGCGTCGCAGACATCCTTCAGGTGTTTGTCGCGAAGCCAGCCGAGCCATCGCTCGCCCACGGCCGGATCGTCGAACCGGCCGCGGACGGTGTACGCCAGCACGGAGCTCAGTTCTGGACGTCGATGCGGTAGACCCCGCGGGTCTCCATGTGCGTGAAGTACACGGTGCCGTTCATCACCGCGAGGCCGCCGATGCCCGCCCCGAGGCCGGTGTCGACCGTGCGGATCTCCGCGCCACCCTCGAGCTCGAAGATCGAAATGTTACCGGTCGCATAGTCGGCCACGATCACCGCTTCGTCGTTGAACACCGTGAGCCCGCTCGGCTGCGGAGTGCCGCCCCAGAGCGCGGAGAGCGTGCCGTTGTCGGCAAACTCGAGGGTCGTTGGGTTTCGGTGGATCGTCGCGGGAAGGTTTTCGAAGCTTCGGAAGTTGCCCTGCTCCGGCGGCTCATTGCTGATGTCGACCGAAAGGATTCGGCCGTTTCCGGTGTCCGCGATGAGGAGCTGCGTGCCCGCGATCTCCAAACCGCTCGGCACATCCTGGACCCGGGCGATTCGGTCGGCGTCCCAGAGCCAGCGCTTGATCTCCGCGTCCTCGTGATAGAAGTGGCCGGGAAGGTGAGCCACGCGAAAGTCATAGCGGTCGAGCGTTCCTTCCATCCCGTTGATGAGCCAGTAGATGTTGTCGCGCTCCCAGGCGATGCCCATGCAGTGCTGCGTGGCGTGCACCATGTCGAGGTGTGAGCCGTTCGACCACGCGAACGGCGCTTCGCCGTTGTAGACGCTGAAGTCCCCCGTCCAGAGCGATGGGCCGATGAACGGAAGATCGTCGGTGAAGTTTGCAGTCTCGTGCTCGTGGCACGTCGCGAACACGTGCGCGTAGGTCATCGTGTCTTGGACCAGGGGAGTGCCGTCGCGCGAGAGCGTGCCAGGGTCTCCGATGGGAATCGTCGTCTCGGCCAACCCGAAGGCGATCCCCGCGGGACGACGCATGAAGTGCCAACTGTTGCCGTCTACGATCAGGCGAGCACGCCCATTCGCTTCGGTCGCCGGTTCGGCGAGCTGCGGGTCGGTGATCGTGACCGTGCTGCCCTGAATGCCGAAGCAGTCATCCTCGACGCCCGGCGTGTTCGAACGCATCGTGCACTCGGTCGCGTCGGTGAACTGCGGAAGGCGATTCATCCGCTGAATCACCCAAAGCGCACCGTCCGTTCCCATATCGAGGTCCGTCGGAATCCACGGACGCGTCTCCGTGCTGCCTTGGGCCTGCGCAGTCACCGCGGCATACACCTGCGGAAAGCTGAGGGGCGCATCGCTGAGGAGTCCCGAACGAATTGGCGCCGCATCGGCGTCGCCCATCCCCGTGTCGGTCGTCGAACCGTCGGGAATCACCGCGGCGTCCGGCGACGACGTACGACCGTCGTCTCCACAGCCGTAACCACCCATCGCCACTGCCAAAGCAACTAGCTGAACCCTGCGCAACATGAAAAGCCTCCTCAGAACCCGGAACCCTAGCGCACTTAGGGCCCGTCGACCCGCAATGGCGTGAAAAACCCCACCCATCGGTCAGATCCATGAATCGAGGCGCTTTTCTCGGGCTTACGTGGCGCCACGGGGCGGAGACCTTATATTAGGCGCCGGCCAGCCCCGTCGAAACCGTTTCGCCCCCTATCGGTTGTGTCAAAGACGGCCCGCCAGGGCTGGCCGGCGCCTAATATAAGGTC
>JBCCZL010000907.1:0-2567 GCA_039187775.1 Myxococcota bacterium
TAGCACGCAGGCGGAGTGGCTGAGCTCGGTTATGTATCGATTCGTATCCGCCACGGCACCGCACAGAGACGAACCGTGACCATTCCTCGAAGGAGCCACCCGACCGACGGGGCTAGGCTCAAGACGTGGTGGAAACGACCCTCGCAGACGCTCCGCGCACTTCCGACGAGCGGTCGACGCCGAGACGGAGCGTCGCGCTTCTCGCCGTGACTGCCATGCTGCTCGCGCCGGGTTCGGCGGCTGCACAGTTCCCCGACCTCGCAAGCGTCAGCGCTCAGTACATGGGCCCGGTCGCGCTCGAAGGAGCCGACGCCGAGGTCGACGTCACCACCTTCGACGTCGCCGCCAACGCTCCGATTCCGCTCGCCGAGGGCACGTTTTTGATCCCCGGCATCGCCTATCGCGCGATCGGCGTCGACGTCCTCGGAGACACGAGCGACATCGATCTCTTCGGCCCGTTTCACTCGATCGATGTACCCGTGCTCTTCGTGCAGCGCCTCGCCGAGGACTGGCTCTTCTCTCTCCGCGCGTCGGTGTCGTTCGCGGGGGACTTCGCAGACTTCGACTCATCGATGATGCTCTTCAGCGCCGTCAGCATGGTAACCCACTCGTTTAACGACCGCTTTGTGCTCGGAGCGGGCCTGTTCGCAGCCTATAGCTTTGGCAACTTCCTTCCGCTCCCGGCGTTGTTCGTGGATTGGGAGCCGGTCGACTCGCTGAAGATCACCGCGTTCGTGCCGGCCTTCGTCGATGTGGTCACCACCCTCGGGGACCGTTTCGAGTTCGGCGTTCGCGCAGAGATCAGCGGAAACTCCTACGGCATTCGCGACGCCTCGGTGACCGAGAGCTGGCCCTGCGCCGCACGCGAGACCGACGACCCCGTCACGGAGGCCGACGAAACGGTCGCTCAGACATCGGAGTGCATCGACAACATCGCCTACTCGGTGGTGTCCCTTGGCGTCCTAGCGAACGTCCGGGTTGCGAGCACGCTGTGGCTCGGAGCATTCGGCGGTCGCACCGTGTATCGAAAGTTCGATGCGCAGAACCGTTCGGGGGACAGCCTTCAAGACAGCCAGACGCTGCCCGCAGCGTTCTTGTTTCGTCTCAGCCTTACTTGGCGGATTCCGGAACCGTAGGCCCCCGATGTTGAAGTCGACGGTCCTGAGCCAAGCTCGCCCCTTCATCGATGAGCTCGAGCTGCGGCGACGGGTGGCGAGCACTCTCGCGAGCGTCGCAGCGTTGTTTCTGATGTTCTTGGTGTACGGGTTCTTCGACCGTTCAGTGAGAGTTCACGGAGCCGGGAATGTCGTTCATGTGAGCGCGATCGGGATTCTCCTCGCCCTGGCGGCCCAGGCGCGATTTGGCAAGTCTTCCGTTCGTCGAATCATGACCCTCGAGTCCGCCGGCATCATCGCTACCGGGGTGCTCGTCGGCTGGCTCTCTTCGTACGTCGATGCAAGTCAGCGCCCGGAGCTCACTGCGCTCTTGGCGCTGACCGTCACCATGACGGGCCGGAGCGCCATCGTTCCGAGCACGCCACCGCGGACGGCGATTCTCTGTCTTCTCTTGATGATCCCGTTGGGCCTCCTTGCCTACCGAAGCTACCTCTTGGAACTGGAATCCTCGCCCTCGTCGACATCGGAGTTCAGCCGGGTGAGCTCGGTTCTCCTTTGGTGGACGGCGATCAGCACTGTGGCGGTCGTGGTCTCCTGGGTGACCTATGGCCTGCGCCGAGCGGTGAGCCAGGCGGTGCGTCTCGGCCAGTACTCGCTCGAGGAAAAGATCGGAGAAGGGGGCATGGGCCAGGTGTTTCGTGCGAGCCACGCAATGTTGCAGAGGCCGACTGCAGTGAAGCTCCTGGCCAACGCAACCGAGAACGAAGCTCGGCGATTCGAGCGAGAGGTTCAGCTCACCGCGCAGCTGAGCCACCCGAACACGGTCGTGGTGTTCGATTACGGACGAACGACGAATGGCATCTTCTACTACGCGATGGAGTATCTCGACGGGTGGAATCTCGAGCAGCTCGTGCACGAGTGGGGACCCCAGCCCCCCTCTCGGGTGATTCATGTCCTCCAACAAGTCTGCAGCGCCCTCCAGGAGGCCCACGCCGCCGGCCTTATCCATCGAGACATCAAGCCCGCCAATATCATCCTCTGTGAGCGTGGGGGCCGGGAAGACGTCGCCAAAATTCTGGATTTCGGTCTAGTGAAGGAGCTCACCGCACCGAACGTCGGGGACGGAACCGGTCAGAACACCCTCCTCGGCACGCCGTTGTACATGGCCCCCGAGGCCATTCGGGGCGCCGCCACGGCCGACCACCGCGCGGACCTCTACGCCGTGGCTGCGGTGGGCTACTTCATCAAGTTAATGGGTGGGAGCTGGGGTGGCGTGCTTCAGATCGGCTTCTTAGCCGCGGGCGGCGCTTTGCTTGTCACACTTCTTTTTTCGGGGACCCTTCGGGCAAGGCTGCGGGTTTTACTTTCAAAGCACTTCTTCAGCTTTCGTTACGATTACCGTAAGGAGTGGCTGAACTTTACGGATGGGCTGGCCGCACTCACGGACGTAAA
>JBCCZL010000908.1:0-2562 GCA_039187775.1 Myxococcota bacterium
GAAGAGGACGAGCTCACGCGAGTCGGGGAAAACCAGCTCCCCGCACCGGTACGCGACAGCATCGCGATGACCGTTGCCCACACCTACCGCTACGTCGATGCAGCGCCAAGACTCACCGCCGTCACCGCCCGGCGCGAGCGCGAACAGGGACGTTTTGACGCGCAGGTCGATACCCTGATTTCGCTCGACGATGTCACCACCACCGCCGAAGCGGTGGTCGACATTCACGTAAAATCAGGGAGCCTCGCGGGCCTCGAGCTCGTGCTCCCCGAGGGCGTGAACTTCCTCGACCTGAGCGCTCCCTCGCTCCGAGAGCACCAGCTCCGAACCGTGGGTGACGAGCAGCATATCGCGGTGAACTTCACCCAAGACCTCGAGGGCCAGTTTCGAATCGAAGTCCGCTACGAGCGAATCGGCGCCGAGCGAAGCGACCAGGCCGAACTCACGGTGCCCACCCTTCACGTCCGGGGCGCCGATGTCGAGCAGGGGCGCATTGCCGTCGAGGCGCTCGCCGCGGTGCAGGTCGACCCCGCGACCACCGACCGGCTGAGTCCGCTCGACGTGGGGGAGCTTCCGCAGCAGCTGATTCTTCGGACCACCAACCCGATCCTTCACGCGTACAAATACGTGCAGGCGTCGCCGCGGCCGGAGCTTGCGCTCCGGATCACCCGCCACGCAGAGATCGCGACCCAGGATGCGACCATCGACGAGGCGAATTACCAGACGCTCGTGACCCGCGACGGGTTTTCGGTCACCACTGCACGGTTTTTGGTGCGCAACCAGCGAAAGCAGTTCCTCCGCGTCACCCTTCCGGAGAATGCCGAAGTGTGGTCAGCGCGGGTGGACGGTCAGCCCGAGACGCCCGCGCTCGAGGCGAACGATAGTGATGCTCCGACCGTCCTGATCAATATCATCAACTCGGCGGATGGATTTCCCGTCGAGCTCGTCTACGCGACCCGGGAGGCGCCGATCGGTGTGTTCGGTCGCGTTCGAGGCACGCTCCCCACGCCAGAGATGGTGGTGACTCGAACCACCTGGGAAGTGTTTCTCCCCGCCGACGCCGACTACGCGGCGCCTCGGTCGGATCTCACGCTGCGCGAGCCGGGGGCGCTCGTCTCCGACCTCCCCGATCTCGCCGAGGGTTCACCGAACGGCCTTCAGGTGTTGGTGCCCGCAGAGGGGGTGCGCTTCACGTTTGAAAAGCTCTACGCCGGCCAGGGCGGCGAGGCGGCGGAATTCTCGATTCCCTATGCGAGCGGCTGGGGAAGCACGCTGAGCACCTTGCTCAGCCTCTTCGGCACCGCGCTCGTGTGGCTTGCAGTGGTGGGCCTGGTGATGGTGCGCCGGCGGGCGATTCCTCGGCTCCCCGCCGGCGCGGTCAAGCTCGCCACGTATCGGGATCACGGCGACGGGGCGCCCGAAGTTCGCTTTCATCGAAGCGTCGTCCCCACTCTGCTGGCGTCGGGCCTCACCGGCTTGGTGCTCCTCGCGGTGTCTCTCGGATATCTTGCGACGAGTCCCGCGGCGGCCGCATCGGCGAGCGCGGTGATCGGGACCGCGGTCCTCAGCCTTGCGCTTCGCGACCATCTTCGACAGTGGACGGGAAAGCTCCGTGGGTCGATCGGACTGAAACCGGCGTCTCCCACGTCGAACCATGCGCCGAATCCACCGAAGGGATTCTCTTCCGGTCCGCGGCCGGTCCAGGCACCGGACACGGATCCGTCCAGTTCCGGCACCCCGAACCGTGACACGGGAGACGCAACTTCGGGAGCAACCTCTACTTCAGAGACAGCCCCCACCGACGACGAACCGGACCTCGGCGACTCAGAGCCTCGGCTCGATGACTAAGAGCTCCTGCCGGGCGTCGACATTCTCGAACGCCTGGCGCTGATCGGTGGCCGGCCAATAGACCTCGACCCGATGCACGCGCTCCACGTCGCCCAGCCCGAAATGGGGAGTGCCTTCGCTTTGGCCGAGAAAACCACAGCCGTTTCCGGCGTGGCGCACCATCGGCGGAGCGCCGGCCCTTGTCCACACCCGGACCACCGCACCCATCCCGTCCCGATTGCTGATCGTCCCCTGTGGCTTCACTCGAAGCCAGCTTCGGCCCTCCGCGGCTTCGTTTCGCCAAAAGTGCGGGGAACCCATGTTGTGAGTGATCAGCAAGTCGAGGTCGCCATCCCGATCCGCGTCGAAGGGAACCACCGCTCGGCCGATGCCGCGGTCGATGAGTCCTAGCTCGAGCGCGACTTCGGAAAACCGATCGCCATCGTTTCGAAAGAGGCGCAGGTTTTCGTTGTCGAACCCGGTCTCCGGCCAGGCGCCTCGAGTGCCGTTGACTTGAATGAGGTCGAGGTCGCCATCGAGGTCGTAATCAAAGAAGCGTGTTCCCCAGGCCCAGCCGCCGTCGAGGAGCCCCTGCGCCTCGGTCACATCCACGAAACGCCGGTTCCCTTCGTTTCGAAACAAGCGATTCCCCGTCGTTCCCCAAAAGCACTGATCCCCCTCGGGGCAATCGTTGTCGAAGATCGAACTGACGAAGAGGTCGAGGTCGCCGTCGCC
>JBCCZL010000909.1:0-2561 GCA_039187775.1 Myxococcota bacterium
CTCTCGAGTGGCTCAGCGGGCGAGTGGCGAAGTCTAAATATGACGCTGAAAGTGCGAGCCACGTGGTGAAAGACGGGGTCTTGCGGCTTCAGTTGAAGAACATTCAGGGCCGGCTCCCGGAACTGATGACAGAGATTCAAGAGGCCCGTCGTCGAGGCGACGATGCGCGGGCGCTTGAGCTTACGCGACAGAGGGATGAACTTTCGCGCAGTGCCCACCGTTTGAAGGCGGGCAGGCACGCGAGGGGCGGTTGACGAGGTAAGCATGGCGATCAGAGACCAAGGGCGAACCAGTAAAACGGGCACCTCGAAGAGGGCGAGCGCGAAAAAAGGCCGGCCGAAGGCGAAGGCCGACAAGTCGGAGCGCGGCACCAAGGCGAAAGGGTCGAAAGCGGAGCAAGCTTCGAAGGCCGGGCGCGCTTCAAAGGGGGACGATACCGCGAAGAGCCGGAAGCCGAAGGTCAACGGCACCAGCGCCAAGGCCAAGCGCAAGCATCCGCGTGACCGGAAAGAAGTTCAGACCCTGATCGAGCGCGGTCGGGCGAAGGGCTTCCTCACCTACGACGAAGTGAACGACGGCTTGCCGCCTGAGATGGTCAACTCCGACCAGATCGACGAGCTCATGATCATTCTTGCGGCGGAGAACATCCGGGTGAGCGACAGCGGCACCTCGGTCCGTCGGCTCCATCGAGATGCTGCCGGCGTGAAGCACGAGGTCAAGGTCAAGACCGATCCGAAGCGGCCGATGCCGAGCGTTCCGCCCGCGGCGATCGACGAGAGCTACACGAAGTCGAGCGATCCGGTGCGAATGTACCTCCGGAAGATGGGCGCGGTGTCGCTCCTCACGCGCGAAGGCGAAGTGGAGATCGCGCGGCGGATCGAAGACGGCGAAAACCGAGTGTTCGACGTGCTTCTCGGCTCGCGGATCGGAGTGCAGGAGATCCTGCAAATCGGCGACAACCTGAAGCACGGCAAACTTCGGTTGAAGGATGTGATCAAGGAGCAGGATCCGGACGAAGGGTGGGATCCAGAGGCCGAGCTGGTGCGGGTTCTGAAGCTTATTGACCGGGTGAAGCGGATCCAGGCCCAGAACGCAAAGCTTCGGGGGGAACTCGAGTCGGGCAAGCGAATCAGCGACAAGACTCGGAAAGCCAACGAAGCGCAACTCGAAAAGAACCGGCGAGACCGGGTGCAGGCGTTGCGCGATCTTCGCCTCACCAAGAAGCAGGTCGACAAGGTCGTGGCTCGCATCAAAGGCTACGTCCGGCGGCTCGAGCGGGCGGAGACGGCCATGGCCGACGCGGAAGCGCGGGTAGGGGGCCTAAGCCACAAGGAGTTCAAGAAGGTCCTCGGCGAGATCGAGGCCAGCAAGTCGGCGGAGAAGCGGATTCAGCGCAAGTACGGGGCGAGCGCAGACGGCATCAAGCGCGCCGACGACGCGGTGCAGGAGGCCTACAAGCAGATCGCCCAGGTCGAGGAGGACGTGGGGCTCCCGATCGAGATGCTGCGGCAGACCTATCGGGACCAGCACCGCGGCGAACGGCAGGCCGAGCGGGCCAAGGCCGAACTCGTCGAAGCGAACCTTCGGCTCGTGGTGTCGATCGCGAAGAAGTACACGAACCGTGGCCTCCAGTTCCTCGACCTGATTCAGGAGGGGAACATCGGTCTCATGAAGGCGGTGGACAAGTTCGAGTACCGCCGCGGCTACAAGTTCTCGACCTACGCGACGTGGTGGATTCGACAGGCGATCACGCGCGCGATCGCAGACCAGGCCCGGACGATTCGGATTCCCGTTCACATGATCGAGACGATCAACAAGCTGATTCGAACGTCTCGCTATCTCGTCCAGGAGCTTGGCCGCGAGCCCGCGCCGGAAGAGATCGCCGAGAAGATGGAGATGCCGCTCGATAAGGTCCGCAAGGTTCTCAAGATTGCGAAGGAGCCGATTTCGCTCGAGACGCCGATCGGCGAAGAGGAAGACAGCCATCTTGGAGACTTTATCGAGGACAAGTCCGCGGTCTCTCCCGTCGAGGCGGTGATCAACGGAAGCCTCGAGTCTCAGACCCGCCGGGTCCTCAAGACGCTCACGCCGCGGGAGGAGAAAGTGCTCCGCATGCGGTTCGGCATCGGTGAAAAGAGCGACCACACCCTCGAAGAGGTGGGCCAGGATTTCGAGGTCACCCGTGAGCGGATTCGCCAAATCGAAGCGAAGGCGCTCCGCAAGCTTCGTCATCCGAGTCGCTCGAAGCAGCTGCGAAGCTTCATCGATACTTGATTTCGAACCAGCTCTTGTAGACAGCCCGTCGGCCACGGTTCATAACGTGGACCGACGATCTGTGAGATGATGCGGTGTTCGTTTCTGCGGCGCTGCGCGGGCCTATAGCTCAATTGGTTAGAGCTCCCGGCTCATAACCGGGCAGTTCCTGGTTCGAGTCCAGGTGGGCCCACTCTCTCTCTGGAGGGTCTGGAGCAGCCCCTCCCCCCCGCGGGCGGCCCCCCAACCGGGGCCCCCCCCCCCCCCCCGCCCCGTGCGCCCGCCCCCCCGCGGGCGCGGGGGGGCCC
>JBCCZL010000910.1:0-2525 GCA_039187775.1 Myxococcota bacterium
ACGCAACCACACGCCGCCGGAATACCAGGGATTTCCTGCTCGAGGCTGCTACAGGGTGAGGATGATGGGCTCACCCTGGGTGACGACAATGGTGTGCTCGAACTGCGCTCCGAGCGTCCCGTCCGGCGTCTTGAGGGTCCACCCGTCCGCGTCCTCCACCACATTTCGGGCTCCGGTCGTCAAGAACGGCTCCACCGCTAGAACCCAGCCCTCCTTGAGCTTTGTCCGGTCGAGGGGGTTCGAAATATTCGAGACGTGGGGTTCTTCATGAATGAAGCGACCCACCCCATGACCACCGAGGTTCCGAATCACCTGAAAGCCATCGCGCTTGGCGCGCCGTTGAACCGCCCGCCCGATCACATTGAGCGGACGACCGGCGCGGACTTCCGCCACCGCTTCGTCCCGGGCTTTGCGAGTGGACTTGAGGAGACGTCGAAGCCGGCTCTTCACATTGCCCACCGGAAAGCTTCCTCCGGTGTCCGCCCAGTACCCGTCGAGCTCGGCCGACACGTCGATATTGATGAGGTCTCCCTCTCGAAGGGGCTTTCGCGACGAAACGCCGTGCGCAAGGCTCGAGTTCACGCTGATGCAGGTCGCGCCGGGAAACTGATAGGCCTTCTGGGGCGCAGACGTCGCTCCGGCTTCCCGAAACGCACGCTGGGCGATCTCGTCGAGCTCCACCGGTCGGACTCCCGGGGCGACCGCCTTGCCCATCTCCCGAAGCACCCGCGCGACCAGCGCACCGGCACGCCGAAGGCCGATCAAATCGTTGTCGTGTTCTATCGTCACGCTCGGAGTCTACCACGCGAAGGAAGCCTTGAGGTCGCGGCGCAACTGCGCTTCGATTCCGGCCCATGCGGCGCCTCGTTTTTTCCGCACTGGCGTTGGCCGCGTGCAACAGCCCCTCCCTCGACAGTCTTCCCTCGGCACTACAAGACACCGAGTCTGAGCCCGAAGCGGAAAGCCCCGAAGCCGAACCCGTCGAACCAGAAGCGACGGCCGACGACGGAACGCTCCCCGACTGGGCGCAGGCGTTTCGCTGGAGTGAACACCCGACGCTTCCCGAAGGCGCCGAGCCGCTTCGCGGCGTAGGAAACGGCAAGCTCTTTATCCCGAAGGCCATCTACTTCGAGCCCCGCTATGACAACTGGGCGCTCGTGATCGGCGACGAGCGGTTGCCGAGCACCAATGCGATGCTTCCGATCGGCGCGCAGCACATCGATATCACCGACCTCCCGATCGAGCTCACTGCGGGTCAACATGAAAAGAGCTACGGCAACGGAGGCGGGTTCTGGCGAATCGACGTTCCGCCGGATGGCGAACGGACCACCTGCTGGAACGCGCCAAACGCGTACATCCTCGAGCTCGACGAGTGGGACATCAAGCCGTACGACGAAGACGAAAACATGTACCAGCAGGCGGGCACCACCTCGGGACGGCTGGTCCTCGTCTACGGCGGTGGGGGCGGATTCGCCCGAAGCTTCGCCTACGGCACGTTCGAAGATGTACCCATCCGCTACCGAGGACCGCCTCGCTGGGTGGGGAATCGCACCCGTTGAAGACCGCGCAGGAAACCGCAGTGCTCGAGCCACGAGCTATACTTCCCAAGTGGAAGCGAAAGCCAAGTCGTTGAGCTACCGAGAGTATCTAGCGCTCGAACGCACAGAACATCGGAAGTACGAGTGGCGCCAGGGCCAAGTGGTGGCGATGGCCGGAGGAACCATCGAACACGGCCAGATTGCCGTGTTGCTGGCCGCCGCGTTCGTCGAACACTTGCGTGGGAGCTCCTGTCGCGTGTTGAACTCCGACGTAAAGACTCGGATCGAAGCTGCGGACCGGACGACCTACCCGGACCTCAGCATCGTGTGTGGAGGAATCGAGAGATCTGGCTTCGACGAGAATGCCGTCACCAACCCTTCGCTCATCGTCGAGGTGTTGTCCGACTCGACCGAAGCCGCCGACCGGGGCGAGAAGTTCGCCGCGTACCGAAAGCTCCCGAGCCTCCGCGAGTATCTCCTCGTGTCACAGCAGCGGAAGCGGCTCGAGCTCTTCCGGCGACGGGATGACGGTATCTGGGAGCTTCGGATCGCCGAAGAGGGCGACCAAGTCACGCTGGAGACCAGGAACGTTCCTCTGGCGGTGGACCAAGTGTACGAAGGCGTGACGTTCTCGGAACCGCCGTCGACCCACGAGGCCTAAGCCTCTTCGGCTGATGCCACAGTCTCTTCGGCTGCTGCCACGCCTTCGGGGTTCTCATCGGGCCGACCGACCCACCAGGCCGCGGCGATGAACACGAACTGAAACGGGAGCCGCGCCCACATCGCCCATACCGGAATGTCGCCTCCCGGCTCGAGTTGAATCTCGTGAACGAGCATGTGGATATTGGCCGGGAACACCGCGATGAAAAGCGCGATGAGGCCATAGGAAGCCCATCGACGTGTGCCTTTGAAAATGAGCCCAAGTCCGCCGAGCACCTCGAACGCCCCGCTCACGTAGACCAGGAGCTCGGGCTCGGGCAGATAGTC
>JBCCZL010000911.1:0-2516 GCA_039187775.1 Myxococcota bacterium
CCAGAAGCCGCCCCGCCGCCCCGAGACGGGTCGAACCCATCAGCTCCGGGTGCACCTTCAGCATGTGGGAAGTCCGATCTTTGGCGACCCGCACTATGGGGGCCCGCGCCGAATCGTGAGAGATAACGGCGCGGTAGTCACGGCGCGGCGAGTGATGCTGCACTGTCGCGAAGTGCAGATTGGCGACGGTCCCCCGATCGAGGCGCCACTTCCCGAAGACTTTGTGGCCGCGTGGGCCCGATTGGCTGGCTAGGGGCATCCTAGAAATTTCCAAACCGCAGCGATCTGGGGCGGAGATGTCGCCGTTGCGTTGAGCGAGGTTGCAGGTTACGAAAGCCGCTTCCCGCGCCGGGGAAGGAGAGTCTGTGTCCAACTATCGAACCGCGCCTGTGCCGACGAAGGGCATGCCCAAGGGCATTCCGTATATCGTCGGCAACGAGGCCGCCGAGCGATTCAGCTACTACGGCATGAAGGCCATTCTAGTGGTCTTCATGACCAAGTACCTCCTGGACTCCTCCGGAAATCCGGACGTGATGAGTCCCGAGGAAGCGAACGTCTGGTATCACAACTTCGGCACCGCGGTTTACTTCTTCCCGCTGATCGGCGCGTTGCTCGCGGACACGGTGCTCGGCAAATACAAGACGATCCTCAGCCTCTCGATCGTCTACTGCCTCGGTCACGCGGTCCTCGCGATCGCCGACACGCCGCTCGGAATGTCGTTCATGGAGCCCCGCACCGGGCTCGCGATCGGCCTTGCGCTGATCGCGGTCGGTTCGGGAGGCATCAAGCCCTGCGTGTCGGCGCACGTCGGCGATCAGTTTGGAAAGAGCAACGCTGGCCTTCTCGAGAAGGTGTTCCTTTGGTTTTACTTCTCGATCAACTTCGGCTCGGCGATCTCGACGCTGCTTACACCCTACCTGCTGGTCGTCGCGGGGCCGCAGGTGGCGTTCGGCGTGCCCGGCCTTCTGATGTTCATCGCGACATTTGTGTTCTGGATGGGCCGAAAAGTGTTCATTCATATCCCGGCGGGCGGCACCAGCTTCCTCAAGGAGATCTTCAGCAAGGAAGGCCTCAAGACGTTTGGCAAGCTCGCCATTATCTACGTCTTCATCGCGCCGTTCTGGGCGCTCTTCGATCAGACCGGATCGAGCTGGGTGATCCAGGCGGAAAAGATGGACCGGGTCCTCGGCATCGAATGGTTGAGCTCACAGATTCAGGCGCTCAACCCGCTCCTGGTGATGGCGTTTATCCCCTTGTTTTCTTTTGTGATCTATCCGGCGCTCAACAAGGTGTTTCCCCTGACGCCGCTCCGCAAGATCGCGCTCGGGTTTTTTCTGACGGTTCCCGCGTTTCTCATTCCCGCTTACGTCGAGATCATGCTCGAAGAGGGGGAGTTTCCTTCGATCGGCTGGCAGCTCCTTGCGTATGTGGTGATCACCGCAGCGGAGGTGATGGTCTCGATCACTGCGCTCGAGTTTTCTTACACTCAGGCGCCGAAAACCATGAAGTCGGTGGTGATGGCCGCGTTCCTGATGAGCGTGAGCCTGGGGAACTTCGTGACCGCGCGAACGAACGACGTGATTCAGAATCCGCGGCCTCAGTTCGTGGCGGACGTGCCGGGCGAATACACCGTTCAGCTGGCGGCCAACGACGGGAGCGCTCGGGTCGTGGCCGAGGGAACGATCGAGGTCGTTCGTGAGCTTCCCACACCTGAACCGGCCACCGCGCCGGAGGACGCACCGCCCACGGCCGAGGCGGGCCGAATGGTCACCGCGAAGGAGGGTACGCCCGTTCGAATGTACGCGACGGCCAGCGACGGCGACGCCCGGGGATCGAGCGCCTATGGCTGGCGCTTTGTCTCGAAGCCCACGGAGAGCCGGCTCAACGACTCGGCGCTCACCGACGCCGATACGCGAAACCCTGTGTTCACCCCGGATAAGAACGGCGAATACGTGCTGGAGTTCAGCTACACGGTTGGGGATCAGGTGGCTCGAGACGAGGTCACAATTCACGTGACCGATGAGAACTTTCCACCGGTGGTCGAGGTGAACCTTCCAGAACGGGTGGAGCTCTCGGAGGATTCGATCATTCTCGATGGCGGCGCGAGCTACGACCCCGACGGCGATGACCTTCAGTACTACTGGACCATCCTTTCGGCTCCCGCCGGCAGCAGCGTGACGAGTGACGATCTGGTGGGACGGAGCTTCGCCACCGCGTCGAGCACGTTGAGCGGACCGAGCTATTTCTTCTTCTTTGCAGGAATGATGTTCGTCACCGGGCTCCTCTTCATTCCGGTCGCCTACCTCTACAAAGAGAAGACCTACATTCAAGACGAACAGGGCGGGGACGAACCCCCGCCCGGCGAGGAGCGGAAACCCGTCGCCGTCGCGAGGGCCGACACGGACGACGACCCCAGCGAGTCGAGCTCCTAGTACCCCCGTCCCGAAGTTCGTTCCGGGTTGTTGTCGGCCCTCGGGCCCGATCTCGGCAGCCCGGATCGCGCTGCTCTCCTCGAA
>JBCCZL010000912.1:0-2514 GCA_039187775.1 Myxococcota bacterium
GCAGTGATCGATTGTCCCATCGCACGGGAACCGGAATGGACCATCAACCAGAGGTTGCCCAGGTCATCTTCCTGAAGCTCGACGAAGTGATTGCCTCGACCGACCGTTCCTAGCTGCAGCCGTCCTTCCCGGGCTTGCTTCCGTTCAAGGGAACCGTGACTCAGGCGACACGGCTCACCCTCCCAGGGCGTCGGCGCGGTTCGATGTTTCAGAATGGGAATGTGTCGGGCAAACGCATCGAGAATTTTTGGCGCGGTTCGTTCGTTGACCCGCGAAGCCGGGACGCCAAGCGGCAGTGCGCCCATGCCGCAACCAATGTCGCCACCGACCGCAGAAGGAAAGATCCGGCTCCGGGTGGCGGTGACGGTTCCAATGCACACGTCCTTTGCAAGATGGGCATCCGGCATCACCGCCACTTCCACCACATCGTCGAGTCGCTCGATTCGCTCCAGCGCACGACGGGTGTCGGCGTCGAGAGGCTCCGCCAACCAGCGCCTCATCGTTCCTCTCCCGGCGATTCCGCTTGCAGGACGGCAAACGAGAGCTGCGGCGTCTTCTTCCGATGAATCGCAGACGCCACCTCGGAGCGAAAGTGACCACAAAGCGAAGTAAGTTTCGCTTGAATCGCGCCGACCTGTTCGCTTTCCGCGACCACGCGCACCAACAGTTGGCCGAGATGCGGATTGGGAACAACCTCGGCGACCCACAACCCTGACAGCGCCGGATCGGAAGTCGCCGACAGGGCAAGGCCTACGGCTTCGGCAACCTGAGCGCAGAGCTGCCGCGCTTTCCTCTCATGACTCCCGCGGGAGTCAAAATACAACTCACTCCGGGCTCTCTGCCCGGACTTCCTGTTCTTCTTCATGCTTACTCCGACGCGTACCCAAAAGGGCACGGGCATCCCCGCGCATCGGTCCCGACCATCGGGACTTCATCGCGTAGGAAGGCGGGCGGATCCCCGCTGGGCGCTCTCAGCGAAGCGCGGGCGGGAGATCCGGAGTCGGCACAAGGGAAAGCATGGTTCTCCTCCGAGGCAGTTTTATACCTTGTAGATCGTGAAGCAGCAAGCCGACTCACTGAAGCCGATCTCAGCGGTCCAGGCGAAGGGCTCGCTCGTCGAAGATGCCGCGGTCGAGGATGGCGTTAGGGTGGGTTCCTCGAATCGTTGCCGGGCGCCCGACGGCGAGCTCAGCGCTCGTTGACTTCGACCCACACCTCATTCCGTCGCAAGAACGGAAGGACGGTGGTTGGAGGATCGTAGATGGCGACCGTCACTGGACCGGAAGCCTGAAGGCCAGCACGTTCGAGTCTCCGCGTGAGCGCCGCCTCCTCAGAGCGCCGGGTGGCTTCGGTCACCCGACCGGAAAACCGGCGGGCGGCAACCAGCCGGCCCTCTTCACGACGCAGTCGCACCCGAGAGTCGCGCGGCTCGGGAAGGTCCTCGAGCCGATACTTCGCCGGCATCGTAAAGACGATGCGCCAGCCTTGATCTTCGGGTGAGGCCTCGACCGCGGTCATGGCGATTCGTTGACCCTTCGATTCCACCGGTGTGGCTTCCACTGGAGTCGTCATCGCGATGCGCTCGTTTCCTCTGAAGATGTACTCCGCCAGCCTGGAAAAACCTTCGCTGGTCGCGGCCTGACGGCCGGGGAGCGCGACGTCGGTCTCGGCGACCACCCTCGGTCGGTAGCGTCGCAGCTCGAGGCCGTGTTCGTTCGACACCGTGCGAAAGTCGGGCTCCTCGAAGTAGGCTCGGGCAAGCTGAAATCCGCTCGTCACGGCCACCGCGGCGCCGCTCGCGCCGAGGAGAATCCGCTTGAGCGTTCGCTTCTTCACCCGCGAATTCGTAGAGCCGGGACGGGGCATCGGCAAGAATTACCCAGCGCCACGATCGGTGACGCGGGCGAGAGACGGTCCGCTCGAGAGCCGCCCGACGCATCCGTTCCGCCTCTCCATGTTGGGTGAGCGCTAGAACTCACGAGAAGTGGGCGAGGAGCTGCTCCGCGAATCGCTCGGGATGCTCGCGGTGGAGAAAGTGTCCTCCTGGAACGACCTCCACCTTGTAGTCGCCGGTGAACATGTGTTTCGCATCGAAGTAGTCGGTCGGTGTCACCACGGGATCGTCGGCGCCCGCAAACACCACGGTGTCGACGGAGATCTTCTTTCGAAGGTAGTTCGGCAGGCGAACGGGAAGCGAACGGTAGTAGCCCATCGCCGAATCCAAGGACGCCCGGTTCGCAAACGTCTCTCGCACCGCGTCAAACTCCCCCGCGCTCGGCTCCCACGACGGTGACCATCGCCGATAGATCGCTTCCAGTGCGGCGAACTCATCTTTTGCAAAGCGATGAGCCGCGCCCGGCATCTTGTAGAAGAGGAAATGTCGCACTCCCCCCGCCTTGCGAAGTCTCCGCCGGATCGCACCGGGATGCGGGATCGCGAGCGCGAAGAGACGCCGGAGCTTGTCAGGGAAGAGCGCCGCCGCGATGTAGGCAGCGGCGGCACCCCAGTCATGGC
>JBCCZL010000913.1:0-2512 GCA_039187775.1 Myxococcota bacterium
CAATCCCTTGGCCTCTATCGGCGACTGATGGCGCTCGCGTTTGAAGAGACCTTGACCCACAAGCTTCTTCTCAATCTCAGCGCGGGCGCTGGCTCGTTCAAGCGGCTTCGCGGCGGCGAACCCGAACTCGAGCACACCGTGGTGTTCACCGCCCACCTCGCTCGTCGACGGCGCGCGGCCTGGCGTCTTCTTGCAACGCTTGCCCAGCGGATTGGAGGGCCATTGCTCACGCGGCTGGAGCTATGACCCGCACCGTCCTCGCGTCACACTGGCTGGTGGTGGCCCGGTCCGAAGAGCTCGGACGCACGCCGCTCGCGCGCACCGTGCTCGGCACCCCGGTCGTCCTCGGCCGGGCTCCCGAACCGTTTGCGCTTATCGATCGCTGCCCTCACCGGGGGGTGCCGCTTTCCCGGGGGCGACTTCGCGCGGGACAGCTCGAGTGCGCCTATCACGGATGGCGCTTCGACCGAGATGGCGTGTGTCGCGGAGCACCCGGCGTCGACGGCATCTGCCCGTCGGCTTCGGTGGAGCGCTTTGCCCTGCGGGAGCACGCGGGAATGCTCTGGATTCACCTTTCGAAGGACAAGGTTCCCTCGTTCGCACCGCCGGCTCCCCTGGGACGCGGCACTCGGCGGTTTCATCTCGCTCATGAACTTCGGGGCCATCTGGGGGACGCGATCGAAAACCTGCTGGACGGCACCCATACGCCGTTCGTTCACGCGGGCCTTCTCCGCTCGGTCAACGTCCAGCAGCGGTTCATCGGGAAACTCAGCGTCCGTTCGGCGCCGAACCCGCCTTCTACCGGGGCTCGCTCATACGACGTGGCCGAGGTGCGCTACGACGGCGAGGAGGGACAAGCCGGCCTCGTGTCCCGCCTCTTTGAAGGGCAGCGGAGTCACAGCATCGGCCGCTACGTTCCCCCGGCCACTGCAGAACTCGAGTATCACAGCCCCCGGGGCCTCGAGCTTGGACTTCGGTCCCACTTTACGCCAACCGAGGACGGGCTCCTCCGGGTTCACAGCGAAGTGCACCTTCGAACGGGTCGGCTCCCCGCCCGACTCAAATGGCTCGCTTTCCGTCCGGTACTCGAGCTGCTTGCCGCGCAGGACCGACGCATTGTCGAAGCCCAGGCGGCCAACCACGAACGGTTCCCGAACGCGCGCTACACATACTGGACCGCGGATCTTCTCCGCCCCCACATCGACCACTGGCTAGAGCACGGAGCCTTCGCCACCGATGCGCAGCGGACCGTCGAGTTTCACCTGTAGTGCGAGAGACGAGGCAGCTCGCTCCATCGAGATATGCCCACGCGCTGAGTCGGGGTGGCTAGAGCAGCAACGGATCGCATCCAAGAATCACGTCTAGTCGCTGCGTGTCCGGGTCTCCGGATTCAACAAGCTGACAGACGGCCGGACACAGAGTAAGAAACGATGGGTCCATGTTGTCGTCGAGATACCACTGAGACTCGATCCCATCTGCGATTGCCGCGCAATCACCCTCGCTCCCCGCCGGTCCGAACACCCGTCGTTCGGTTCCCGACTGCTCGAGAGAAACTGCGATCTCGTCTTGGCTGAGGACAAACCCATCGGGGGGGTCCGGGAGCGCGTAGGTGCAGGGGAGCGCCGACGAAGCGACGATCGACTCGGTCAACGCGTCGAAAAGCGGATCCCAGCTTGCGCTGCAGATCGAAAACCTCGTCCCTGTCGTCGCCTCGGCCAGGTCCCAGTATGTCCGGCCCTGACTCGTCGCTCTGCCGAATGGGCCCTCGCACGCGGGGCGGCAGTAGAAGAACTGGTCTTGACCATCCTGGGTATATCTCGCCAACCCTTCCGCATCGAGCTCCTCGCGATAGTCAAGGCACTCGGAGCTCTCCTGAGGCTCCGCCACCGCCGCGTGAAAGAAGAATGACCTGCCCAGCAGTGTCTCGAAACGGCGCCGGAACGTCTCTCCCAAGACGTCGGCTTCATCGTCCGAAACGACCAGAACATGCACCACGGACTGGGGACGCAAGAACGGAGCAAACTCATCGTACGCGGCGAGAATCTGACGGAATGCGTCGTTTGATTCGACTTCGACATCCACGATTTGGACGCGAGCCGCGACCGGATCCGTCAGCGTGGGGATCACTTCTCGCTGAGGCTGATCCGCTGCAACGATCACGACCCGGAAGTCGGCAGCCGCGGACACCCGTTCGATGAGACTCTCGAGGTTGTCTCGAACAATCGCCGCTTCCTGTCCCATGCTGAGGGACGTGTCGACGGCAACGATGAGCTCTACCGGCGCGATTCGCCGTGAAGCTTCTACCACCACCCGACCGCATTCGTCGATCGACGTTTCGGGAGCATCGCTTATCCCCGCGTCCAGGGTGGCGTCGTTCGCCTCGGATGACCCTGCAGAAGGGCCGGTGTCCGCGGCGCATGCGATGGCGGTGAGCGCAAAGAGCGACATCCCGCCCGACGTCTTCCAGATCTTGAAACTCATTACCCCACCTGCCTCCTTCAGCGTGCCGAAG
>JBCCZL010000914.1:0-2500 GCA_039187775.1 Myxococcota bacterium
GGTGCAGAAGGCCGCGGCGGCGAAGGTCGGCATCCGAGTAGCTCAGGATCGCAAGGTCGATTCCGTCGGGAGCGTGGCAGTTGGCGCACGCCGCCCCCTCCGAATCGGGCGTGCGGAACGCCTGAAGCCCGGCGCGATACCGCGCTTCGACTTCTTCGTCGGTCCAGTCGAAAGGGTGGGTGACCCCGCTCTCGACCAGCTCGGCTGCGTTGCCGGCGCGAAGCGCCTCGAAGTCCATGCGAAGCTCGTCGTCGCTGATGACGGACGCGTCGAATGAAGGCATGCCTTGGTCGTAGCGACCCTCGCGCACGGCGGCGATGTACTGGTCCAGGCTCGCGATCTCGGTGAGGTCTGGCGCGGTGCCTTCGCCCCGGCCGGTATCCCCGTGGCAGGATCCGCAGACTTGTCGAAACGCCGGCGAGCGGCCGGCGAGCTGTGCCGCCTGCGTGTAGGACGGGAGCTCGACGGTGGGGCAGTCCATCACGCCGCGGTACCCGTCCGGAGGAACGATCACCGGAGGCTCCCAGGGCGACGGCGCGTCGGGGTCCATCCGGGAAGGGCGGTTGGGGTCGCTGGGGTCACCGGGCTCGGCGGCTCGATCCTCATCCATCACCTGGCCTTGGCACCCGAGGGCTACGAGGATGGCGATCGACGAAACGGTCATTGACCGGAATTGGGGAGGACAAGGGTTCGCAAAATTCCGCATGGCGTTCCCTTGGGTGGGAGCCACGAGCGCCGATGGCTCACAAAAAGGGTTACTAGCCCGCATCGGTCACCAGTCGGCGTGTCTCGCGCCCGAAAGCACCGCATTCCCCGGGCCTTCTCCCCGGCCTTCTCGCTCCAGCCGTCCTCGCGGTACGTCGAGTACCGCTGCGGCGTCTTCCCGTCCGAGGTCCGCGGGAATCCCGCACTTTCGAACGCGATCCATCCCCTCTGGTGACCGATGCAGGCTAGGCGCCGAGAATCGCGCGGAGATCCCCGATCAGCTGCGCGTTTTCATTGGCGAGCTCCGGATACGCTTCGTCGAAGCGACGCTGCCAGGCGTCGAGGAACTCGTCCACATTCGTATCTCCGAGCTCGAGGACGACCCCGTTCCGCAGCCGTTCACGGAGGATGAGGGCTACCGCCCGCACTCCGTTCACCACGAACCGAAGGACCGCTCCCCGGGAACTATCGTTTGGGAGTGCCCCGACGCTCGGCTGTCGAAGACGCTCCAGCGTCAGCGGCGTGTCAAAGCGAACGCGAACGCCGATGGCAAAGAGCTCGAGGAACCTCGTGTAGAACTGAGCTCCACGATCGTGCCCAAGACTGGCCCGGGTCAACGACCACAACGGCTGAAAGCTCTGGAAGTCGTAGTGGTAGCCGAGAAACACGAAGGCGGGGGGGCCTTCCTCGAGGTCCGGCGGGATCGGTCCACCGAAGAGATCGTCGTCTAGCCTCGGCGGCAAACCGCGACATGTCGAGTCGCATTCGAGTTCAATGCCCTCCGCCACGTCATAGAAGGCGTTGTCGCGAAGGGGAATCTGGAGTTCGGGGTCGCCGCCCGGCGGTAGGTCAAACCAGCCCGGCTCGCCGCGGAGCTCGAGACGAAAGAAGTGCTGGGCCCAAAGTACGGCGCTTCGCTTCTTGCGGGTATTTCGAGTGAGGTTCCATTCGTTGGGGGGCCCGCCGATGTCCCCCGACGAGCCGGCGAGTTCTCGAAGCTCGGTGATTCCTATCGACGATGGCGCCTCGGCGTACGCGTCGAAGGCTGCATAAAATGCGTCGGGATCGGAGGGGCGGGCGGGTTCGATCGGTAGCCACTCGGCGAGGGTGGTTGGGCCGTGAAACCGATCGCTGCTCCAGGCGGGGGGAAACACCGGGGACGGCAGCGCGCGAAGCGAAAGCCGGTCCAGCTCTTCGAACCCTGCGACTGCTTCTTCATAGGTTCGGGCGGGCTGCGGAGCGGCGATCTGAAGCCCGAGGTCTTCTCGGATGATGCGGAAGAACTCGTCGTCCCGCGTCCGGTCGTCGCCGCCGAGTTGGCGGCTAACTTCGACCTGGAACGGGCGAGTGTTTCGCGCGCAGGGCTCGGCGATATGGAACCGACGACGCTGCGCATGAACCAAGTCACGAATCCGCAATCCGGTTTCCGCATCCACAATGCGGAGGGCGTGCCGAAGGACGTCGGCGTCCGAGAAGCCGATCACCGCCAGGTCGAGACCATCCGGCGAGTGGCACATCGCGCAGCTCTGATCTCCCAACCCGGGCTCTCGAAATGCCGCAAGCCCATCCCGAAACCTCGCCTCCACCGTGGAATCATCCCAGCTCTCCGGTTCCGCACGGGGCGGCGGGTCATTGTAGGAAGGCGGGGGAGCGCCGCTGAGGACCGCGTGATCGAATGCGAGCGCGGCTTCCGGGTATGCCGCTTCAGAAAACGGCGGCATTCGAGTTCGTGGAAGGTCAGGGGTTCGGTGGCGTCCGTTCCGAACGACCTCCCGCCCTTTCGGAGATGCGGGAA
>JBCCZL010000915.1:0-2487 GCA_039187775.1 Myxococcota bacterium
CGGTCCGGTTCGTCGAGGGACTCGATGGCTTCATTCACGAGCTCCTGAAAGGAGACGTGGGCAATGTGGAGGCTGCCTGAGCGGACGAAGCGCAGCAGATCGTTGGTGAGCTTTTCGAGCCGCACCGCTTCGCCCACAATTCGTTTGGCCTTGTTCTGCCGTCGCTCGTCCCCGTCGAGGGTCTCCACCAGGAGCTGGGCGTGGCCCTTCAGCGAGGCGAGGGGATTGCGGATCTCGTGCGCAAGAACGCTGCTCATTTCTCCCAACGTCGCGAGGCGACGGTCCTGTTCGGCCTGCGCTTGAAGGAGTTCCCGTTGGCGAAGCGAGCGCCGAAGTGTGAACGCGAGGACAAAGAACAGCACTGCGGCGATGCTTGATGCCAGTAGCGCGGAAAACGCGTTGGACCGAAGCTCGGGGCCGAGGCGCGGCTCGAGCTCCACGATGAGCCGTGGACCCCCAAGGCGCGTGCCTTTCCGTGGCGCCTTGCCCTTGTGGGGGGGATGACCGAAGCGCGGAGGCCCCTTCTCCAGACCGAATGGCGGAGGGAAGCCCGGGGGCGGCGGCCCAAGCCGGTCCGTGGCGAGGAGCCGTTCTCCGTCGGCTACGAGTTCGTCACTGGGTTCGTTTGCGATTTGGCGATCGCCAGCCTCCGAAACGCCGAGCCGCCCCCGGACCGCGGCGTAGCGAAGCCCGCTCTCGCGATGGGTTGACAAGAACGGCTCAAGATCGACGAGTTCGGGAGGCCGACCTTCGCCGTGAAGATGAGCTCGGAGCGCATCGAGAAGAAGACTCGCTTCGGCTCGGTTGGCGGCCGCGGCGGCGCGATCGATCCCCAACCACGCGAACAGCTGGCTCAGCAGCAGGACGACTGCGGTGAGGGCGGCGAGCAGCGGAAGCGCACGAACGATGGAAGGAGAGGCGGTCTTGGCCATGGCTTCGAGAGCCGGTCAGGGAAGTCGAGAACCGCAAGTCTACGACAGAGACGAGGTGTGTGGACGGGCGCTTCGCGTGGTGGGTCCCCGCCGGACCGGGCTTTCCAAGACGCACTCGGGGAGCTGAATATCGACCGGCGTGTCGGTCGACTCGAGAGGCGCCTGGTGGAGTGCCTCGACGAGCTCTCCCGCGTCGGCAAAGCGGGCGTCAGGATCGGGGGAGATGCATCGCGCGATCAGTCGATAGAGCGTCTGGCTGGCCTGGTCGGTCCGAAGGAACTCGGTGTCGATCCGATGAAAACGGTTTCGTCCGCACAGCATGGCAAACGCGAGGAGTCCGAGCTGAAACACGTCGCTCCTCGTGTCGACGTGGTGACTCGAGATGTATGCCTCGGGAGGCATGTAGCCGGGGGTTCCCAAGAACGCACCCGACGCAGAGAGCCGCGGGTCGTCCGTGGCGCCGACCAACCTCGCGAGACCGAAGTCGACCAGCTTGGCGACGCCCCCCGAGCGCTCTTCGATCATCACGTTGGCCGGCTTGAGATCGCGATGAAGCAACCCCATCGAGTGTGCCGCGGCCACCGCCGAGGCGATCTGCCGCCATAGATTCTTCGTGAGCTCCGGACCGAGCGAGCCTACCTGGGAAAGGAGTCGATGAAGCGGTAAGCCCTCGACGTACTCCATCGCGTAGAACAGCCAATCGCCCTCCTTGTCGACTTTGCTTAGTACCCGCACCGAGTTCGGATGAGAGAAGCGCTGGAGGGCGAGGTTCTCGCGGTAGAAGCGAAGGTGAAGCTCAGCCGGGGCGGTCGCGGCATCGACCATCTTGAGCGCAACCCGTCCTTCCGGACCCACCGCGAGATATACGTGTCCCATACCGCCGCGTCCCAGCACCTCCAGGAGTTGAAATCTCCCAAGCCGGGTGGGGAGCGAAGAGACTTCCGGGTGCCGAGGGGGGCTGCTCGAAACTCGATCGGACGCGTGGATCGTCATTTCACCTCCAGGGCGACGCCTAAACCTCGCCTCTTATGTGAGGTTTCCTCACACGTTTCGTGCCAGATGTCGGAAGGACGTCGAACTTCTCGCAATCGGGGCCGAAGCTGCGAATTCTGCGCGGAGGGGCTGCGAGTCCTGCAGGCATCCCTATAGTTCGCGCATGCCCAAACTCCACGATTTTTCGCTACCGAACATTGACGGGGCGGAGCAGTCCCTTGCCAATTTTGCGGGCCAGGTCGCACTGGTTGTCAATGTGGCATCCAAATGCGGGCTGACTCCGCAGTACGACGGCCTGCAGGCTCTTTATGACAAGTACAAGGGCCAGGGATTTGCGGTCTTGGGATTCCCCTGCAACCAGTTCGGCGCGCAGGAACCCGGCACGGAAGAGGAGATCAAGAACTTCTGCACCACCAACTTCTCGGTGTCCTGTCCGATGTTCTCGAAGGTCGACGTGAATGGTCCGAATCGGCATCCGCTGTATGCATGGCTGACCTCAGTCGATGCGAAGCCGGAGGGACCGGGCGACATCAAGTGGAATTTTGGCAAGTTCCTGATCGGC
>JBCCZL010000916.1:0-2484 GCA_039187775.1 Myxococcota bacterium
ACCAGACCACCATCGACGGGATAGTTCTCGAGGGGGACGCGGATATCGACATATTCGTGGCAAGCTTTACCTCGGCTGGCGCCCTCCGATGGGCTCGAGGCTACGCCGGACCGGGCATCGACGACTCCCTCGCGATGGCGGTCGACCCCAGAAACCGGCTATGGGTGGTCGGGCGATTCGACGAGGCCATCGACTTCGACGGCAACACCATCGCCGCCCGCGGCGATGGCGACATTTTCCTCGTCCGCCTGGACCAGTAGTCGGCGTCGAGAAGTTAGAATCCCAAAGGTTTATCGCGTCGACCCGCCGGGCACCGGCGCCGCTTGACACCCCGGCCAACCCGGTTCAGATTCTCCGGCCTCATTCCGGAATAGCTCAGTTGGTAGAGCGGTCGGCTGTTAACCGATTGGTCGCAAGTTCGAGTCTTGCTTCCGGAGCTGAGTAACCACGCATGTGGGAGAAAGAGCCTCGCTGGTAAACCCAGCGGGGCCGTTTCTTTTTGGAACCGCAGTGCTTTCCGTCGGCGTGCCTCGGGCTTGCCCCGTCGTGCCATCGGCGACCTCCATCATGCGGATGGCCGCCTCGGACCGCGCCGTCAGCTCGACGCGCCCGTCGGTCAGCGTGATCCGCTCGACGAGGAAGCGCAGATAGTTCCGCATAAGGGCGGTGTCGCCGCTGAGGAAGAGCTCACGCACCTGCTTCTGGAACCTCCTCGCCTGCTGACTTCGCTCCGCTGACTTCGCTCCGCCCGTCGGTCAGCGTGATCCGCTCGACGAGGAAGCGCAGATAGTTCCGCATAAGGGCGGTGTCGCCGCTGAGGAAGAGCTCACGCACCTGCTTCTGGAACCTCCTCGCCTGCTGACTTCGCTCCGACCCACTCCGTTTGTGGGCACGCCTGGCGGCCGCACGGTTCCGCCGATCGCTCCGCTGAAGGAGTGTTCCCGAGAAGCCCGCGAATCGGCATGAGAAGACGGATTTTGCGACGAACCGTGGCTCGGGTCGAATGGCACAGTCTTGGCTTCTCCAGTTCGTCCGTGACCGCACCTCGCATTGCCGTGCCGGGGCCGGCCTCGTCGACCGTCCGGAGCACATGCGCGAGGTCCACATTGGCTTCGACCGATGGAAGAGCTCGAACCCCAACGCGATCGAGGTCAGAGTGGCCTGCGAGAACGGTACTCCAGACCGAGTCCGCATCAATGTCTGAGCAATCGAAAAGGAAAGCTCAGGCTCGGATCAAGTGAACTACTACGAGATGAATCATCGGTACTATATGGCGGGAAACCCGATCGTGAACTTCGTTTTTCCCAATGTTGTCCGAGGGGCGCTGACGGTGAACTCAAACGGAGAGCGAGTCGACCGCAATCCTCCCTTTGATTGACGTGTTGTCGACGGCGCGTCTGCCTGTACCGACAGCGACTGCATCGTCGTGGCGTTCGTCACGGTTCAAGACAGCGCAAGCGACTTTCACGTGATCCACAACGGCCGCCCGACGGACTACGGGACCCTACTGGATGGTGACCAGCACCCGGAGAAGGCGCCAAAGTCTCGACCCCTCGGCCGCGACCACAGTCTCCCGCGCGATCGACTAGGTTTTCGCGGCCGGCTAGAATTGTCGTTTCTGGGTTGATCCAAAATGGGTGTCGGCTCGTAGTTACCTGGCGGGTCACATGGCCTCGCGAAACTCCCACCATCCGGAGCAAATGAGATGCAAAAGATCATCGCCGCGCTGTTGGCCACCTTTGTACTTTCCGCTTGTCTCGCTTCTGGTGACGTCGACCCGGGCTACCTCGACGATCCTCCCCCTTATGATGAGGTCGGCTCGGTGAGCTCGGCTTACACCATCGAAACCGAAGAAGAGTGCTATTTCGAGTGTGAAGTGATGCACTTGGACTGCACGATCGATGCTGGCGGCTACTCCGGCTGGGGTTGCCATGGCTGGTGTGGGGAAGACGAAATGGACACCTGCGACGAGCAGTGGCGCGAGTGTCGCGATCAGTGCGACGGCATTTTCTGAGTCGGTCCCGCGGTTTCGTCGCTCCTTGTTGCCGCGCTGGCTGATCGCTGGCGAAGCGTGCAACCTGATCGATGGACGTCGCCGAGGTTGCGGGGCCACTGTGGGGCGGGTGATGGCCACGACGTCGCTCTGGGGCTACGCTTCGCTCCGCTAGGCTTCGCTCCTTCGCTCCTTCGCTCCGCTAGGCTTCGCTCCGACCCACCTAGGCGCTTCGCTCCGCTAGGCTTCGCTCCGGCGCTTCGCTCCGCTAGGCTTCGCTCCGACCCACTCCGTTTGGACGGGCCGTCTGGCGGCCGTCAGGGTTCGCCACGGTTCCGCCGATCGATCGCCTGAAGGAGTGTTCTCGGGGAGCTTGCGAATCGGCATGAGAAGACGGGTTTTGCGACGAACCCCGGCTCGCCTCGCATGGCACGGTCTTGGCTCTTCCTGTTCGTCCGTGACCGCACCTCGCATCGCCGTGCCGGGGCACA
>JBCCZL010000917.1:0-2482 GCA_039187775.1 Myxococcota bacterium
ATCGACTACATGCGGTGCGGACGCGACTGCAGCATCGCCCTCTACCCGATGCCGGACGGAGTCGACGTCCGTTGGAGCAAGGGCCGAAGCCTGGCCGAAAGGGAGCACGCGCTCCTCGTTTGTCCTCGCTGCGGCGATCGGAGCCGCCCTCACGTTCTCTGGTTCGACGAGAGCTACGACGAAGCGCGCTTTCGTTTTGAGAGCTCGATCGACGCCGCGACGAACGCCCGGCTCCTCGTGGTGGTGGGGACCGCGGGGCAGACGAACCTTCCGCTTCAGATCGGCGCGCTGGTGTTTCGGCGCGGCGCTCCGATGATCGCGATCAACCTCGACCCCAGCCCGTTCACCGAGATGGCGGAGCAGAGTCCGCACGGGCTGTTTCTTCAGGGCACCGCGGGCGACCAGGTTCCACCGCTGGTGGAGCACATCGTCACGGCCCTTGGCTGAGGAACCCCAAGCACCCCAAGCGCCGCTCAGCGACCGCCATTTTGCGCTCGCCGCGTGGATCTACGGGCGAGGCCTTGGCGTGGTCTTCGCGGTGGCCTTTCTTTCCTACGCGGTGCAGCTTCGGGCGCTCTTTGGCCGCGAGGGGCTCGCCCCCGCGGGCGCGTTTCTTGAGCGAGTGGACGCCGCACCCCACCTCGGGTTCTGGGACTTCCCGGGGATCGGCTGGGTCTTCCACCGCCTTGGCGGCCTCGACGATGCTGGACTCATTGCCATCTGCGTGCTCGGGGGCATCGGGGCCCTCATGCTCATCGTCGGCGCCCTTCCCCGGATCGGCGTGCTCCTCGCGTGGGCGGCGTATCTATCGCTGGTCAATACGGGCTTTCCCTTCACCGCGTTCCAATGGGACACCCTGCTCCTCGAGGTCGGGCTCGCATCCGTCTTTGTGTTGCCGTTCCGAGGTCGCCGCGACCTCTCCTTCGAGCCGCCGGCTCTTGCCCGCTTCGTGATCGCGTTCCTCCTGTTCCGCCTGATGTTTCGCTCCGGGCTAGTGAAGCTACAGAGCAGCGACGAGTACTGGACGGGGCTTCGGGCCCTCGAGGTGCACTACGAAACGCAGCCGCTCCCGACACTCCTTGGTTATGTGGCGCATCAGCTCCCGGACGCGGTGCACGGGATCTCATGCCTGCTCATGTTCGTGATCGAGCTAGGGGTTCCTTTTCTGCTCTTCGTGCCGCGCCGGTTCGCCCGAGTGAGTGCAGCGGCATGTTTTTGCCTTTTGATGGTCCTCATCGCGCTAACCGGCAACTACACGTTCTTTAATCTCCTCACGATCCTTCTCACCGTTCTGCTCCTCGACGACGCGATCCTGGGCTCCGCGCTTGGCCGGTTTCGACCCCGGCTTCGCTTCCCCACCCACCGTGAGCCGGTATCATTTCGGGCAAACGGATGGGTTCCGCTGGTGGGGCCGGGGGCTTTTCTCGTGCTCGGGTTGATCACCCTTTTTTCTCCGGCTTCGTCGGAGGCTCCGCTCCATGCGATCGGAGGATTTCGTAGCTTCAACAACTATGGGCTCTTTCAAGTGATGACGCGGACTCGGCCGGAGATCGTGATCGAGGGCAGTCACGACGGCCAACACTGGGTGGAATACGAGTTTCCCTTCAAGCCCGGACGCATCGACCGACCGCCACGCTTCAATACCCCGCACCAACCTCGGCTCGACTGGCAAATGTGGTTCGCCGCGCTTCGCGGGGACTATCGCCAGACGCCGTGGCTCACCGCGTTCTTGCAGAAGCTCCTCGAAAACGATCCGGTCGCTCTCTCACTCCTCGAGACCAATCCCTTTCCCGACGAGCCCCCACGCTACATTCGCGCGACGCTGTACACTTATTCATTCACCGATTTCGGAGAGTGGCAGGAGTCGGGGGCCTATTGGCAGCGCGTCGACCCGCGGCCCTACACCCCGGTTCTCGCTCGTTGAGCCCCGTTCGTCGCGAAGCAGCTGCCAACCCGGCAGCGGTGTGGAACACTAGTGCTATGCGCATGGTGGTGGTGCTCGGGCTCGTTCTTGCGAACGCTGGCTGCGGCGAAAGCAGTACTTCAACGGGAGGGGAGGACGCCGCGGTGCCGGACGCGGCTCCGGACGGTTCGGTGGGGGTGGATGCGACCCCGGATGCCGACGTTCCGGATCAAAGCGTTCCTGACGCTCCCGTTGGC
Source organism: Myxococcota bacterium (assembly GCA_039187775.1). Lineage (GTDB taxonomy): Bacteria > Myxococcota_A > Polyangia > Polyangiales > JBCCZL01 > JBCCZL01. The sequence goes on from JBCCZL010000917.1 coordinate 2,161, forward strand.
GACTGGGTCAACCTGATCGCGGGAGACTGGACCCTCCCGTCGGGCGAAGAAGACTACCTCTGCGTTCGGGCCACGGTGACCGAGGAGATGTACATCGGAGCGTTTCGGCCGGTCATCCCTGAAGGAACGCACCACACCGTGCTGACGATGGAAGATGGCAACCGCCCGGACGGGATCACCAGCTGCTCGGCGGGAGAGAACGGCCCGCGAATGATCTTCGGTTCGGGGGTCGGCACGCCTGAGCTCAATATGCCGGAGGGGGTGGCCGTCCGTCTCCCCGCGGGGCAGCAGCTCCTCCTCAACCTTCACCTTCTGAACGCGA
>JBCCZL010000918.1:0-2471 GCA_039187775.1 Myxococcota bacterium
ACCGCGTAATATAGGTGCGCATCAGCCGATAGGCGGACCCACTCTGACCCAGATCGCGATGGGCTTGGATCACGATATCGAGGTCGCGCTGGCTCCTCGGCTGCACGTTGGTGACGATGCAGCGGTTCGGATTGCTGGCCATCGCGCAATCCTGGGGGGTCATCGACTGACGCTGCTCCATCATCGGCGTATCCATCTGCGGAGGGTCGGGCCGCTCATCCCGGTTCGGCCGAGTGTCGGTGGTGGACGCAAGCTGGACCGCCTGCCGTCGCGCCGCTTCCCGGAGCTCCTCGGCGGCGGTTCGCTGATTGTCGCTCAGGTCCGCCATCGTCAGGATCTGATTGGCGTGCTCGACCGACTGCGACGGTTCTCGGCGGAGCGCCTGCCGGCCTTCCGTCAGGTGGAGCTCCACCAGTCCATCGCGCGCCTGATCCACTTCGTCGCGCTCACGGAACGGGCTGTCTTCGGGCAGTTCGTTAAACGTAAAGAACGCTGACTCGAACTCACTCCGATCGAGTTCCTGAACGCCGCGCTCAAAGAGCTCTTCCTGCCCCACCCCCTCTTCCGCTGCGGCTCGGCAACGCGTCGCCGAAAGTGAGTCGGAGTTCATTGCGAGCGCTCGCTCCGCCGCGTCGAGCGCGTCGCTGAACCGCGCCTCGTCCACCGCGGTCTCACAGGCAGCGAGCGCCTCGCTGAAGTTGTCGTTGCTCGGCACGTTGGTCGGCACTTCTGGGTCGGGGTCGACCTGCGGGATCTGCGGATCCGGATCCAGCGACTGCACGGTGATGTCGTCATCCCCGGTGTCGGCGAGGGCAAAGCCGATGGCGACGATGATCGCAATGCCAATGATCGCGATCGCCGCATAAATCGGTGCCCGCGAACCCCCTTCGACGACCACCGCTTCCATCTGGATGGTTCGGTCGGCGTCGAACACATAGTGCTCGCCTTCGCCCACGAAACGGAAGCGCACCTGCCCGAGCTCCAGCACGTCTCCCGCCTGAAGGATCGCCTCGGAGATGTCGGCCCCGTTGACCCGGACCCCGTTCGCGCTCCGGAGATCGATAATCTTGAAGTGGTTCCCTTCCCGTACGATCTCCGCGTGTTCGCGCGAGATCGAGCGATGGTTGACCCACGCGTCGAGATCCTCGGCGCGTCCCACTTTGAGCGAACCACTCGACAGAGCGAACTCGGCACCGGGCGCCGGCGGGGAAAGCATCACGAGTCGCGGCGGCGGCGGCGGCTCGTCCGGCGCCTGGATCATCGCGGTCTTCGCGTCGGCTGCCGCGGGGTTCGGAACGACGGCGGTCTGCACGTTGGCCACTCCCTCCGCCGCATCGAGCTGAAGGGCGAGCGAGTAGTCGCCGATCGTGATCTGGTCGCCGGCCTTGAGGTGCACCGCGCCGTCAATGCGATGCCCGTTCACCTTCACGCCGTTGTACGAACGAAGGTCTTCGACCGTGAACGCGCCGTTCGCTTTAAAGAGCTTCGCGTGACGCCGGGATACATTCCGCTCCGTCAGCCGGATCGTGTTTCCCTCTTTCCGCCCGATGGTGATTTCATCGCGCACGAGGGGAACGACCGTCGTCTTGCCGTCGTCGTCGGCTATGACGAGCTTGAACATCCCGCGTATGGTCCTGTTTCCCTTGAGGTTTCTCGCGTAGAAAACCATCGTATCCGCCCAGCCTACGCTGTCAATCACTCGAATCGACTGCGCGCGCCTGCGCCCCGCCCGTTCGAACCCTTTCGTCGACGCGCTCACAGAGAATCGGGGGAGATTGCCCTGCTTCCGCGTGCGCATGAGCACCGGAGCAAGGCTCTGAAATTTTGCCCGGATTCAAATGGGTTGTGTCCGGAGATGCCAACCCCACCGAATGCCTACTTCGGCGAGCTCCGCGGTTGCCCAACCTTGGGTTTGGCGATCCGCCATGCCACCTTTAAGGTATGCGTCGCTCGCCCCTCCACGCCCTGGCGTGGTGCTGCCTGCTCCCCGCCATCGCGGCATTCGGGCTGGCGTGCGGCGGCGACGAAGCGCCCCCACCTCCAACCCTCGGCATCGACGGCGGACGAATCGACGGCGCAACCCCGGTCGACGCGAGCCCGGATGCCTTTGTTCGCGGCCCCGATCCCGTACTCCCGCCGGCCGATACCGAGGTGGTGCTTCCGTACTTCGGCGGCGCGGTCACCCTCGAGTTCAATGTCGATGCAAATCTTCGACGGCTGGATGTGCACTTCTCGGTCGATACCACGGGAAGCTTCAGCGAGGAGATCGACGCCATGCAGTCCGACCTCGACGGCCGGATCATCCCCGCACTTCGGGAACAGGTCCCCGACATCGCGATCGGCGTCAGCCGCTTCGAGGACTTTCCTTCGCTGCCCTACGGCGAGCAGTTCGATACTCCGTTCCAGCTCCTTACGGGGATCACCACCGACCCGGCCCGCGTGGGAGCCGCGGTCGCCCGCCTCGATCAGCC
>JBCCZL010000919.1:0-2425 GCA_039187775.1 Myxococcota bacterium
GTTTCGAAACGTAAGCACCATGTCGACCGATCCGTCGGGCCCAAGGTCGATCTGGGAAGGGGGATCGAACGTCGCGACCTCTACCCCACCAAGAATGTCAGGGCGCGTCGCCTTCAGCTCGATGAAGCGGTTGCGGTACTTGGCACGTCTGCTTTCCGCGCTCGGCACCCCCACTGTGAGCTGGCCCTTCTCCTTGAGGAACAGCGCCAAGATCTCCGTGTACCAGCCACCGCCGGGTCGCACCTCGAGGACATGCATATCGGGCTCGACGCCGAAGAAAGTCAGAGTTTCCACCGGGTGGCGATACTCGTCGCGAGCCTTGTTTTCAGGAGAGCGGGTGGCGCCGGCGACAATCGCGTCGAGCGTAAGTGCGTCGCCGACAACCTCATCCCCGGCTCCGGAAAGGGTCGCTGATGCAGGCGCGACCACCGCGGACTCGGGCCTGGCACAGCCTAATGACAGCACGGTTGCAAGGGACAGAAGCAAGGCGGTGGGAGCGTTCTTCTTGATGCGCATGATTGGCGTCACCCTAGACGCTGCAAGTCCATGTGCAACGGGCGTTGCGAGGAGATCGAGTGACTCAAACGCCTTTTCAGGTTCGTATCTCAGGCGGAGGAGCGACTGCCGCGCAATTCGACGCTCATCGCTATCCCAATGGGCTAGAAGAAAGCTATCCCTGCGAGAGCGAGGTCTTCCAAGCGTCAACGCGGTCGACTAGGGTGCCCGTATGAATAGCTTGAATACCTTTCCTTATCTAATGGCACTAGCGCTCTTGACCGGATGCGGTGACGGCGGTGCAGACGTTCCGCTCGAGCGCGAGTGTGACCCAAACGAGCTCCGATTCGAACCACCCGGTTTGTTTTTCGTGGCCGGAAACGAGGCGACGACACAGGTGGCGCTCCTCGGAGATAGGGCTCGAGAATCGTTTCCACCGACCACTGAGGATAGGAGCGTCTCGTTCAGCTTCTTGCCCTTGGAGAATACCCTGTGCGTAGGTTGCGGGGTAGACAGTCCGGGATTCGAGAGCATCGACGCCACCGTGGTTGCCAAGCTCGAGGGCGACCCGGAAACGCCGGAGGATGATTGTGTGGCGACACTCACGGTCTCCTGCGGCATCGGAAGCGGCGGCACGCAGAACAGTCTGCGAGAATGCGCGCTCGACGGGTTCGGACCTCCGTACATCTTCCTTCCCTAGAACCGAAGGATTCGACCGACGTTGGACGGAGGGCGTTGGCTCGTCGTGGGAACGTCAGATTTGCACGGTGACTTCGTACGAGGTCGTCGTACACTTGCTCCGGAGGAGTCGTCATGTCCGAGCATCGAGCGACCATCGTCTGGGACCGACAAGGAACGGCGTTCACGTACAAGGAGTACACGCGCGATCACGTGTGGAAATTTGAGGGTGGGAGCGAAGTGCGTGGATCGGCCGCGCCGAAGTATCTCGGCAACGAAGCGCTCGTCGACCCGGAGCAAGCGTTTGTCGCCGCGCTCTCGAGCTGCCACATGCTCACCTTCTTGGCCGTCGCCGCACGAGATGGCTTCGTGGTCGATCACTACGAAGACGCGGCCGTGGGTTTCATGGAGCGGAACGACAACAAGAAGCTCGCGATCACCCGAGTCGTTCTCTCGCCGACCATCACGTGGGGGACCGAGCCACCGGATCAGGCCCACCTCGACAAGCTGCACCAAATCGCTCACGAGCAGTGCTTCATCGCTAACTCGGTGATGACGAAGGTCGAAGTCGCCTGAGCCTGGCGTAGCGCCAGCGCATCGAAGAGGGGCGAAACAGGTCTCGGTCGCCGTGCGAGAAGTGGCCGGTCTCGATGAGGAGAGCCGACCAACGACGAGGTCAATGCGCTCGGCCCCGCGTCCATCGCGATCGCTCAGCATGCCGAGTCGGAGCGGGACGGTTCGGGGTGGCGGGATGTCGCGAGGCGGCCGCTCGCGCGCAAACCCCACCAACCGGAACCGTGTCCTGAACACACCGGTCCGCGCTCGTCTGCTCGACCGGGGTTCGCCCGCATCAATTACGTATGGAAACACGGTGGAGTCGGCCGCACGATCACCCTTGCAATGTCGGGCAGGTCGAAGCGATCAACAGAGGCAACCATCGGAATCGCGGAGGCGGCGTACGACCTCAGCGCAGCCGATGCGGATTGGTTTCCACGTGTACTTGCCGCCACCGTACCGCTGCTCGACCGGGGCCTCGGAGTTACCGGGCTCGTCGGCAAGCAACCCGATGGCGGAGAGCCAATCATTCCCGAAGCCATGCACGTGGCCTCGGGCGCCCGGGATTTCCCTTCCAGGTTGATGCGCGCCATGGCGGAGCTCCCGCGCTCGAGCGTGATGCGGCAGCTGCGCGCTGGCATCGGGGTTCTGTCCGAAGTCACCGCAGAGGACCCATTGTTCCTCGACGCGTGGCGCA
>JBCCZL010000920.1:0-2423 GCA_039187775.1 Myxococcota bacterium
CGGGCGCTCCCTTCGGCGTTCAACATCCCTTGCACTGTCGAACCGTCCGGGAGTTGGATCTCGTATGCGATGTCGGGCACCGGTTGCTCGTCTTCGTCGATGACGCGGATTTCGATGAAGTCGAGCTCCGGGGCCGCGGCCACGGGGGGCTCGGGCTCTTCCTCGCGCGCGATCGGCTGGTAGAAACTTCTCTTCGGGGCGTCGCACAAGACCAATTCGCCGAGGCCAAGCCGTCGCTTGAGTTCGGTGATGCGACGAGCCGTCTCGTCCCCCGCCGAGGCGCGTGCGACGATTCGAAGCGCGGTGTCGGTCGGAATCGCCCCCTCGGCGCTCCAGCCGTCGAGGCTTCGCACGATAAACCGCTGCCCCGAGATGCAGACCGGTTGAGGGAGAAGCAGATATTCCTCCATCAGTCGCGGCTCCTTGCCGAGTCTCCTCGGAGAGTCAGCCTTCGGTCGTGGTGAGGCGCCGGAGAACTGTCGAAGTGGGTCGGCACATCTTGGATATCGGAGAGATGGATCATGGGGCGATATCCGACCCAAATGCAGCTCTCATGCCGCCGCTGAAGGCTTCAGCAAGCTCCTGTAGAGTTGAATTGGTTGCATCGCGTGCAACACCGTCGCGCTTCAAAAACACCACCGTTGCTTTGGCCGCGACCGGAGGGGAGATTGGTGGATGTTTTCCGCTTCTTATCAAGAGACCGGGATTCGCGGAATCCGAGGGCTGGCCGGGTCAGCGGCGAGGGGGTGGTTCGAACGTTGGCGGTTTGGCGTCCCATCACCGGGGCACGTTTCGCTGTCGCGAATCCGAATGGACGGACGCGGCGACCGGACGTAGCCCCAGAACCGGTTATTCTGCACCTGATGGGACACGCGGGAATGTGGGGGATGTCTGTGCTCCTGCTCATGGGGTGCCTCCTCATGGGTTGCGGGGGCGAAGTGAGCGGCGTGGACGCGGGGGTGGCGGATGCGAGCGTGGATGTTCGAGCCGATAGCTTGCCGGATAGCGCGCTGCCGGAAGATGCATCCCTCGACGCGACACTGGACGCTCGGCAGGACGCGGACGCGACGGTCGAACCTGGAGATTGCCCGCCGGGCGCGTTCGATCTCGGGGCGATGACCAACCCAAACGGGGTAACCGAGGTCGTTCTCGGTACGGTGCCGCTCCCGACGAGCACCGATCGTCATGTCGGAAGGACCCTCAACGAGTCGGCGGTGTTTCAGGCGTGCGTCCCCGAAGACATCGTGAACGTGGTGTGGATCGCCCGGGTCGCCAACGAGTCGTTTGTGTTCTTTGTGCGCTACCGGGAAGCGGGTGGGGCGGACATTATCGATTCGTCGACGATTCTATCGATCGATCAGACGGTTCTTCAGTATTACAACGATCGTCCCACGCGAGGGCGAACTCGGCTTGCCCCAGCGTCGGGGCTCGGTTCGATCAGCCCAGGCGTCTATGAGTTCGTGATCGCGGCTGAGGCTGCCGAAGCGGAGTTTTCCGCGCTGGTCCGGCGTGGACCAAAGCCCGCGCTCAATCTTTCGCTCAACTTCGTGTTCGTCGAAGGGAGCACGGCCACCACCGCGGAGATCGACCGCGTGTTTGGGGATACGACGCTCCTGACCACGCTCACGGGGCGGCTCGGACTCACGATCGACGGCATCGGTTTCGGCGAGATCGACGACGCGAGCTTCGCCCGCCTGGACATTCGCACTCCCCAGACCGCCGCCATCGCGGCGGCGACCATTCGGCCGATGCCCGGGCGACCCCCCCCGATCGCGGGGGCGCTTCCGGTGTTTGTGACGAGCGAAGTGAAGAATTCCCAAGGGTGTGTGGGCGGCGTGTCGCCGGGGATTCCTGGATCGCTGGGCAACCCGGATACCTTCGGGGTCGCCCTAGCCTGGTCCGCCTGGCGCGTCAATGGCTCGATCTTCTCGGAGGGGATTTGGATCGCCACCGCCCATGAGATCGGCCACTGGCTTGGCCTCTCGCACACCACGTTTCGACGCGGTCAGTACAGTGACCTCCTAAACGACACGCCGACGTGTCCAGATGCGAACGACGCCAACGGAGACGGCGAACTCGCCCCGGATGAGTGCATGGGCTTCGGCGTGAACAATCTGATGTTCTGGGCGGTGGCTGACCTTGACCCGGTAGTCACCGACGACCAGCGGGCCCTCGTGGAACTCAACTTCACGACCGGCCTGTAGACCCGGAAGCCAGGGCTTGTAGAGGCACCCGCCGACCGTGGGTCTGCGCAGGACGGTCAAAGGACTCGACCAGGAGCCAAAGTCCGTCGATTTCGGGGACCAAGGCGGTTTGAGTTTCCACGCAACTGCCGAGCGGTCGACCCGATAAGGGCGCGTGACCGGAGAGGTGACGGAAAGGAGCGGGAGCATTTGTCGTGGGTGAGCACGACGCACTCTTCA
>JBCCZL010000921.1:0-2415 GCA_039187775.1 Myxococcota bacterium
CCGACCTGAGCTCCGGGTAGAGGGGTGCCCACTTCCGCGCGCGCGCCTCGGAGTTGTGATTCGTGGAGCAGGGGCCTAGCCGACCGTCTTTCGGCAAATGCAGATGGAGCTGGATAAGGCCCCAGCCTTGACTCGTTTCTCGCCAAGGAAGTGCGCCTTCGGCAGCGTTTACGCTCACATCGAACCGCCGAACAACGACGTTGCCCCTCATCGACGGCCGATACAGCTGAAGATACAGGCTTGAGAATGGTGCTTCGGCAAGTGCCTTCAAAACGGCAGAGGGTTCCGTCCATCGCTGGATTCGCTCCCCGAGCCGAGAGTTGGATTCAAAGAGCTCGCACCCGTCATCGAGAACGAACTCGACCACCGGCGCTAGGTCGACCTCGGTCGCGTAGAACGAAAGACGGGGCATGCTCGCGCGAAGCGAAGACTACTACGTCGTCGGAGGCAAGACGGATCACTGGGCGAAATCCAGAGGCGCCCGCGTTTCCGCCGGGAAGCGACGCGGTATCTCGGTCTTGCTCAGGTGAGTCCGGAGAGGGGTCCCCGGAAACTTGCTGCGTCGTTTCCGAAATGGGCGTCGTCGTAGTCAAACGCCTGAAGAATGGACGTGAACAGGTTGTGGGTCGACGCGTCGGTGTCGTAGTCGAGGGTGTTCGGGTCGGCCGCCGCGGCCCGATTGTAGTTGAGATGCCGGCCGGTTCGGAAATAACCCCCGGCGCTTCCCGCCAGCAGGATCGGAAGATCCCTCACGCAGTGGTTGGCGGCTTCGCTGAACTCGCTGATGTGGAGCGCGAGGCAGTTGTCGAGGAGTCGCCCGTCACCCTCCGGGATCTGGGCAAGGCCCTCGACCATGCGCGCGAACATCTCCATCCGCCATCGGCGGTTGTAGAGCATCTCATTGTAGAAGTCGCCGCGACGATTGTACGAAGGGCCGTCCTGGCCGACGTCCCGCTGCCGCTTGGCCAGCGAGTGACCTCGCACCTGGTCCATCGGCTTGGGCAACCATCCGGTCAAGAGGTCGCCCACCACCACGGTGGCGACGTTGGTGAGATTGCAGGCGATGGACTGCACGGCGATGTCGATGAGGATCGGTGCGATGAGTTCGGTGCCGGAGTCTTCGTCGATGCTGCCGAGCATCGGCGGAGCGCATGACGCGGGCGGCGTTCCGAGCCCGTCGAGGCGCCGCTCGAGGGTCCGAACGCTCTCCAAGTGCCGCTCCACCGCCTGGCGATCCGCCGACGAAAGATCTTGCATGTAAAGGTTGAGCCCTTGCGCCGCACCGTCGAGCACGCTGGCCTTCGCGGCCCGAGCGCGAAGGAGCTCTGGATCCGGCTCCTGGCTCGGGTTAACCCCCTCGAAGAGCGAGTTGAAGGCCGCTACCGGATCACTCTCGCTGCTGACGGGGGGTGCGAACTCTTTGCCCTCGGGGACGAACCCATGGACCGGCGTGCCGTATCCGCCACCGCCAAAGGTCAAATCCACGGTTTCAAACGGCGTCGGATACCGCTCCGACAGCCGTCGGGCGAGGACCCGATCGATCGATGGCCCTTTGGTTCCCGGATAGAGATCACCCGGGCTATGCCGCACCGGCCGGTCAGGATCGTCGGCGAAGTCGTGGGCACTCAGCGTCGTGACGTTGGAGGTCCGGTGTCCTCCTCCGTGGGACGCCTCGCCCCCGGCGCGATTGTCGATGCCGCGGAGCAACAGGAGGTCGCTCACGTAGTCATCGAGGATCGGGGCCGAATGGACTGCCTGGTCGTCCGCGCTGAGATTCATCTGGTCACGGAGCGCATCGCTGATCGCATTGCCGGCGATCAGCGGCCCGGGCATGAGGAGCTCGCCTTCGTCCAGCGGTCGCCAGAGGTCAAGCCCGCTCTCTTTGCGCATGCCGCTGTATGCGCCACCACTCCGCGAGCGGTTGTGGATCGTACCGCCCAGCGCGGCGTAGACCAGAAACCGCTTGCAGCCAGAGTCTCCGGCCGCCCAGAGGTCACCGTGGGTCAGTTCCAACGCGGGGAGCGCGATGGTGATCGCGCCCGCCCCCCGAAGGAAGGCGCGGCGATTGAGCTTAGGAATGCGTGGTTTGCCCATGACTCGCTCCCTATGGCTCCACCCGACGGACATGGAGAAATGCGGCGCTGCTTACCACGGACAGAAGGAGCTCTCGGGTGTCCTCGGTTTCTCGATAGCTCTCCGCGAACGCATCGAAAAGGCAGTCCGGGACCTGTGTGGTCGCTCCCCCGAAGGCTTCGCGGACCCAGCGAGAGGCGTAGCACTGGGTGGCGTCTTCGCTTTCCGCCACGCGTCCCACGAGCTCCACCGCGCCATCGACGGGGCCGCTCTGATCCGAGATCACGAGCTCCCCGGTGGCGTCGATCGGTAGCCGTACTTCGGTGCCGTCTCCTTCCACGA
>JBCCZL010000922.1:0-2413 GCA_039187775.1 Myxococcota bacterium
CATCGGAATGGTCATGGGTAGAAGGCCGAGTTTGCAGTAGAGATCTCGGTCCACGGTGATCGGGTCGGGGGGCTCGACCGGCTCCGGAGGCAGGCACTCGCCGTCGTAACAGCTTCCCCCGTCACCGCAGGTCTCGCCGTCCTCGACCGGGAGGAAGACGCACTCGTCTTCTTCACAGGCTCCGACGGTGCATTCGTTGTCATCGTCGCAGTCCGCTTCGTCACAAAGCGGGGGATCCTCCGGGTCTTCGGGGTCCTCGGGATCCTCCGGGTCTTCGGGGTCGACCGGGTCTTCCGGATCCGTCGGGTCTTCCGGGTCCGTCGGATCCTCGGGATCGCTGGGATCTCCCACCTCGTCCGCCGGGACGCAGATTCCGTCGAGGCAGACGCCCGGGTCCTCCTCGCACTCCGGTTCGCTGTTCCGCGTGACCGTGATCTCGAGGCAGAGTCCGCCACCAAGATCGCAGACATCGCCATCCGCGAGTCCATCACAGGCCGACAGATCGCCCTTGTCGTCTACCGAAGTGTTGCTCCCGCAAGCCGCTGCTGCGAGGCCTAGCGCGCAAATGAAAGAGACGCGCTTCATGTTTGGGTCCTTCCGCCGGCCGACGTCGCTACCGACCGTCGATGTCGAGGCTGAATACACCTCACGGCGCGATCGAAACCTCGGTTGCGACGGATGCATTCCCAGCCACCCGAAGGATCTGTCGGGCTATGTGTGGAAGAACACTAAAAAACGAAGGAACCCCGCTCGGGGTCCCACCGAAGCTTCGCGCGGCTCCGGTAGGCGATCTGCTCCTCGAGCCGTCGAACCTTGCCTTTTCTCACCCCCAGCATGATGCCGGACACAATCGCGCCCCAAAAACCGACAGAGAGAAATGGCAAGCCCACGCCAAGCAGCGCTTTGCCAGCGGTCGTGCAGTTGATGTTGTCGTTGAAGTCGTTCTCGACGCAGTTGTCGCTGGTGAAGGCGGGGACGACGAGCGCGATCCCGACCGCAAGCGACGCCGAAGTCGCAATGAGCGCCGTCCGAGTACGCTTCACGCCGGTGCGCAGCTGGTTGAGGCGATACTGCTCATAGCTCGTGTCCGCCGAGCGCGCGGGCGGAGGCGTCGACGGCGGATACCCGGGCGGCGATTGAACGATGGAGCCGTCAGCTCCGGACTCCGCCGGCGTGCTTTGGGCGGTCGCCGCAGTTGCGAAACACGTGAGAAAGATCAGGAGACTACCGACAAACTTCATTCTCTTCTCCTCCGATCGCGGCAGGACGATCGTGGTCTAGTCGCGATGGGGCGCCGTTGGCAAGCGAAGGTTTATCGCGGTGCTCCGAGGGAGCTAAACGACGCCAACGACGTGAGAATCGTTGAACTTGAGCGTATGGCCCGAGGGTTCGACGACCTCGAACGAGCTGTGGATGCGGCCTTTCTGAATGGTCGTCGGCTCGAGACCGGCTTCGAGGAGAGCGGCCCGCTGAGCGGGCAGATCATCGACCATCAGGTCGAACTCGATGTACTTCGGCTCCGCATCCGCGTCTTGCCGAAGAACGATGTGGGTCCCGCCTCGAAGTTCGAGCACCGCGAGCGTGGGGTTGGCGACGATCGTCCGCATACCAAGCGACTCGAAGAACGCGAGCGACTCGCGGTACCGCGACACGCCGAGTACGACGTGCCCGATCCACACGGGAGGTGGAGCGCCGATGTCCTGTTTTGTCTCGCTCATGAGAGCTCTACCTAGAGCGCGCGATCGTCGGCGGCAAACCCCAGGGGTCGAAGGATGCTATCAACGAGCGGGGGCGTAGGCACCGACTCTGACCCCCGGGGCTCTCTTGACCGTCACCGTCATCATCTTTGCCATCGTGTACCTCGGAATGATGCTCGGGACGCTGCCCTGGATGAAGGTAGACCGACCTGCAATCGCCCTACTCGGAGCCATCGCCATGCTTGCGAGCGGGGCGGTCACGACGGACGAGGCCAAGGGCGCGATTAACGGGGAAACACTCGGTCTCTTGTTCGGCCTGATGATCGTGGCCGCCAGTTTCGACCTGTCCGGCATGTACTCCGAGTGGTCCGATCGACTGGAGCGGCTCGATCTCGGACCCCGTGGCTTCCTCGCGGTGGTCGTCGTGGCATCGGGTGCCGCATCCGCAATACTCACCAACGACGTAATCGCCGTCGCCTTCGCGCCCGTGCTGCTCGGCCTCTGTATTCGAAGGAAGCTGAATCCACTCCCCTTCCTTCTCGCGCTTGCGTTCAGCGCGAACGCCGGCTCAATCGCGACCATCATCGGCAACCCGCAGAACATGCTGATCGGTCAGCACTTCGACCTTTCGTTCGTGGGCTACATGGGGTACGCCGCCGCGCCCGCGGTCCTGTCTCTTGGGCTGGTTTGGGCCATCATAAGTTGGTGCTATCGAG
>JBCCZL010000923.1:0-2396 GCA_039187775.1 Myxococcota bacterium
CGGCGGCCGCTGGTATCTTCGTGCTAACGCAGAACTTTGGCTGGCAAAAAGGCGACGACACGCATCAATGGACCAATCCGCAACGCAATGAGCTCAGCGGACCAGGTGGGGGGCCCATAGGTGTAGCTGTAGCGGCGCCCATGCCCCCAGACGTTCAGAACGCGCTGGATGCTCATCGGGACGAGGTCAAAGGTGGACAAACCAGCTGACTTCAAGACACCTCGGGAACGCGCCGAGGAGCTCTATGCCGAAGCGCTGGACCAGCCCGTGGGGCCCGAGACGATCGCGTGGCTCGAACTGCAGCGCGGCCTCATGGATCTCGAACGCAACAGCCTCGCCCAGGCCCTCCGCCACTATCGACGCGCCGACGCCGAGTTTCCCGGCTGGTACTTGGTTGAGGAACACATCGCCGAGATCCTCACGCTCCAGGAAAAGTACGACGAGGCCATGGCGATCTACACCGAGGTGGTCGAGCGTACGGGGAGCCCCGAATTCATGGTGGCCATCGCCGGGGTCCACGAAGCCGAGGGTCGACCCGAAGAGGCGACACGATGGCTCGCGCGGGCCAAGGAGGGTTACGATGCCCGCGTCGAGAACTTTCCCGAAGCCGCAGTCGGCCACGCGTACGAGTTCTATCTGGAGCACAGCGACGATGTGGCACAGCTCGTAGCGATGGCCGAACGCAATCACGAACTCCGGCCGGGCGCCGATTCGAAGCTCGGCCTCGCTCAGGCGTACATTCGGGCGGGGCGCGCAGACGAGGCGCAGACGTTGGTCGAAACCGCGCGAAGCACCCCTTATCGAACCGCCGACCTGCACGCGGTTGCCGCGCTCCTCTTCGAAGCGGCGGGCGATTCCCGCGCGGCGGAGGAGCGAAGGCTCGCGACCGAGATCCACCCCGAGATCTTCGACGACTACATGTGGGTTACTGAAGCGCTTAGTGCGAGCTGATTTCCCGCGCTCGCCGGCGCCACCGCCCCGGTTCAGCGCTCGCAAAACCACCGTTAAGAACTGTAAATCCACGGCAAACTAGCGTTCCGCTGGTTGACGGGGACAAAGGCTGCGCCTTAAAAATGACTGACGGTCAGTCTATGACTTAGCGTCACTGACTCTTTGAGCAGCTCCGAGCTCTGTGGGCTCGAGGCAGGGGAATCGCAAGTGGGTGTTGCCGAACGCCGTGAACGAGAAAGAGCCGAACGCCGAGCCGCCATCCTCCAAGCCGCAGGACGGGTGCTGGACGCCGATGGCTTCGACGGAATGACGATGGACACCGTCGCCTCCGCGGCCGAGCTCAGCAAGGGCACGCTGTATCTCTACTTCCGGAGCCGCGAAGCGCTGATTGCGGCCATCGGAGAGCAGCGGCTTCGCGGAATGGCGGAGTCGCTAAGACGTCGCCTCCCGGAAGCGATCAATGGGCTGGATGGCGTGCGGATCATTCTCGAGACGTACGCAAACCACTTTAGTCGAAGCCACTGTCGCTTCGCGCTGGGATGGATCAGCTCCAACGCCGCCGACGACGACAGCCTTCCAAGCTTCGTCGCCTATCGGGAGCGTCTCGGAACGATCGTGGCGATGGTGATCGCGACCATCGAACGAGGGCGGCGCGACGAAACCATCCGTTCCGAAGTGGACCCGAAGATGGCGGCGATGCTGCTCTGGGGCGAGTTCCTGGGTGTCGCGATCGTGAACCTCAATCGGCATCGGATGAGGACGCGCCTCCCGCAGTACTCGTTTGACGTCAACGGGTTGTTTTCGGCCCACGTGGAAGGAGTTCTTCGAAAACTCGCCGCCCCGGGAGTCGATATCCCCGAGGTCGAGGGCCTCGCGTTTCCCGCAGAAGTCGACCCCGACCCCGATCGTTCCAAGGTGTGGCGCCGGGAGGTCGGCACATGAGGACCGTAGCGCTGGTGCTTCCGCTCCTCGCGGGCTGTCTTCCCTACAACGTGGTGCGCGATCCGGCTCCGCCCATCGAGCTGCCCGAGGCCTACGCGAACGCGGAAGGTAGCGAAACCCGGGTCGAAGAGAACGCTTGGTGGCGCGACTTTGGGGACCCGGCCCTCGCGTCGGCGATCGACCGGCTCCTCGCGGAGAATCTGCAGCTTCATGCCGCGTTCGCTCGGCTCCAGCAGGCCCAAGCGGTCGCGGACATTTCGGGCGCCCCGCTCTGGCCGAGTGTTTCCTTCGAGGCTCGCGGCGGCCGGCAGCGGCAGGTGATCGGAAACTTTGGAGCACAGGAGTTCAACTCTTACTCGCTGTCGCTCCCCGTGAGCTACGAGGTCGACCTCTTCGGACGGCTCGGCGCCGAGGCCCAGGCGTCCGCGCTCGATGCGCTTTCGGCACGGGACGATGTGGAAGCCCTCGCGATGACCCTCGTCGCCCAGACGGTGGAGAACTAC
>JBCCZL010000924.1:0-2386 GCA_039187775.1 Myxococcota bacterium
CCAAGACGGTTGGCTGCGGCACAGTGGGCTCCGTTGCGGTCCACGGCAAGAGCCCGGTCTCGTCGCTGCGTTGGTTGGGAACACAAGACGACCGCGGGGGTGCGAAGCGCCGCGGTCCTGACCGTGTGTCTAGCCCTGAGTGCGTGCGCCAAGGAAACGGTAGGCGAACAAACGAGCGCCCTTCCCTGCCTCGGCGCACCGGTGACGATGGGCTTCACCGACTTTCTCGACCGCATGACTGATCTCGACCAGCTTCGGCAAAGGTCCGGAAGCGCCGAGTGTCCCGCCCAGGCATCGAGCTATGACCGACGCTCGGTCAGCCCCGGCAACGACGACTGGTTCGCCAACCTCGATCGAGGCCAGTATCTGAAGACCATCGAGCGAAACGGGCGCACCGAATGGGTCCTCGCGGAAGTCGACGGTCCGGGTGCGATCCTTCGTTTCTGGAGCGCGAACCCCAGTGGCAACTTGCGCATTTATATCGATTCTTTCGATACGCCGGCCTTCGAAGCCAACATGGAGTCGCTGATGAGCGCCGCGTCGAGCGACCTCGGCGAGCCCTTTGGGTACGTCGCCGCGCGCGGCCACAACTTATATTTTCCATTTCCGTTCTCGGAACGTGCCCGGGTCACCACCGACCTCGATGCCGACCAGGGGATGTACTTTCACGTCGGCTACACGCGGTTTCCGGCGGAAAGCACGGTCGAAGCGTTCGCGACGGACACGCTCGAGCGGTACCGAAGCCAGATCGACGTGACTCGAAGTCTCCTGACCGACCCGTGGGCGACCGCGGTCGCGGGAACATCCGCCGACCTCGATCTCTCGACCGACGACTTTCAAACCCTCGCTGCGCCAAACGGCGGCGGGGTGCTACGCGAGCTCACGCTGCGCCCCGCGGACGTCTCCGAGGAAGCGCTCCGTTCCGCGGTGTTGGTGCTTCGGTTCGACGGCCAGGAGACGATTCGAAGTCCGGTGGGCGATTTCTTTGGCACCGGCCCCGGCCTCAACCCCCATCGGTCGATCGCCCTCCGGGTGGACTCGGACGGGACGCTTTCCGCACGCTTCCCGATGCCCTTTTCCGAGCAGATGGAGATCGCGCTCCTCGGGGGAAGCGCCACCGGATCCGCGATGCTCGACACCGCTCCCTTCGACGCGACCCTCGGCTACTTTCACGCGTGGTGGCATCGCTCCGGGGCGTTTCAAAGCGTGCCGCGGCGCGACTGGAATTTTGTCGAACTCCAGGGAAGCGGCGTGTACGTCGGCAATGTGCTCAATGTCGTCAATCCCACCCCGGTGTGGTGGGGCGAGGGCGACGAACGGATCTATATCGATGGCGACGACTTTCCGAGCTTCTTCGGCACGGGAACCGAGGACTACTACGGCTATGCGTGGGTCGATCCGACCCTATTTTCACGGCCGTACCACGCCCAAAGCCGGGTCGACGGTCCCGACAACTACGGTCACACCTCGTTGCTTCGGCTCCATGTGCTCGACCCGATTCCGTTCCGTGAACGGCTTCGCTTCGACATGGAAGTGTGGCACTGGGGCACGGTGCAGCTCGAGTTCGACAACGTGAACTACTGGTACGCACCCAGCACGACGACTCACAACCTTCCGATGCCTACCGACTTCTCGCTGCCGGTCATCGTAGAGCCGGAAAACTGAGCCGAGCACGAAGCGGGGTCAGTGCGCTCGTCGGTGCGGATAGCGAAGGATCACCACCGCGCCGACGATGATCGATAGCCCCGTCGCGACGACGACCCAGCCGGGCACCGGGGCGAGAAACCCGACATAGAGGAAGCTCAGCGTCATCATCGAAATCGCCATCGCTTTCGCGCGAAGGGGAATGACCCGTTCCTCACGCCATCGTCGAAGCGGCGGCCCAAACAGGCGATGCTGAAGAAGCCAGTGGTGGAGTCGGTCCGAGCCGCGGGCAAAGCAGGCGAGCGCCAAAAGCATCGGCCCGGTGGTTGGAAGTCCGGGCACCGCCACCCCCACCACCCCGACGCCAAAGCAGACCCAGCCCGCCGCAAGCCACGCAATCTTTGCCGCTCTTCTTCGAGAAGTCGGCGCGACGGCTCCGGATTCGTCCACTTCTTCCGCACGCGGGGCGAGGCCATCTCGAGAAACCCCGGAATATGCTCGCGACAGTTCAGCCACTTCTTTCCCTTAGCATGCTCTCAAGCAACTCATCCCCATTCCCTGCGTGGGGTCGTGGGTACGAAACGGACCCAGAACCAGGTTCTGAAGGTGGAATCCATCGATCCCATCGGTCTCACCCTAGCCCGCATCGGTCACCAGAGGTGATGGATCGCGTTCGAAAGTGCTGGATTCCCGCGGACCTCGGACTGGAAGACGCCGCAGCTGTACTCGACGTACCGCGAGG
>JBCCZL010000925.1:0-2385 GCA_039187775.1 Myxococcota bacterium
CGACGGGCGAGCTCGGGCGCGGCTCCCGTATTCGGGTGAGCTGGTGGGGGACCCGATTCGTGGCGTCCTCCACGGAGGGGTCATCACCACGTTGATGGACACCACCGCGGGGATGGCAGCGTTCATGGCCCTCGATGGCCCGACCCCGCTCGCGACCCTCGACCTTCGAATCGACTATCTGACGAAAGCGACGCCCGAAAAAGACGTTATCGCGCGCGCCCAGGTCACCCGGGTGACCCGGTCGATCGTGTTTGTGTCGGGCGCCGCGTTTCACGAGGAGGACCAGCCGATCGCAACCTGCGCCGCGACGTTTATGCTCCACACCACCATTCGGCGGACCGCAGACTCGACTCGGGGGACACGATGAGCGACGGCTTCGCGGAGGCGCTCCGCCAGGCCAAAGCCGCGGGGCGGCCAGATCTGATCGCTTCGGCGATTCCATACGCGCGCCTGATGCGAATCGAGGTGGCCCTCGTCGAG
This sequence comes from Myxococcota bacterium, assembly GCA_039187775.1. Lineage (GTDB taxonomy): Bacteria > Myxococcota_A > Polyangia > Polyangiales > JBCCZL01 > JBCCZL01. The sequence goes on from JBCCZL010000925.1 coordinate 481, forward strand.
GACGTCATCGAGTGCACGATGCCGTTTCAGGACATGCTCATCGGAAACCCGCTCCTCCCGGCCCTTCATGGCGGAACGCTCGGCGCGCTTCTCGAGTCCGCCGCCATTTTCCATCTCGTCTGGGCGCAGGAGGCTCCGGTCGTCCCCAAGACGATCAACCTCACGGTCCAATACCTCCGATCCGGCCGGCCCGAGGACACCTATGCCTCGGCAACAGTGGTAAAGCTGGGGCGACGGGTGGCCGCGGTTCGCGGCGAGGCCTGGCAGAGCGAGCGGGATAAGCCGATCGCCACCGCGACGGCCAACTTCCTCCTCCCCACGCCGCAGGAGTCATCCAAAGTACCCTAAACAGGGATAGAAGTTTGCTACCCTGTCCGGATGCGCCCGCTGGTCGCACTCGCGTTGGCTCTTCCTTTTGCCTTCGGCATCTTCGCCCCCCGGACCGTCGAAGCCTTCGGCAGCTATCGGACCCGCGTCCCGAATGGTCAGGTGAATAGCTGCCTCACGTGCCACAACAACCCCAGCGGAGGCAACGGATGCGGCGGAGCAACGTCGTTTCCGACGTCCAACATCGTGAGCGGGGACCCCGATGGGTTCTGTCTCAATCACTTTGGCGCCGATTTTCGCGCCGCGGGCCGAATGTGGACCGAAGCCCTGGGGGACATGGATTCGGACTGCGATGGCCGAACGAACGCACAGGAACTCCTCTACTTCGGCGTCAGCTATACCTTTGCGGTAGACGAGGCGAGTGCCGGCCCGGACGCGGAAGTGACCTTGCCGGGGTGGGGTCCCTACGATCCGCCCCCACCGACCGGCAGCGAGTACAACCACAACGAGTGCGCAACGGAGGCGCTGGCGCTCGGTAGTGGAGCCACTCCGGACAACTACACGAACTGCGCACCTGGGCCAGGCGGCCTGTGCACCAACGGCGCGGCGAGCGACATGATCACTCCGACCAGTCCTCCGTGGGACGAGAGCATGATGGCGGGCTTCCTGTGCAATGCGCTTCCGGGTCCGTCGGTTCCGATGAACAGTCGCTATTATGGATTCACATGTTCCTGCGCGACTGGATACGCAGGCAACGGCCGCGTCGACATCACGGGCGACGGGGTTGCGGACGCGGGGGCAGATGGCTGCAATCCGGTGTGCGGAGACGGCATGGTGGTCGGCGGGGAGCCGTGCGACGACGGGGCCATGAACTCCGACACCATCGCCAATGCGTGTCGAACCAACTGCATGAACCCCTCCTGCGGCGATGGCGTCGTCGATACGGGAGAAGTGTGCGACGACGGGGCGATGAACTCCGACACCATCGCCAATGCGTGTCGGACCAACTGCATGAACCCCTCCTGCGGCGATGGCGTCGTCGACATGGGAGAAATGTGCGACGACGGGGCCATGAACGGCATGCCCGGTTCGAGTTGCGACATGATGTGTCAGACCGTGATGATGGATGCAAGCGTCGATGCCAGCCTTGATGCCACCGTCGACGCGAGCGTCGATGCCAGCCTTGATGCCACCGTCGACGCGAATGTCGATGCCAGCCTTGATGCCGCCGTCGACAGTTCGACAGATGCAATGCTTCCTGACGCCGACGGTCCCGATGCCGATGCGGAAGACGCCGCCACCGATGCACGTCCGGAAGCTGCCCTTCCCGATGGAACCCTCCCCACGGCACCGGTCGTGGAAGACTCCGGCTGCACCGCGGGGGGCTCGCTCAGCGGAGGTTCCTCGCTCTGGCTTGGGCTCCTCGCACTCGTTGCGCTTCGGCGAAGGCGCCGCTGACCTGAAACTACGACGAAAGCCGAAGGACTTCGGAGTGTGCACTGGGCAGACGGCGCGTCGAAGACGCGACGCGCGAGCCGAGCTCGCGGAACCGGAGGGGGACCCATGGAGGCGTTTCAC
>JBCCZL010000926.1:0-2383 GCA_039187775.1 Myxococcota bacterium
CGACGCGGACGGCAAAGTGTCATTCCGGCGAACCGTCAAACTCGGCAAGGGTATTCGACGCGCCGAGTTCGAAGAGTCTCTCGAGCCGCCACTCTTTACTCGGCTCTGGGCATTGACCGAGGGGTGCCGCGTCGAAAAACGCCGCTATCGAGTCGACGAGGGCAACCTTACGTGGGAAGTCGACGACTTCAGCGACCGGGCTCTTGTCCTCTGCGAAGTCGAGCTACCTCACGAGGAGCACCCGGTCACCCTCCCCGAGTGGCTCGCTCCGCTGGTCGTCCGCGAAGTCACCGGCGACCCCGAGTACGTCAACTTGCACCTTGCCAAATAGCGGTTCGGTACCCCAAGTAGAGAAGCGAACCGCTACGTCGAAAACTGCCCGTCACCGAAGCTCACGCCGACAGGAACACACCGGATGCTCACCCCGTCGAGGTCATCGAGGGTTCGGTCCTCGGGAAGCGTGAAGGTCAGGGTCTCGCCGTCGCAGGCGGGCGACCGTCAGAGGTCCTCCCCGATGATGGACCCGTCGTCGAAGCCACCGAGACCGCCGTTGCCCATCCCGCCGTCCGTTCCGCCGTCGCCCATCCCCCCGTCGGTCACCGGCGAGGCGAGCTTGCTGACGTCGTTGACGAACGCGACGACATCGAAGAGCTCGGCATCGGAGATTCGGTCGGCTCCCCAGAATGGCATGATCCCAGTCAGTCCGGAGTAAGTACTGCTGTTTGCGCGACCGCTCAGCCGAACTCGCTCGGCAATGTAGGCCAGGTCGAGTTCGCCGCCTCCCATGAGGGGCGGCGCTCGGTTCGTTCCCACCGCGCCCGGTCCGTGGCAGACCGCATAGGCGCCAGCAAAAAGGCGCGGCCTTCAGCGATGACTCCACCGGTGAGCACCGCGGGAGGCTGAACGATCTGAAGATCGACGGGCGGATCTTCCGACACCGTCGCCTGGCTCTCGAGAAAGCCTTCAAGGGCCACCCATCGCGGATCGTCCGCCTCGAGAGCACCGGCGTTCATCCACTCGGTCACGCAGGTATTGACCGCTGTCCGGAGGTCCGTGATCGCGCCACCTTTGTAGCTCGCTCGCCGCGTGGCGTTGCCGATCGCGTGGCCGGGTCGTCGAAAGCCGTCCGCAGCCGGTTCACTCAGCGCATGGCAGGTGGCGCGGGCGAAGGTGTTCCCGCCTTCGAACGGCGCTTCGTACACGAGCGCTCCCATGGAAGACGCGGCGGGGTCGGTCGTGTGCTGCAGCCGAAGAGGCCCGCGAGACCCACCACACACAAAAATGAAACCTCCTTTGCACTCAGCTTTTCATACTCCGCCGCGCTCCTTGCGGGAGGTGTATGAAAGCGGTGACTTTCGAATTTCACGACCTTTCTCGCACAACCCGTGAACGAAATCCGAATAAGGCCCCGGCCATGGGTTTCAGGGACGGAGGGCTGCCCACGAGCCGAGCGCGCCAGAGCGCGGTCTCTTCCGACCCGCTTTAGTAGAAGAGCTCGTCGGCTTGTGCCCGAAGCCGCCTCGCTCGGCGCCGCGCAATCTTGTTGGAAAATCGGTTTTCCCCGGACACGTCCCCGGCCTCGACGACTTCCTGGATGAGCGAGTCGAAGAGCTCCCGGTTCCCGGTCTTTACTGCATAGGTCCGGGCATAGTTGTACTGCACGGTCAGCGAGACCCGTTCGGTTTCCGTGAGAACCCTTTCGAAGAGTTCGCGCGCCCGCTCCGCATCGCCGCCCGCTGCGTCGGGAAGCGACGCCGCGATCACCGCGAGGGTGGTCGTCCCCGCGTAGTTGAAGTAGCTCGGATAAAGCTCGACGGAGCGCTCGACAAACGCTTCGGCCACCGGCAAGCGAAGAAGATCCGCGGGGTCTTGTTCGATCGTGAGACTCAGCGCAAAGGCGTAGCCGACCCAAAACAGGACCACTGCGTCCTCTTCATCGTCCGCGTGTTCGTTCAGCCAGCGGGTGAGGGTCTCCGCGTCCTCGGAAGCTTCGTCGAAGCCGTCGCCCATGTCGGCGAGCAGGGTACGACCGACCTGAATTGCGCGTTCATAGAGCAGCGCGGTTCGCCGCCGCAGCGGTTCGGCTTCTTCGTACTGATAGTTGGCCTCGAGTTCTTCAATCTCGTCTTCGAGAAATGCCCAGCCGTAGGAGACGTATCCCCGGACGAGTTGGAGCCGAAGATTGTGATCATCGGGAGCGACACGATAGAGGCCCTCGAGTCGCAGGATGCCGCCGGCGAGCCCATCGCGGATGAGTTCGTAGTCCCAGTGTTCGCCCACGCCCCCCGCCCCGCGCGCGGTGAGGTTGCCGACGCTCTTCGCGCCAAATGCCGCGAGGTCACACCCGGGAAGGGTGAGCAAGGCCAAGAGTACGAGTCCGAAA
>JBCCZL010000927.1:0-2379 GCA_039187775.1 Myxococcota bacterium
AGCCGATAGGCCATCCGATGGTCGGCCACCGGAAGCTGGGTGGGGACAACGACGTCCGCGCCGTCGAGGGACCATCGATCGAGAGCCTGACGGTCCGCTCCATCACACCCCCCAGGAGGGCGAACAAAGCAAACAGCCACCGCGCCGTCTCGAGTCGCATTCCCACGGAAGAATACGTCATTTATGGAATATTACTGTTGGGACAAATTCGTTTTCGGTCGATTTCGGCGAACCCGTGATTCACCGTCCACGGCCCACGCCCCCGCACGAAGAAGGCGCCGTGACGGACATGCTCAGCATATTCAGTCGGATAGCGCGCCGGGGTGCGTTCTGTGAAGTTGGCTAGGTCAGTTCGCGCGGGGATTGTCGATGAGGCAGCTGTTCATCGGGCAGGTGTCGACAACCTGACCTCCCGGCCGAAGGAACATGTCGAGCTGGATCAGCATCGGGTCGGTAAATCGGAGATCGCTATGCGCGTTGTTGTCCGCGGCCGCGAGAGCAGTCCCCCGCGGAATCGGCTCCACGTCGTTGAGGTGATAGATCACGTACGCGGAGTCGACCGGGCCGTCGGTCCCCATGACATTCCAAGGCTCGTAGACCGATGAGTTGATCACGGGAATACCCATGGTCCGGACCCCGATGTCGCTCGCAAGGTTGGATACCTCCGTATCGTATCGCGACACCTGGTAGAGAATGCGCTTCACCGTGGTGTTCGGAAGCGGATCCCGCACGAGGTGGGGCGCATAGGTCGCGGGATCCGTCTGGTCCCACGCGCCCGCGCTCGCCACGAGAAAGAAATCTCGGTCGAGTTTGCTCGGGTACCAGATCTGGTAAATGTCTTCGAAGCGATCGAAGTCGATCGAGCGACGAATCATGATCGGATAGCTGACCGCCCCCACCTGAAGCACGTACGCCTCGATATCGTTGGAGAGGCCCGCGATCGTGGCGCCAAAGATCCCGCCCTGGGAAATTCCGTAGTAGTAGACTTGGTCGGTATCGATCACCGGCGTACCGTCGATCTGGAGCTCGGGCAGCTCGGAGCAGACACCCTTCATCGAACGCGCCAGCACAATCGAGTTGATTGTCCCCTGCATGATTCGTTCGGCCATCGTCGCGAAGTCGCCGAAGTTCGTGACCACGTTGGTGATGAACCAGGCTTCGTCGTCCTCCCCCATTCCCCAGTACTCGGTGCCGAATCCGACGATCCCGTTCCGGTTCAAGGCGGTGCGCGTGCCCGAGCTCGACACCTGCGTCTCATCGCCGAGGAGGCCGTGGCCGTACATCAGCGCGCGCGCCGGATCTCCGCCCGCCATAATCGACTCGGCCACGCTGGTCGGAATGACGAGCTCGAACGGAGCCTCCGCGGTCCCGTTGTTCATGACCGCACCGTTCGCGTCGCGAACCAGCTTTGCCCCCTCGAGGGCATTCTCGACGTACAGCGGCACGGTGAACGTTCCTCGGACCCGCCGGAAGATCTCGGCGCGCGGATTGTCCTCTACGGAGTCGACTTTGCACCCGATCCCCCGTGGACCAGCGCGTGTCTCTGCATCGTCGCGCATCCACACCATCTCGCCCCACGCGCTCTCACCGCTTGCGGTGTTGAACTCCCAAGCCTCGAGTAGCCCGGCGCGCGTTACACCGGCCGTCTCCAACGTTCCGAACATCGCCTCGAAGGCCGGCCGTCGCTCCTCGAGGTCGGCAAAGTCGGGATTCGGCGTATTGTCCCGGAGCGCTGCAAAGTAGGGGCTCGCCTCGACCGTGCCTCCATCGACCCGCTTGAGGTCTCGAATCGCAACGATGTAGCGCCGGTTCTCTTCGAGGCGCTGGGCCGGTCGGATGTAGAACGTCGCCTGCGAGAGGTCGGCCTGCGGCCACATGTCGAGCTCGGAGAAGTGTGCCACGCGCTCGCCGGTCATCGCGTCGAGGAGCACCGTCGGAGAGCCCGGAAGCAGGCTATCGGCGATTCGCGTCTCGTCCGGCAGATTCGAAGTATCGAGTTCGCCTTCGAAGGTTGTCATCATCGAGGTCATCGGACTGAATCCATCGAACCGGTTCCACGCGTCGGTCGAGCTCACCACATCGCCATCGCGATTCTGAGGAAGCGCGTTGGCGGTCACATCGATCCGGAAGCCGGTGTTGGTCGTCGCATCGGCCGCAAGAAAGCGGTTGGATGGCCACGGCAACATGCAGTGAAACGGATTGACGTTCTCGCACTCGGCGCGGAACGCCACCGGAGCCAGCGCATCTCCGTCGGTCGTGGCATCTTCGCCGGCGTCTCCTCCGTCCGCCAACGAAGCATCTCCGGCGTCGACGGCCCCATCCGCCGGGGCGGGATCGTCGTCACCGCATCCGAGGACGAAAACAAAGAGGAGAGAAGGA
>JBCCZL010000928.1:0-2379 GCA_039187775.1 Myxococcota bacterium
GGATGGGCGAGATGCCGAGGCCCTCTACGGACCCACCCCCGTCGACGACCCGCTCCACCAGATCGGCTTTCCCGGAAAGCCGCCGTTCACCCGCGGGGTCCAGCCCAACATGTACCGCGGACGGCTCTGGACCATGCGCCAGTATGCGGGGTTCGGGACCGCCGAAGAGTCGAACGCGCGCTACCACTATCTTCTCGAACGGGGTCAGACCGGCTTGAGCGTGGCGTTCGATCTCCCCACTCAGATGGGCCGGGACAGCGATCATGGCCTCGCCGCGGGCGAAGTGGGCAAGGTCGGAGTGGCCATCGACTCGCTCCGCGACATGGAGACCCTGCTCAAGGGAATCCCCCTCGACCGAGTGTCAACGTCGATGACCATCAACTCGACGGCCCCGATCCTCCTTGCGCTCTATGTGGCCGTCGCCGAGGACCAGGGCATCGACCGGCAGGTTCTCCGCGGCACGATTCAGAACGACCTTCTGAAGGAGTACATCGCGCGGGGCACCTACATCTATCCGCCGCGCCCGTCCCTTCGCCTGATCCGGGACATCTTCGCGTGGTGTGCGGAGAACACGCCGTCCTGGAACACCATCTCCATCTCCGGCTATCACATGCGCGAGGCCGGCTGCGACGCGGTGCAGGAAGTGGCGTTTACCATCGCCAACGGCATCGCCTATGTCGAAACCGGCGTCGAAGCGGGGCTCGACGTCGACGCCTTCGGCCGGCAGCTCTCGTTTTTCTTTAACGGGCACTCGAACTTCGTGGAGGAGGTTGCGAAATACCGCGCGGCGCGACGCCTTTGGGAGTCGATCATGCGCGAGCGCTTTTCGGCCAAGACCGAACGGGCGCGGGCGATGAAGTTTCATGTGCAGACCGCGGGATCGTCGCTTCAGGCGCAGCAACCGCTCGTCAACACGGTGCGGACGACGATCCAGGCGATGGCCGCGGTGGCCGGCGGATGCCAGTCGCTTCACACCAACGGCTACGACGAAGCGCTGTCGTTGCCTACGGAATCGGCCGCCACGCTCGCGCTCCGGACCCAGCAGGTCATCGCGTTCGAGAGCGGCCTCGCCGAGGTGGTCGATGCGCTTGGCGGTTCCTTTGCGGTCGAGAGCCTGACCGATGCGATCGAGGCCGGGGCACGCCGCTACCTCGAAAAGATCGACGGGCTTGGCGGGACGGTGGCCGCGATTGAGGCCGGATACATTCAGCGCGAAATCCAGAACACCGCCTACGAGTTTCAGCTCCAGGTGGAGCGAGGGGAGCGGGTCATCGTGGGCCTGAACCGCTTTCAGGAAGCGGAGTCGGAGAGCATTCCCATTCTCACCCTGGACCCTCAGCTCGAGCGGGATCAGGTCGCCCGGGTCCAGTCGGTTCGGGGAGAAAGGGACGCGGACGCCGCACGAGAGGCGCTAGACCAGGTGCGGGAAACCGCCCGGGGCGATGGCAATCTGATGCCACCGATTCTCGAGGCGGTGCGGGCGCTCGCCACGGTGGGCGAAATCGCAGACGCGATGCGCGACGTCTTCGGAGAGTACGTCGAGCACGTGACTCTCTAGCGGGACTAGGGACAGGGCCAATCGTCGTTGGAGGGCTCGAACTCGGCAGAGCCGGCGCTGTCTCGACAGAGGAGAAAGCAGTGGTCCTGCGCCGACCCTCGTTGGAGCGTTCTCCGAGGATGCCGGAGATGTTGCCTCGGACCCAAACCGTCAGTCGACCTGCGACGCGACGATGGGATACTCCTCCGCCGTTCGCCAGGGGACTTCCGGCCACCATCGATCGATCGTGGCATCGCCCGGCTCGATCGACACCCCGGGGCGGGGTGATGCGACCCGGACGTCTTGTTGCCGAGCCTCGACGAGGACCCGCTCGATGGGCTCGGTCCATGCGTGGTAGGCTAAATTGAAGAGGCCCCAGTGAACCGGAAGGAGGAGCTCTCCCCGTAGCATTTGGTGCGCTCGAACCGCCTGCTCGGGGCCAAGGTGCCAGTCCGGCCACGCCTGCCCGTAAGCGCCAACCTCGAGCATGGTGATGTCGAAGGGGCCAAGACGTTCTCCGATCTCTTCCATCCCGGGGAAAAGACCGGTGTCCCCGGAGAAAAACACCCGTCGCTCTGCCCCGACGAGGGCGTAACCCGCCCAGAGGGTGCGGAACTGGTCGAATAGGTGCCGCCCCGAGGCGTGCCGCGCGGGTGTCGCCACGAGCTCAACCCCGCCGAAGGAGCGTCGATCCCACCAGTCGAGTTCGACGATGTGATCGCTTGGAACGCCCCAGTATTCGAGGTGAGCTCCAACCCCGAGGGGCGCAATAAACGTCGTATCCCACTCCCGAATCGCCACGATCGTCTCGTGGTCGAGGTGGTCGTAGTGATCATGGGAGA
>JBCCZL010000929.1:0-2365 GCA_039187775.1 Myxococcota bacterium
CATCCTTATCAGGGCAACCCAGAATACCGCGCGACTCGCACCGTGGAGTCCCTGGGCATGGTCTACCAGTGCCACTACCCCACCCGGACGATGGAAACCGCCCGCGGCGCCAAGACCTCAGCCTTCTATGATCGGCTGCGCGCTCGGGGCGCGTATTTTCGCGACGTGAGCGGCTGGGAGGGCGCCGACTGGTTTGCGCCCGATCCGGACCGCGCGAAGACCGGGAAGCTCTCGTGGGGCCGGCAGCACTGGTTTCCTTATTGGGAGGCCGAACACCGAGCGGTGCGGGAGACCGTCGGGCTCATGGACATGTCGTTCATGGCCAAGTTTCGCGTGCAGGGCCGTGACGCCGGGACCTTTCTGAACCGGCTCTCCACCAATCAGGTCAACGGTCGGTCCGAACGGGTCACCTACACCCAATGGCTGAACGAGCGAGGCACCTTGGAAGCCGACCTCACCGTCACCAAACTCGATGAGGACGAGTTTCTCGTCGTCGCCTCCGACACTGCGCACCGTCATGTCGAAGCGTGGATGCGACGTCACCTCGATGACGCTCATGCGTTCGTCACCGACGTCACCTCCGGATACGCCCAGCTCAATGTGCAGGGCCCCCACTCCCGGGCGCTCCTTCAGACCCTGACGAGCACCAACCTCTCGAACGACGCATTTCCGTTTCGTACGGCGCGGGAGATCGACCTTGGGTTCGCCCGGCTGCTCTGCATTCGCATCACCTATCTGGGAGAGCTCGGCTACGAGCTCTACATTCCGACGGAGCAGGCGAGCCACGTATACGATCGGCTTCTCGCCGCCGGGGAGCCGTTTTCGCTGCGTCATGCGGGCTTGAAGGCCCTCGCGAGCCTCCGACTAGAAAAGGCGTATCGGGACTACGGCCACGATATCGATAACACCGATCACCCGCTCGAGGTGGGGCTCGGGTTCGCAGTCCGGTGGAAGAAGCGCGGCGGATTTATCGGCAAAGAAGCGCTCGCGGGCCGGCGGGACAACGGTCCCCCGCGCCGTCAGCTCGCGCAGGTCCTTGTTCAAGATCCGGCGCCGCTCCTGTTTCACGGCGAGCTTGTGTATCGAAACGACCAAGCCCTCGGCTATGTGCGCTCCGGAAGCTACGGCCACACCCTCGGAGGGGCGGTGGGGTTGGCCATGCTCGAAGCCGACGAGCCCGTCGACGACGCGTTCCTTGCGAGTGGGACTTTCGAGATCGACATCGCCGGTCAACGCTATCCGGTGACCGCGTCGCTCGCGCCGCTCTACGACCCCGAAATGAAACGCATCAAGACGTGACCTGGGTCGAGAGGCGAGCCACCCGCTCTTCCGTACGCACGCCTGGCTGGACACTTCAATTCCGAGGATCGCGTCGGTGAGTGACCGCCTGCCGCGCGGTTGGGCCAAGGGACCGAAAGAACGCTTCTTCTTGACGAGAGAGACGCCGGTCTTGCCGATAGCGAGTCTCATGGAACTCGCTCGGCGGTCGCGATGGGAGCATCCAGTAGAGCTTCGTTCCTCGGATTCCCACTCGCCGTCCTTTTGCCCAGCGTTCCGCGCAGTCTCGGCACGGCCCACGCTCCAGTGGGCGCCGTTGGCGTCCCTCATCCACCGCAAGTCTCCCTGCCTCATCGATGGAGAACCGGGATCGGTGAACCCACCAGTACCCCCGTGAGCCAAAGGTCCAACGAGGGAGAAGGTGGTCGACGGCGATGTGACGCCCGGCGATGGTGTCGAGATTAAAGACGCGAAGGATCTCTCCTTCCACTTCGTGCCAGGGCTTGCCCACTCGGCTCCGGAGCCAACGCTCCGCCGGCCCCAGCTTGTCACGAAAGCCCTTCCGCACGGGGGTGCGAGTTGGAACAACGAGGCCTTCGACCGACTCGAGGTCTCGCTGAATCCTACGCGTTGCTCGCCGTTCCTTGGCCCGCGCAACCCGGTGCGTTTGTCTTCGAGTAGATTTGTTTCGGTTGTCGCGCCCGCCTTCGATCACGGTGCGCGCAAGTCGTTTCGTTGCCATGGTCCATCCCCCTGCCCGGAGGCAAGGACCTAGCCCGGATCGGTCACCAGAGGTGATGGATCGCGTTCGAAAGTGCTGGATTCCCGCGGACCTCGGACGGGAAGACGCCGCAGCGGTACTCGACGTACCTCGAGGACGGCTGGAGGGAGAAGGCCGGGGGAATGCAGTGCTTTCGGGCGCGAGACACGCCACGGGCGACCGATGCGGGCTAGAAAAGAGGTCCATCACACCCGGCTTGCAGGTGTTGCGGTCGCGACCTCTTGGCTCCGTTTCGGACAGGGCTCCGTTTCGGACAGGGCTCCGTTTCGGACAGGGCTCCGTTTCGGACAGGGCTCCGTTTCGGAC
>JBCCZL010000930.1:0-2357 GCA_039187775.1 Myxococcota bacterium
CAGCCGGGTTTACGGAGGGGCACGTTCGCACGGCGGCCGAGCTCGGCCTGCCAGGGCACCACCCCGATCGACAGCGGGGCGGGATGTGCGAAGCGAAGCGCACCCTGGACTCGTTTCTCGCCGAACGTGGTGCGGGCTATCGGTTCGACATGTCGAGTCCGAGCCGCGCGTGGGAGGGGTGCAGCCGGCTTAGCCCGCACCTGGCCTACGGCACCATCTCGCTACGAACGGTTTACCAAACGACACGCGCGCGTTCGGCTGAAGTCAAAGCGTCCCGAAAATCGAAAGCGGGGCTCGACCCTCGATGGCTTCAATCGCTGAGCTCATTCCAGTCGCGGCTGCGATGGCACTGTCACTTCATGCAAAAGCTCGAAGACGAGCCGGAGCTCGAGTTTCATGCGCTCAACCGGGCGCTTGACGGGCTGCGCGACGCGGACTTTCGTCAGGACTACTACGACGCGTGGGTCGAGGGCCAAACGGGCTACCCGCTCGTCGACGCCTGCATGAGAGCGCTCCACGAGAGTGGTTGGATCAACTTTCGAATGCGGGCGATGCTCATGTCGTTCGCGAGCTACCATCTCTGGCTGCCGTGGCGCCCAACCTCGTTGCACCTCGCGAGTACCTTCCTGGACTTCGAACCCGGCATCCACTTCAGCCAGGCTCAGATGCAGTCCGGCGTGACGGGGATCAACGCGGTGCGGATCTACTCGCCGGTGAAGCAGGTCCTCGACCAGGACCCGAACGGGACGTTCATTCGGAAGTACTGCCCAGAGCTAGTTGGGGTGCCCGACGAGCACATCGCTGAGCCGCACAAGATGACCGCCGAACAGCAGCGGCAGGCGGGCTGCCGCGTCGGAAAGAACTACCCGAGCCCGATCGTAGATCACCCCACGGCATACGGCTCTGCACGGAAGCGAATCTATGCAGCTCGAAAGACGCCGGAGGCTCGAGCGGAGAGCGCCCGGGTCTACGAGAAACACGGGAGCCGGAAGCGCCCCAGGAACCGACGAAAACCGACTCAATCAGCCGACGACTGAATCTCTTCGACGGCCTCCCGAAGCGCGTCGCGAAGCGGTGTGTAGGTCATGCCGAGCTCATCCACAGCGCGGGTCCCGTCGAACACGAGCGAACCCGCTGCGGTGGTTTTCAGGATGTCGAGCGGGAGCACCGGCCGCTGCCCGGTCACTCTCGAGACCTCTTCGAGCGCGCGCGCGATGGGAAGAAGCGCCGACTCCGGAAGATTCAGTTTGGGAACCGGCACGTGGGCAAGCTCCCCGATGATCTCGAAATACTCTCTAGTGGATGCGCGCTCCGTGCCGATCAAGTACCGGCGACCCACCGTATCGTCGTTCAGGAGCGCGCGAACGATGGCCTCGGCTGCGTCGCGGACATGGACGTAGGTGTACTGCGTGTCCGCACCGACGAGAGCGGGAAGCTTCTTCTCGACGGCCCGGCGGACCTCCATGGTCGGGCACGGATCGCCTGCCCCGATCACTGCAGCCAAGTGAACTGCGGTGAGCGGAAGCCCGTCGTGCCGATGCATGCGCCAGGCGAGAAGGTCCGCAAGGTGCTTGCTGCGCGCGTAGTCGCTCGGATGTGGACCTGCCTTCGTCTCTTCGTCGAAAGGAATGGTCTTTGGCACTCCATAGGCGAGCGGAGTACTCACCTGAACGACCTTCGAGACGTCGGCGCGGAGCGCGGCACGAAACACGTTCTCCGCACCGCGAACGTTGAGCTCATAAAACCGCGCCCGGCGCCTACTCCAAAAATCGCGGTAGCCCGCCAGATTGATGACACCCCACGCGCCCTCCACCAGCGGCGGCAGCGTCGTCGGACGACAGACGTCGCCGCGGACGATCTCCAACCGATCGAAATAGGGCGCTAGGGGAGACAGCGAGCTCGAAGGCCGCGCGAGACAGCGCACTTCGAGGTCGGGGTCGCGAAGCAGCCGCTCCACGACGTGCCTGCCGACAAACCCGGTGGCGCCTGTGATCGCAACGATACGATTGCCCATGGGGTGGCCCTTAGGGACGTTGGCCGCCGCAGACAAGCGGCCGGGCGGGTGGGACCGCGGGGTGTCAGCTTGGTCCTTGCGGCTGTTGGATTCCTGGTGGGGCTATCGAATCCTAGGGGCCCGGCCATTGTAGAGGCTGTCGAATCGCTGGGAACGCGTCGAACTCGGGACGCTGGAGACTCCCCGTCGCTGGCGAAGGGTGGTTGGGGTATGATGATCAACCGTGCAGTCCCCCAGCCCCTTCTTATCCTGGGTTTCGCTCTCACCTTGATCGTCGCATGCGGCAGTGCCTCCGAGGAGGCGGTGGACGATCGCGCTCCACGCCTCATCGAAGCCGGCGACC
>JBCCZL010000931.1:0-2354 GCA_039187775.1 Myxococcota bacterium
ACACCGGTTAGGAATGGAATGGCGCGTCGCATGGTCGAGTCCTTCCACGGAATGGTCCCTCGGATTGCATCCTCTCCCAAGAAAACCGCGCAAATGTCATGCCGGTGGTGAACTCCTCCCGCACCGCGCGTGAGACCACCGACTCGTGTCAAACGCTACCCACGGTCGTTCCTCTCAATCCGCAACGACCGGTGTGGATCGAACCGAAGCGTGCCTTGAGCGGGGGTCCCACTCCCCGGATCGTCCTTTGCAGCGGCGATCGGCGGATGGGAAGGAACTGGAGCATCATCGAACGGCTCGTATGGGTCGGCATCGCGGCCCTGGCCATCTTTTCGGCGCCGCGTTCGACGCACGCGGAGGATGTGTGGTCCGATCCTCATCCTGGCGTTCGGTACGTTCGTCGCACCACCCCGCGACTCTCTGCGCACGGGGTGGTGGTCGACACCCGAGTTCGCGGTGTAGCGGTCGAAGCGACGGCCTACGACGACCGGTGGCAAACGGTGGGGGAGTTTGGCCGTTCCGGAGGCTACGCGGTGGCCGTCAACGGCGGGTTCTGGGACGCAACCGCAAGGGCCCAAGGAGTCACCGCGGGCGGCGGTGAGCGCTGGCCTCAAGGTCACGATGACGAGGAGCACGGGTTCTTCGCCATCGGCCGGGACGGGCGCGCTTGGATCAGCCCGCCATCCCATCTCTTCGACGCGCCGCCCCGCGCGCGACTGGCCCATGCGGTCACCGGCAGACCGATGCTGGTTCAGGGGGGCCATGTGGATCACGCGACCCTCGATGAGCTGGAGTGGGCTCGCTATCGTCATCCCCGGACCGCGGCGGGAACGTCACGGGACGGTCGCACGGTGGTCCTCGTGGTCGTCGATGGCCGACAACCGCACAGTCGCGGCATGACGCTCTATGAGCTCGCTGAGTTTTTGATCGAGCTTGGCGCGCACTCGGCGATCAACCTAGACGGTGGAGGTTCGACGGCGATGTATGTCGAGCGGCTTGGCGGCGTCGTGAACTCGCCGAGCGGAGGTCGCTGGGAGGCGCGGCTTGGCCTTGGGCCCTCGGTCGAGGAACCCTCTAAAGTGCGGGTCGCCCGCGACGGAATCGAAGAGCAGTACGTTCGGGGCGTGGAGCGGGAGGTCCTCAATCATCTTGGCGTTCGAGCGCCCGCCCCCGATCCTGGCCAGCTGACGGAATTCGAGTCGATTCCGTTTCCCGACCATGGGGTCACGATTGCGCCGCCGCGTCCGCCTGCCTTTCGACTAGGGCGAAATCGTGAGCTTCTCTACCCGGTGGCCTACGGGGTGGCCGCGGCGATACCGCTCATGCTGCTTATTGTGTTGGGAGTCCGGTGGCGCCGGCGAAGAGTCCGGTTGGCGGTCCGCGATCCGGCTTCCCCGCGGGCTGAGGTAGAGCTTTCCGCTCGAGCTTCTCCCGGTGCTAATCTGAACGGGTGAGCGCTTCGGTTGGAGAAGAGCTGTCCCTCTTCGAGGTGGCGCTTCGCGGCGAATGTGCGCCACTTCTCGAAGCCCGGGACACGCTCTCCCCGATGGAAGCAACCCGATGGAAGCAACCCGATCGGCAAGGGGCCGAGGAGGCGCTTGGGCAGGTCAATGGTGGGTGTTCGTGGCTTTGACCAGAGCTTTGGGCGCTTGCGGGACGCCTCACGCCGGTGGCGTGGCCGGAGGTGGTGAGCTTGGGGTCGGCACTCTTGGGTTTGGGCTTTGGTGGCTAAGTCGGCGATCCAGAATTCTTCTGGCGCGTCGGCGAAAGAGACTTATGGACAATGTCAGGAGGCCCTTCAATTGAGCGACGCCCTTCCGCCTTGCGGTCTTTACGTCACGACCGGTTCCATCGCTTCGGTTCCAGCCGGGCGCCTCGTCTATTTTCACAACCATGGAAACCCCGGGCCCGGCGTCTACCTGCCCGAGAGCTGGACCGGGAACCGCGCCCGGTTTCAGGCGCGTGGCACCACCCTCCCTGACAACTCCGCGGCAAAGCTCCTGTCGCCGTTAGCCGCCGAAGGGTTTTATCGGGTCCGAGAGGCATTCTTCTGCTGCGGTAAGAAGTGTCGGCACTTTGAGGTCGATGACCTTGTTCAGCTTGGTTACGACGGGTCCGCCACGCCGATCCTGTTTACGCCGCAGCTGCGCGAGACGGGGATCGATCTTCCGGACCAAGGTATCCGAATTGACTTGGACCGGATCGACAAACTCGTGAGGCTCCGGCTCGGGAGTTCAAGTGCCCCAGCTCCGGTCGACGAACTGCTTCACTAGCCCGCATCGGTCACCCGTCGGCGTGTCTCGCGCCCGAAAGCACTGCATTCCCCCGGCCTTCTCCCTTGCCTTCTCCCTCCA
>JBCCZL010000932.1:0-2347 GCA_039187775.1 Myxococcota bacterium
CGGTTCGTGTCTGGGGAGCGGTTCGTGTCTGGGGAGCGGTTCGTGTCTGGGGAGCGGTTCGTGTCTGGGGAGCGGTTCGGACGGACGTGAGCTGATCCTCCATCGCATTCATCCACCCTTCCCCGGGGTTGGCGGTGGGGCCGATGGCGACCAGGGTGACGGTGTCCAGCTCGTGATCGAACGCAACCAACCGGTCGATAAACAAGAACTCCGCTCGGTCTCCGGCTTGGCGTTTCGGGAGCGAGACTGAGAGGGTGTCCTCCGCCAACTCGTAGCCGAGGTATCCCACGAAGCCTCCGACGAAGTCGAACAAGAGTTCGGGGGCAAAGACGCTTCGCTCCTTCAGGGTGGTTCGCAGAAACGACCATAGAGACGTGTGTTCGACACGCTCGGTTCCGTTCTTGCCGGTCACCTCAAGATAGCTTCCGAAGTCTTGCACCCGAAAGCCAAACGGGCCCGGACTGCCAAGAAAGGAGAATCGGCTGAGACCGGGTTGGGCCAGGCTGCTGTCGAGCCAGACCGAGGGCCCGCTCGCAAACAATGCCTCGGCAACCACGGCCGGATCGACCCAAGGGATGCTTCGCGAGTGAATCTGCCAGCGAGAGTTCCGGGGTGTCCTCGAGCCGCCGCGGGAAGACGACGCGGTCAGCTTGGCACTTCCGGTGGCGACTCGTCGGAAGTTTCGAAGCAGCGTGAGTCCATGCTCACTGCAGATCGATTCGGGATGGAACTGGACGCCATAGAGGGGGCGCTCACGGTGCCGGAGGGCCATGAGCACGCCATCCTCGGAATGTGCGAGCGGCTCGAGGGCGGGGGGAAGATCGTCGACCGCGAGCGAGTGGTAGCGGACGGCGATGAACTCGCTCGGGATATCCTCGAACAGCGGGCCGCCGCGGTGGGTGATGCGACTTAGCACGCCGTGCCGCACCTGCTCCATTGGTTCGATGCGGGCGCCGAACGCTGCGCCGATCCCCTGATGGCCGAGACACACCCCGAGCACGGGCACCTTGGCGTGGGCGATCGCGTCTCGGGCGACGCCGAAGTCGCGTGCTCGGTCGGGCCGGCCTGGGCCGGGAGAGATCACGATGGCGTCAAAGCGGCCCTGAAGCTCTGACCATGACGCTTCGTTTTTCACGAGAGTCGGTGGTTCACCGTTCGCCTCGGCGATGAGGTGGAAGAGGTTGAAGGTGAACGAGTCGTAGTTGTCGATGAGGAGCGTGCGCACGACCGGGGTCGGAACGATAGCGGGCAGCCCAAAGAAAGGTGAGGGTCTGCTTGACCTTGGGCGACCGAGGCCCAGGATGAAGAGGATGTTTGGCTGGATCACCGAACGCCGGCGGCGGCACCTCGAGGCGGAGCCGTTTCCGGAAGCTTGGGAAGAGATCCTTAAGCAGAACATGGGTCACTACCGGCTCCTCGACGACGGCGAACGAGAGCATCTACGCAAGCTGGTGCAGGTGTTCGTGGCCGAGAAGCACTGGGAGGGTGCGGTGGGCTCGAGCTGACCGATGAGGTTCGCGTGACGGTGGCGGGCGAGGCGTGCCTGATGCTGCTCGGTCGGGACCACTCGCTCTATCGAGGGGTCCAATCCATCGTCGTGTACCCGTCGGCGATTGTGCGGCCCAAGCGCGGCCGGTCGTTCTTCGATCCCGGAGGCCAGCCCGACGAGGGCGAAAAGGCCGTGGTTGGCGAAGCTCACCTCGATGGACCCGTCCTTTTGTCGTGGGACGCGGCCAAGAAAGGCGCGCGCAATCCGCGCGACGGGCGAAATGTCGTCATCCACGAGTTTGCGCACAAGATCGACATGCTCGATCGGAGAGCCGATGGAACCCCACCGCTCGAGAGTCGCGAGGCGCGCCAAAGCTGGGCGGAGATTGCCTCCGAGGTCTACCTCGAGCTCCGACGACGGACCGAGCGCGGGCGAAAGTCCTTCCTCGACGCCTACGGCGCCACCAACGAAGCCGAGTTTTTCGCCGTAGCCACCGAGCACTTCTTCGAGCAGCCGATCGAACTCGAACAACAACACCGAGACCTCTACGGCCTCCTCAGGGACTACTACAACCAAGATCCCGCCGACCGAGTGCGTCGAAGCCGCAACTCGGGGACGAGGTAACTTGTTGCCCCACCACGATCTGCAACCTATTGAAATTACGGACCGGGAGAAGCTCCGCGCATCGACGTGCCACACCCCCAACCCGGGGACGAGGTAACTTGTTGCCTCACCACGATCTGCAACCTATTGAAATTACAGACCGAGAGAAACCACGCGCATTGGCGTGCCGACTCTCCGGTGCCTGCGCTTTGGAGCGCATCCCCTGTCGTCGACCCAGGACCACGCCTGCCTCAC
>JBCCZL010000933.1:0-2337 GCA_039187775.1 Myxococcota bacterium
CCTCCAGCCGTCCTCGCGGTACGTCGAGTACCGCTGCGGCGTCTTCCCGTCCGAGGTCCGCGGAGAAGGCCAGGGGAAGGCAGCACTTTCGAACGCGATCCATCCCCTCTGGTGACCGAGGCGGGCTAGACGGCCGCGCGTCGAAACCCTCGTTTGTCGGCCGCGGTCTCCACCGGAAGGCGCACAGAACGACGCCGGCCAAGCTCCCGGCAGCCGGGCTCACATCTCGGGCGGCGGCGCTTCCGAGAGAGCCGCCTACCCGATTCGGGACTCGCCTCGATCGAACGCGCCGAGAAGAATCGCCTGCTAGATCCTGTCGACGATCGCGTTGAGGGTTGCGCTCGGCCGCATCGCCGCCGCCGCCTTGGCCTCGTCGGGAAAGTAGTAGCCGTCGATATTCATCGCCTGGCCCTGAACGTCGTTAAGCTCGGCCACGATCTTCGCCTCGTTGTCGGCGAGGGCCTTGGCCACCGGAGCAAAGCGCTCCTTCAGGCCGGCGTCGCTCGACTCGGCGAGCGCCTGCGCCCAGTACAGCGCCACGTAGAAGTGGCTGCCTCGGTTGTCGAGCTCGTTCACCTTCCGGGACGGAGCCTTGTTGTTGAGGAGATACTTGGTCGTCGCTTCGTCGAGCGCTTCGCCGAGAATCTTCGCCTGCCCGTGGTCGTAGCGGTCGGCCACGTGGTCGAGGGACACCGCGAGGGCCAGGAACTCGCCGAGCGAATCCCAGCGAAGATGGTTTTCGCGTTCGAACTGCTGGACGTGCTTCGGGGCGGAGCCGCCGGCGCCGGTCTCGAAAAGGCCTCCGCCGTTCATCAAGGGAACGATCGAGAGCATCTTGGCGCTCGTGCCGAGCTCGAGGATCGGAAAGAGGTCGGTGAGATAGTCACGGAGCACATTGCCGGTCGCCGAAATCGTGTCTTCGCCACGTCGGATCCGCTCGAGAGAAAACGCGGTGGCGTCCACCGGACTCTTGATGTGGGTTTCGATGTCGCCGTGTGAGGCATGCTCCGGCAGGTAGGCGTTGACCTTCTTGATGAGCTCCGCATCGTGCGGCCTGGTCGCATCGAGCCAGAACACTACCGGCGTGACGGTGGCGCGCGCCCGCGAGACCGCGAGCTTTACCCAGTCGCGCACCGGCGCGTCTTTCACCTGGCACATCCGCCAGATGTCGCCGTCGCCCACCTCGTGGCGAAGGAGTTCGGTTCCCGACGCGTCCACGACCCGGACCACTCCGGCCGAAACCTCGAAGGTCTTGTCGTGCGACCCATACTCTTCGGCCTTCTTGGCCATCAGACCGACATTGGAGACGCTGCCCATCGTGGTCGGGTCGTAGGCGCCGTGTTTCTTGCAGTCGTCGATCACCACCTGGTAGAGGCCGGCGTAGCTGCTGTCCGGAATCACCGCCAAGGTGTCCTGGGTCTTGCCTTCGGCGTTCCACATGCAGCCCGAGGTTCGGATCATCGCGGGCATGGATGCATCGATGATCACGTCGCTCGGCACGTGAAGGTTGGTGATGCCCTTGTCCGAGTCGACCATGGCGATCGCCGGTCCTCGATCGAGCGCCGCCTTGACCGCCGCTTCGATCGAGGCTCGCTCCGCCTCCGGAAGCTCGGTCACTTTTTCGAGCACATCGCCGAGGCCATTGTTCGGGTCCGCGCCGATCGCATCGAGCTTATCGCCGTGCGCGGAAAACATATCCGCGAAGAACACCCGGACCGCGTGACCAAAGATGATCGGGTCGCTGACCTTCATCATCGTCGCTTTCATGTGCAGCGAAAAGAGAACGCCGAGCTCCTTCGCCCGTGCCACCTGGGACTCGAGGAACGGAACCAGCGCAGCCTTTCGCATCGCCGCCGCGTCGATGATCTCTCCCGCTTCGAGGGCGAGATCCTCCTTGAGGACCGTGGTCTTGCCGTCGGCGGCGACATGCTCGATCGCCACGGTGGTCGCCGCGGCGATCGTGGTCGATTGCTCGGTGTGGCGGAAGTCGCCTTCGGTCATGCTCGCCACTTCGGTCTTCGAGTCGGCGGTCCACTTGCCCATCGAATGCGGATTCTGTCGGGCGTACTCCTTGACCGCCTTCGGCGCGCGTCGATCGGAGTTGCCCTCTCGGAGCACCGGGTTGACCGCGCTCCCTTTGACCTTGCCATAACGTGCGGCCACCGCGCGGGCCGCGTCGTCTTCGGGCTCCTCCGGATAGTCCGGAACGGGATAGCCTTTCTTCTGAAGCTCCTCGATCGCGGCCTTGAGCTGCGGAACCGACGCGCTGATGTTGGGAAGCTTGATGATGTTGGCTTCCGGCGTTTTCGCGAGCTCGCCGAGCTCCGAGAGGGCGTC
>JBCCZL010000934.1:0-2328 GCA_039187775.1 Myxococcota bacterium
ATGAAGCTCATCGTGGTTCCCGCGGTCAGTCGTTGAACAGATTGTCGATATCGTCGTCGGTGATTTCAGCGAAGGGCGTCTCCCGGGAGGGGTCCTGCACCTTCGTGAGAAGGGCCTCGAAGATTCGGTTGAGCTCTTCACTGGCCTTCTTGACGCGAAGTCGCACCAGTCCGAGCGACGTCTTGTTGTCGAAGATGACCACGAGGATCACCCGGTTTCCCACCAGCTGAATGTGAATATTCGACTGCTCACCCTCATGAAACTGAGTGGTGAACTCGTTCTCTCGCAGTAGCTTCGCCATGCCGCCGGTTGCCGCGATATTGCCGGCGGTCAGCGAGGCGAGGGATGTGGTGTCCAACTGTTCTGTTTCGCCGGCCGCTGCGATCAGCTGGCCATTCTTGTCGATGATGAACACGACGCGAGCGTTCGCTTCCCGAACCAGCCGATCGACGATCGCCTGGATCTGGTTGAACTCCTCTTCGTACATCACCATCTGCGGGTCGGTCATAAGCCCTCCGCGCTCCATCGCGCTTCCTGCAGAAAACCTCTCAAGCGGACCCCGGTCCTATCAGAGACCCCCTTGAAACGTAAAGTCCTTCAGTGCGCCCGAGTCTAAAAGAGATCGCCGCAAAGCGGGGCGCTTTTTGCCTCGGTCGGGAACATCGGCCCTTTCCCGCTATGCTAGGCGGGTGATCCTTGCCCTCCGTCTAGTTCAAAATCTGCTGCGCCTGCCTTTTCTGCCCCTTTATTGGCTCTCGCGGCTGGTCGCGCGGCCTCGAGCCGGCTGGCTCCGACTCAAGCTTCGCTCCCGGGTTTTGGATATCGACCCGCCGCAAAGCCCCCTCGAGGCCCTGCTCGACCGCTTTTCGCCGCCGCGCCACACCTCGATCGAAAAACTCCGGAGGCTTGCCGCGCATATTGGAACCGACGAACAGCTCGAAGGGATCCTGATCGAGCTTCCTCCCCTGCGGGCCGGCTGGGCCACCTTGGCGTCGCTCCGCGAAGTGATCGAAGGAATCCGTGAGCGCGGCAAGAAGGTCGTCGTCTACCTGCCCGACGGGGGAAGTCATCGTGAGCTCTACGTGGCGGCGGCGGCGGAGCGGCTGCTCCTCGGGCCCGAGGCGACGCTCATGTTTCTCGGGCTTTCGCTCGAGCAGCGGTACTACAAGGGGCTCCTCGACAAGTTGGGCATCGGCGTTCAGCCGATCGCACAGGGCGACTACAAGTCGGCTGGCGAGAATCTGGCTCGCGAGTCGATGAGCGAACCACAGCGCGAACAGCTGACGGCACTCCTCCACACCATCGACGGAGAGCTGCGCGCCGCACTCGAGGCCCGCCCCGATCTCGACGAAGCCAAGGTCCGAGAGCTTCATCAGCGAGCATTCATTCGCACCAAAGACGCGGTCGAGATTGGCCTCGCCGACGGCGCGGCCTACGAAGACGAGCTTCCGCGAGCGGTGGCGAGGTTTGCCGACGGCGACGACAACACGGTGCGGTTTATCGGCGCGGGCAAGTACTTCGCGTTTCGAGAAGGCCGGTTCTTCCGACGTGTGCTCAAAAAGCCGTATGTCGCGGTGGTGTCGATGCATGGGCCGATCGTGCCCTCGGCCTTCGGGGCGATGAGCGCGGTGGTGGATCCGAAATCGGTGGCCGCGAGGATTCGGAGCGCGCGGCGGGATCGGTATGCGGTGGGGGTGGTCCTTCACATCGACTCGGGCGGAGGATCGGCGCTCGCCAGCGACCAGATCTACCGCGAAGTGGTTCGCCTCAAGGAGAAGAAGCCGGTGGTGGCGTATCTTGCGAACATTGCCGCGAGCGGGGGTTACTACATCGCGGCGCCGGCCGACGCGATCATCGCTCAGCCACTCACCATCACAGGTTCGATCGGCGTGGTGGCGACGCGCTTCGGCGCGCGCCAGCTCTTGGAGGCGCTCGGGGTGAACACCGAAGTGATCCGAAGCGCCCCCCACGCGGATATGTTCTCTCCTGCGCGGGAGCTCAGCGATGAGGAGCTTGCGATCCTCGACCGGGAAACCGCAGGGTTCTACGAGACTTTTCTTCGAATCGTGGCGGACGGGCGTTCGCGGAGCGTCGACGAGATCCGCGCGGTGGCCGGGGGGCGGGTGTGGTCGGGCCGCGACGCCGTGGAGCAAGGTCTCGTCGACCGGTTGGGCTCGTTCGGATCGGCGGTGGACGAGCTTCTGGAGCGAGCCGAAGTGCCGACGGCGATTCGGCGTCGGATCGAGTGTCGTCCGCCGCGGGTCGGTCGAGGTGAAGTTCCTCCCCCTGAACCGATGGAGGAAGCGGCCGCCGCGGCCGCGCTCGGCG
>JBCCZL010000935.1:0-2321 GCA_039187775.1 Myxococcota bacterium
CTTTTGCGCGTCGCGGAAAGCGACCGCACCTTCGAGCGGAAGGAAGCCCGAGGCGAGATCGTCCTCGAAGGCAAATGCATTCACTGTCAGCGCAAGCTCGCCCTCGCGCTCGACGGCACCCCGCTCAGCGACGCCACGCTCGAGCACATCGTTCCGAAGAACCACGGCGGCACCGACGACCTCGAAAATCTCGCGATCGCCTGCGCCCGCTGCAACTCGGAAAAGGGCCTCCGTCACGACCACAAGTCGGCCAACGACCCGAAGCTCAGGGAGGTCATCGCGACCCTTCAGGCACGAAGACTGGAACGACTGCGCTAACCCTTCTAACCTGGGAAAGAACGGTCGTGGGTAAGAGTCTCAGTGCAGCGCGGATCGTGCTCTGCTTAGCGTCCATCGGTTGCGACGACGCAGCCGGGGGAGCTACAGACGATTCTTTCGGCGAACGGAGTTGCGAGGTCGAAGGCGGCACAGGCCTCCTGAACGCCAGCGGGGTGTGCGAGTCCGGTGGGCTGAACCTCGACGTAGAGATTCTCGGCACGCCCCCGGGAACGTTCGAGTATGAGATTTTCTGTCCCGGTGTCGTCCGCATCGAGCAGTCCGTTGAGACTCGCGGTCAAAGCATATGGAGCACGGACGAACCGATTCAGCTTCCGCCGGGCCCATGCGACATCGAGGTCTCGAGTGACGACCACGACACCGAGATCTGTTTCTCCTCCAGCGCGACGATCGAGATTTCGACCACTCTCAATCGCTTCATTTCTCTGATCGTCGATTGCGGATGAGTCGAGTCGACGGCTCCCCCAGCGGGATCGACGGAAGGAACTCAGGGGCGCGTCGCTGCGGGAGCGCCTGTTCGAGGGCGAACGCGTAGCGCAAGAGGTCGGGCTCTCGATACGGGCCCGAAAAGAGCGAGACGCCGACCGGCAGGTGGCTCACGTAGCCTCCTGGCATCGTGAGGTGGGGGTAGCCGGCCATCGCCGGCATGGGGAAGCAGCCGCCGAGGATCTTGTCGCCCGCGATGAGGTCGATAGCGAAGGCGGGGGTTCCGGTCGTGGGGGCGACCAGCGCGTCGAGCTGGTGTGTCTTCATTGCGGCGTCGATGCCATCGTCTCGAGACTGTCGGCGGCACGTCTCGCGCGCGTCGAGGTACGCCTCCGCGTCGAGACCCGAGGTGGCGTTTGCCTGCTCCAGAACCTCTTGGCCAAAGAACGGCATCACGCGGTCGACGTTCTCACGGTTGAACGCGATCACGTCGTCGAGGGTTCGAGCCGGCGAAGCGGGGTGCTCGGCGAGGTAACGGTTGGTCTGCACCTTGAACGTGTGGAGGCACATCACCAGTTCTTCGTTGCTCAGAAGCTGATGACTCCCGAGGCTCACGTCGCGCACGATGGTCGCGCCGAGGCCGGCCATCGTTTCGATCGCGTGTTCCACCACGGCATCGGTTCCTTCGTGAAATCCGAAGTAGTCGTTCACGACGCCGATGCGGGCGCCTTCGAGGCCGCTCGGGTCGAGCGCCTGCCGGTATTCGGTCCTCGCGTGGCGCGCCCCTCCCGCCGACCTCGGGTCTTCGGGGTCGGGTCCGGCAATGACGCTGAGAAGGATGGCCAGGTCGGTCACGGTCCGGGCCATGGGGCCGAGCGTGTCCTGCGGCTCGCAGATGCCCATCACCCCGGAGCGGCTTACGAGCCCCACCGTCGGCTTCAACCCCACGAGGCCACACATCGAGGACGGGTGAACGACCGAGCCGTCGACCTCGGCGCCGAGTGCGCCGACGCAGAGGTTGGCCGCAACCGCGGCCCCGGAACCCGAACTCGATCCTCCCGGCGTTCGGTCGAGCACGTAGGGGTTTCGTGTCTGGCCGCCCCGACTGCTCCATCCACTCACGGGGCGCGACGAACGAAAGTAGCCCCACTCGCTCATGTTGGACTTGCCGAGGATCACGGCGCCTGCCTTGCGCAGTGCGGCGACGGCGAACGCGTCAGCGGGTGCGCGATTGCCCACCAGCGCAAGCGATCCGCCCGTGGTCATCATCTGGTCGCCGGTGTCGATGCTGTCCTTCACCACCAGAGGTACGCCGTGAAGCGGTCCTCTCGGGCCCCGCCCGGCACGCTCGGCGTCGAGTGCCCGTGCCGTGTCGAGTGCGTCTGGGTTCAGCTCGACCAGTGCGCGGAGCGTCGGGCCGTTTCGATCCACCGCTTCGATTCGCGCGAGGTACGCCTCGCAAACCGCGGCGGCGTTGGTTTCGCCCGACTCGAAGAGTCGCTGGAGGTCGTCGATGCTGTAGTCGGGGGGGTTCATCGGCGGCGGTGGACCGCCGCAGC
>JBCCZL010000936.1:0-2306 GCA_039187775.1 Myxococcota bacterium
CCGCCGAGAGTGCATGCGCGGCGTGCAGTTTCCACATTGATGCCGAAGTGGAAGCCGACCCCGCCCAGGAGCGGCCGGGCGTTCAGCGGAGACGCGTCTTCGCCTTCGGCTTCCGATTCCTCCATGCCGAAATCCATGTCGTCCGCCTGCTCCTGAGCGGCGACCGGAGTCGCAAAGAAGGTGCCGACAACCACGACGAGAAACCACCGCATCTCCTATACATACGATCGATCGACCGATTCGTTCCACTCGGTGGCGCGATTTGAAGCCACTTTGCCGTCAACTTCCCCGTGGCCGCCAAATCTCGGAAATCCGAGCCTTGGAATCCGAGCGTGGAATCCAAGCTGAACGGCGTTTGGGAGCTCTAGCCTTTGGCGCCAAGGTGCGCGAGCACCGCGTTCCGGTCTCCGACCACAAGTTCCGGCTGGGCATCGGCGGGGAGGACCTGGGTAGTCTGCGCGATATCGACGATCGCTTTGTCGCGGTTTTTGAGCTGGATGCCCGCGCCCCCGCCGCCGAGACGCAGCTCCGCGCCGCGTTTGAGCTCGATGAGGAAGCAGCGGCGATGCTCGGGTTTGGCGGCGGACATATTCACAGCAACGAAGTCGCCGCAGAAGCGCCGCTGATGGGTACGAAAGAGCCAGAGTTCGCTCCGGCGATCGAGGAGCCCGAGGGCGAACTTTCGCTCGTCGGGGCAAAGCGCATACGCGTGCACCAGCGCCTTCGGCACGGCGCTCGAGCCGATGGCACGTTTGAGGATCCGCTCGAGGTTCTTCGTCCGACGGAGCTCGGCTCCCGGAAGTCGAAGCGTATAGCGCGGTGCATTTCGTATGTTCTTGGCCATAAAGCAGAAGGGGAGAGGGATCGAAACGGCTCGCACGTCCAGGTGACGGGAGCGCCAGGGAGCGCGGCCGCGAAGACGCGATTGCGCGAGAGGGGTGGCGTTCGGGAGTTGCCTACTCGAACCGCGGAGCGCCAAAACGAGGAGCGCCAAAACGAGGAGCGCCAAAACGAGGAGCGCCAAAACGAAGACCGCTCCAACGAAGACCGCTCAAATGAGGAGCGATCACAACAACGATTCGACCGAACGGGCCCGCCAGTTCACTCGATGGTGACCGGCGCGGTGGACCTGAGACCGGGCCGGTTTAGGCGTGGTCTCGACGGAGCCGGGCCTCGGGTCCCATCGGGAACCTCACGAGTCCGCTCGCGGAGATGATCCATCGCATAGCCCGACAAGTATGAGGGGCGGTCGACCGAGTGCAAGCGGGGGTTTTCATCCTTGGTCGTATTCGGCTTGCGCGAACGATCCAACCCAGGCAGCGTAACCCATGGCTTTTCCGCACATCGCGTACGGAACTCCCCGGAAGCTGCCGGCCGCGAGCCGACTTCCCGGCCGGGTGGTGGTGCTCGATGTGGCGTTTGCCTCCGAGGCCGGCGGGGTGAGTTTCGAGAGCGTGACGAAACGCTTTATCGATGCGCTCGGTCCGCGGCTCGCCATGTGGATCGATCACCACGACCACGCGCGACACGTCGACTATGCTGACGACCCACGGTTCGTCCTTCGGACCAAAGCGGAGCACGGGGCGTGTCCAGAGATGGTGACTCCAGAGCGCGTCGCGTGGGCCGGGGACATCGACACGGTCTGCTGCCATGTTGACTTTGACGGGCTGTGTTCGGCCGCCAAGTGGATTCGCGGGGGCATTGAACCCTACGAAGGGGCCGACGACGATGCCCGAGCGATCGACACCCGCCTCGGCAAGCCGTCGGAGCTCGGTGAGCTCATGGATCGAGCGCTTCGGGCCCGGCCCCGCGACGAAGCGCTGCGCGGCATCATCATTCGCTACCTGGTCGATGGCGCCGTTGATGCGGGCCTTCGCGACAAGATCGCCGAGGCGGCGCGGGGCCTCAAGAAGATCGAGGAAGAGACCCGGCGCCTTGCTCTCGCGTACCGATTCGAGGGCGACCTCGCGGTGTGCGATGCACGACCGCGCCGCTCCACCTACGACAAGACGCTGCTGCTCCTTCTCGGCCAAGAGCGCGCTCCGATCGCCGTGGTGCACGACGAGACGACGGTCACCGCGGCCGCGCGCTTCGACTCAGGAGTCAATCTTCTCGAGCTTCTCGGGCTCTCGGGAGGAATGCCCACGCGGGTGAGCGTCAACGCCAAGCATCTTCCCGACGTGCTCGAGAAACTAAAGAACCGACCGGTGTAGCTAGAGCGGCAATCGGTTTGAATCCTACGGAAACACGGCGCCTTTCACCGTTTGCGCGGCTTACCTCCTCACTTCTCGCTCGAAGTGCCTCAA
>JBCCZL010000937.1:0-2291 GCA_039187775.1 Myxococcota bacterium
CAACGGTGGCGGCGGGGGTGGCGGCGTGGGCTGTCTGATCCTTCGAACGTTTCAAGGCGTGAATCCGATGGCCCTCGGCGCAGGAACGAGTGCGGCGGGACGACGGGTATTGCCGATCGACCTTCGCTGAGACGGCGGCCGGGGAATCCGAACCCCCCAAAGGAACGTTTGTCCGCTAACCCGCGTTTCTTCAACGATCCAACCCATGCGCGAACCTCCGCCCGAACGAGTCCATCGCACCGTGAGCTCCGGTTCTCCACGCTGGGTCATCGAGACCGGTGAAGCGGCCAGCGATCGAGGCGAGGATCGGCTCTTTGTGGAGGCGGGAGCAGACCCGATCATAGGACTCGCCGACGGCGCGGGCGGACGGGGCCGAGGAGCCGCGGCGGCGGAAGCAGTGATCGAGGCGGTGCGACGTTCGCCACCCGCGTTCGAGGTGGAGGCGGTCGCCGCGCTCGTTGAGGTGGACGAGGCCCTTCCGATGGCCGGCGGCGAAACGACCGGAATCGTGCTTCGGGTCACCGCGAGCGGCATGGTCACTGGCGCAAGCGTCGGAGACAGCCAGGCTTTTGTTCGGCGTGGTGACGACTGGCTCGAACTGACCGCGGGACAATCCCGGAAGCCACGGCTCGGAAACGGAGGCGTCCCTATCCCGTTTCGTACGACCGGGGTCGATGCAGTGCTCATCGGAACCGATGGACTCTTCAAGTATGCGCCGTGGCCACGCATCGTAGCCTTCACGGAAGCAGATCGGCCGGATGCCGCGAAGTGCCTCCTCGATGACCTCCGGCTTCCTTCGGGAGCACTTCGCGATGACGTTGCTTTCGCGTTGCTTCGGCGAGAGAGATAGGCCGGCTAGAGAGCGGACCCACCACCTCGCCACGCCGACGGTTGATGGATCGGCGTCGCGGGGAGTCGCGATTCGACGAAGGACATGCAGAGCAAATTCGAGGAGAAAGGCCAGAGGCCGGTCGGGGCTCCGAGCGGCGTCGAGGCGCGGCTGGCGGCGTGGCGAGGCGGCGGGTGCGCGCTCTAAAGCGATTCCCGAACGCAGTAGCTTTCGCGCGGCCCGACCTGGACCACGGGTTCACAGGCGAACCCTGTGGGACACGCGCACGCTTCGGGGCCGTCGCAGCGACAGGTGCAGAACACCCGCTCACGGGTTTCGTCAGGCGGTGCACATTTGTTCGAGCACTCGGGCGAGGGATCGCCCTCGAGTTCGTACACCATGCAGGTCCGCCCCCCGCACGCAACGGACATTCTCTCGAGATATGACTCACTCGAAGTGAACCCATCCTGGGGAACTGCTTCCGGCAGGCAGGCTGCTCCCACCGGCGCAGGTTCGGTCCGGTCGGTCGGCGCATCAGCGCGGTCGGTCGAGGCATCGACCGACATAGACTCGGCGCCGCCTTCCGATTCTGCCGGCCGGCTCGAGCTACACGCGGCGAGTCCGACCCACACCATCAGCCAGGCCACTCGATTCTTCGCGCTCGCGTTCTTCAAACATATGCGGTTGTTCACATCGGTACGTCGTCTTCAGCCGACCAAGTTTCCAACGGTCCCTCATTTGATCGTTATCCTTCGCCAAAACCTGAGAGCGCGCGGCGGACTGTGAAACACGGCTTGACAGTTGCCCCGATTATCTTTTCAGGCCCAAGACTTCGACAATGGCGACCCGTGAGTCAAAGACATGATTGCGTCACGCGAAAACCGCGACCGCGTGAGGCGAACGCGAGCTCGGTGGCGCGAAACCCAGCTACGCAACTCGAAGAACTCGACCGGGTGAACCCAAAACCCGGCCGCCTGAACCCCAAAAACCCGACTACGCGTGGCAAACAACTCGGCTGCCTCGATTCGATGCTCGCGGCGTGAATTCGACACTCGCGGCACCGCACACGCGCCGGCTTGAAGGGCCGGGCGGCCCACCTGGGACGGGCCTCCCGACAACTCGCTTAACCGAGAGCCTTCCAGAAGACGACTTTGTCTTCTCCGGCTTGATAGAACTCTCGAATCCGCGCCTCTTCCGCGTAGCCGTTCTTGCGATAGAACTTCCGGGTGAGCGCGAAGCTCTCGAGTCCGGACGTCTCTACCAGGAGGACGCGCTCCCCGCGTTGGCGAAGAAACTCCTCCACGTGCGCGAGAAGAGAAGCTCCCGCTCCCTTGCCCTGCGCGGTCGGGGCCACGGCGATGAAGTAGAGATTCCAGGTCCCTTGGGTCATGGTCTCCGGCGCAAAATACGCCGCACCGAGGACGGCGGCCTCGCCTTCGACGACAACCCAGTGGTGGTCTTC
>JBCCZL010000938.1:0-2266 GCA_039187775.1 Myxococcota bacterium
GCGGAGTGCGAGTTTCCGCGCTGGCAGCCTGCGACTGTGCGGATGACGCCGACTGTGACTCCGACGCCTACTGCAACGCACTCACCTGCGACGGCCCGGGCGTCTGCGAGGTCAAGCCTAACCTCGAGGACTGTCCCAACGAACCCGATCGGGTCCTCGCCTGCAACGGGAACGGGTTCGAGAACCCGTGCCGTGCCGCTGCCGCAGGGCTCCGCCTCGACCGTCAGAAGTAGCGTTGCTCGCCCCGATCGAGCGGTGCCCACTCAACGCAGATCGAGCTCACCGTACGCGCCTTCGGTTAGGGCGAACTGCTTCAGCGACGCGCGCGTCTTCGGGTCCTCGCTCAGCCAACTCGCGATGAGACGGTCCCATTTCAGCGGACAAAGGTAGTCGTCGCGCACCCCGGCTGACGTTTTACGGTGTTCCGGTCGGCGCGCTCAAGACAGGTCGAACCTCGCTACCACGCGGCCGTCTTCAGCCTTGAGCACGAGGCTGTTTCCTTCGATCTCGTATGAAGTCGTCGCACCCAGCGCTTTTGAGTACGACTGTTCGAGCTCCATCCCATCCGGGCACGCCATCATAGTCATCGCGACCCCGGGGAACCGGAGCGTGCCCTCGTCGCCGAGTTCGTACCCCCCGGTGAACCGGTTGCATCCCGCGAACCCGCTCGCACGCTTTTCCGTCCCGTGAAGCGTGAGGGTGGGCGACTTTCCACCAGCGCCCTTTGCGGCAGGGGCGCCCTCGAGCTCCGAAAGCACCCACTCGGCGTCCATGAACTTCTCGAGACTCGCGTCGCTACCGGCGTCATCCGACTCCGAGTTCGTGGGAGTCGCGGCAGCTTCGTTTTCAGTCGCGGGTTCGGCGCCAGGGTTCGATTGTTTACATGCCACCAGGGTCAGCATCATTGCACAGAACAACCAAGGTCGATTCATCGACTGCCTCCTTCGGTCTTTGTTCGAGCCGAAGCTTGGAGGTCCGTCGGCTGGGTTTCAATGCGATTCGGCTTCGCGACCGCGAGGCTCAGTACGCGCTGGCACGGAGCTTGGACGACTTGCGCGCTCGTCGGCGTCGCTCCGGCGCCTCCTCGCGGGACGGTGTGCACGCCTCGATGGGCTGCCCTGCGAGTTCCAACACCCCTTGGCCCGAAAACACCGGGTCGATGAACATCGCCTTCGAGTCGGGCCCTCCCCAGGTGCCGCACCGGTGCGTCTCGTCCCCGATTCGCAGCGCCTGGAGCACGTTCTTGCCTTTGAAATCCAGCTGAACGGCGCCATCCGGCAGCTCAGCCGCGAGACTGAGCGACGCCGTGCGGGCGATCGCCGGCTTTTCGAGCTTCATGGACCCGCCGCGGACGGACACGGCTCCCGAGCCGAGCGCGGTCGGCGAAGCGACGATCAGCTCGGCCGCGTCGATCGTAACCCCACCGGTGAAGTCGTTCACACCGTCGAGGACCAGTCTGCCGCTCGCGAGTCGGAGACCCCCCTTTCCGGTCAGGTGCACCGGTGCGTCTCCGTACGTGACCCCTCGGAACTCGGACGGCGCGCTGTCGAAAACACGCACCACGAGGGAATCCCCTTCGTCGAGCACGGTGCCCTCGAGCTCGATGTTCCCATTGAGCCGCGCGGCGCGCGCCAAGACGGCGCGATATTTCTGCGCAGGCCCCAGACGTCGTTGAAGCACGCGCCCTTCGGAGTTCAGCGCGAACCAAATCGTTCCAGTTCCGACGCCGCCCGGCCGTGCCCGTGGATGCGGAGGCGTCTTCGGCAGCGTGTAGCGCCCCTTCTCATTCTTCCGAGAGTCCGGATCGAAGTGAACGGTAGCGCTCGAATCGATGACCGGGATGGCAATGACGGTGGCGGTGTCCTTGGAGAGCGTTCCGTCGCCATCGTAACCCTTGGTGTCACTCGGCACGACGCTCGGCTCGCCAACGACCACGAACACGTGCCCAGTATCCCTTGGCCTGGGGCGAGTCTCGTCGGCGGGCTTGGCGTATCGCCCCATGGCATAGGCTCCGATGTCTCCAGCCTTCAGGTTCCTGAAATCGCTGATCGACTGAAAACCCGTTTCGTCGGCATAGTCGGCGCGGAGAAACTGAGTCACGACGAACGCTCGAGGCCAGGGTCGAAGACGCTCTCGGAGCGTGAAGTCTTCGGAGTATGCTTTGTTATGTTCCGCCAGGCGACGCTGCGATTGGAGGACGGCCTCGTGTAACGGCGAGACGGTGTTGAGCACGAAGCTGAGCAGCCCCGAGCAGTCGGTCGATGAC
>JBCCZL010000939.1:0-2244 GCA_039187775.1 Myxococcota bacterium
GTGGTTGCCGGCCCTCGGGCCCGATCTCGGCAGCCCGGACCGCGATGCTCTCCTCGAATGGCCTTGGGGCGTCCGTCGCTAGGCAAGCCGACCTCGAACCCGATTCCTCGACCGAACCCGGAACGAACTTCGGGCCGGGGGCTCGGCGGAACGCCGGAGAGACGGGCTCAGGATCAGTGCGCGGGAGCGAGCGCCTCGAGCTCCGCGTCACGCACAAATGTTCGCCCGCCGATGATCGTCTTGAGGCGTGTGAGCCAACGTCGGCTCTCTTCCTCCCGACCTTCGCCGCGAAGATAGGTCACAAGGTCGAGGAGCGCCCCCGCCGGTCCGTCCTCGACGTCCCAGCGCTCGGCCCGATGGGCTTCCGCAAGAGACCAGAGCGTTTCCGCCTCCTCGTCGATCCGCTCGGTCTTGGAAATCGCCTGCCGGAGCCGAAGCGCCTGCCGCTGAACCATGAACCGCGGGTGCTCCAGGCCACCGACGTTCGCGTCGAAGCGGTCGATCCATCGCTGCGCTTCTTCCTCGCGGTGCCGGTCGAGGGCGATACCCGCAAGGTGCCAGCACGCGTAGGCGGAGTGGTTTGGGTCTTCGAGCTGCTCAAAGATCGCGTGGCTTTTGGTGAGCGCGTCGAGGGCCGGCTCGAGTTCGCGCCGGGTGTAATAGAAATGCACGCCGAGGTTCACCCGGACCATCGCCACGCCCTCGAGGTGGTTGCACTGCTCGCAGGTTTGAAGCGCCTCGTGCCACGTGGTGACGGCTTGGTCATGATCCCCGGCGCTGAAGAACAGCGCGCCGAGGTTCATGAGGGTCACGCCCATGCTCATCCGATCGCCGAGCTCTTCCTTGAGGCGAAGCGCCTCGCGGAAGGCTCGCTCCGCGCCGGCCACGTCTTTCTTCGCGGTGAGGATCGTTCCGAGATTGTTGAACGCTTTCGAGAGCGCGTCGACGGCGCCCACCTGTTCGGATAGCTCGATCGCCCGACGGGTGAGACGCTCGGCTTCGTCCAGCTGGCCCCGCCGACGCGAGACGGTCGCTCGACCCCGCACCGCCTCACCGGCCTCGGCCATCGCCCCCACTCGTTCGAACTCCAGCTGAACCCGCTCGAACACCTGAAGGGCGTCGTCGAGCTTGCCGCGAAGGGTCAGGATTCGCGCAAGCATCATGTCGGTTCGGGCCACCCGCACCGGCTCGCCAGACTCGACGGCGGCGTCTCGCGCCTCGCACAGCAACTCGTGCGCTTCTTCGACGGCTCCTGCGTGCTGACGCACCTGCGCAAGGCGAAGTGCACCGCTCATTCGAGAGATCGGGTCCCCAAGCCGTTCCGCTTCGCTTCGAATCGCGAGCGCCGCCGCCTCGGCGGCTGCGGCTTCTCCCTGGACGTAGAGCCGGTCGAAGGTCTCGGAGAGCATCTCCACATCGGCGTAGCTCGGCGTCGCCACCACCGCCCGAAGGAAATCCGCGTAGGCGGGATGGCCAAGCCAAGCAAGTTCCACCAGGACATCGCGGACGAGCTTGATCACGGTGACCTCGGGGCCCTCATCCGCGGACGCGGCACTCGGGGGAAGGCTTCGGAGCGCTGACCCGCTGACCCCGCGCGGTGCATCCATCGCGACATCGTCGAGGAGCGAGAGCGCGACATCGTGGCGACCGTACATCAGCGCGCGGCGAAGAATGATCTGAGCCGCGCCTCGGAGCGCACGAAACCCCTGACTGCGCCCCACCAGCCCGCGGAGGTCATCCGCGGTGTCCACGCGCTGATCGTGCCGTTCCGCGAGGAGATATTCGAGGAGCCCGTCGAAGGCGAAGCGGACCGTGCACCGATCGCCTTCCCACTCCTCGAGGAGCACTCCGTGATCTAAAAGCTGAACGTAAGGGGAGTCGCGCTGCGTGTTTTGGAGTGCCACCTTGAGCGCCTCGACCTGAAGCAGCTGGTCGCGGCTGAGGCTCGGCTGGCCGCGCGAATCGAGCTCCCGCACAAACGCGCGAAGCACGACGCCGCGTTCCGGGTATCCACCTCCCGGCTCGTTCTTTTGAAGGACGACCTGCTCAAAGAACAGCGCCATCGCATCGTCGAAGGACACATCCGACGGCAAGGCTCGGCGATGAAACGCCTGGAGTAAGAGCCGGAGCATGAGAGGCGTGCGCATCAGGCTTCGTGTCGTGCCCCCTTGGCGAAGCTCGACGAACGGGGTTTGTGGGCGAAAGACGTAAATGCCTTGGTCTTCCGGCAACGAGGGATCCAAC
>JBCCZL010000940.1:0-2243 GCA_039187775.1 Myxococcota bacterium
GCCCGCGGTGGCTGAATACTGGAGTGACCGAGTCGAGCATCTGCTTCGCGCCTGCGTGCGCGATCGCGCACTCGTCCCCGCCGAACAGAGCATCGACGTCCTGTTTCACGAGTTCATGGCCGACGACGTGGCGATGGTGGACCGTATCTATCGCGTCGCAAACTTGGAGATGACTCCCGCGGCGCGAGCGTCGCTCGACCAGTACATGATCGAAAACCCACGAGGAAAACACGGACGAATCGTGTATGACCTCGAGGGCGACTTCGGCGTCGACCCCGAGGCGCTTCGTTCGCGCTTCGCGTTCTACTTCGAGGCGTTCCCGATTCGAGCGGAGGCAGGATGAGACAGGTCAACATTCACGGGCCCGGGAAGGTGGAGCTCAACGAAATCGACGTCCCGAACCCAGGGCCGCGTGACGCGGTGGTTCGGGTGGCCGCGTGCGGGATCTGCGGGACCGACGTTCGCTACGTGAAGATGGGCGGCATGAGGCGCCCGATGCCCCTCGGCCACGAGCTGTCTGGTGTGGTCGAGTCGGTTGGGGCTGAGGTGACGCACCTGTCCGTCGGCGCCCGGGTCGTCCTGAATCCGACAGCCGGGGGAAACATGATTGGGAATGGCGGCGACGAGGGAGGATTTGCGTCGCACCTTCTGGTGCGAAATGCCGCCGATCCGGGTGCGCTCTTTCCGGTGCCGGACGACCTGCCGATGCACCTTGCGGCGCTTTCGGAGCCCCTCGGCGTCGGGATGAACGCGGTCAATCGGTCGGACGTGACGGCCGACCACAAAGTGGTGGTTTTCGGAGCCGGCCCCATTGGGCTGGCCGCCATTGCCACCCTTCGAGACCGCGGCGTGTCCGACGTGGTCGCCGTCGACCTCTCGCCCAAGCGCCTCGAGCTCGCGAAAGCGCTCGGGGCGAGGGCCGGGATCGACGCCTCCGAGGGCGACCCGTGGACCAAGCTCCGAGAGCTTCACGGAGAGGCGCCGCTCATGGGGATGCCGATGGTCGGTTCCGACGTCTACATCGAAGCCACCGGCGCGCCGAAGGTCATCACCGACGTGATCCAGAACGCGAGGCCGGAGGCGCACCTCACGGTCGTGGCGCTCCACGAGCAGTCGGTGAACGTGAGCTTCCTCTTCGTGATGATGAAGCAGCTCACCATTCGAGGCGCCATGGAGTACCCCGACGACTACACCGATGCGCTCGGCGTCCTGTCTCGGTGGGACCTGTCTCCCATGATCACGCACCGGTTCCCGCTCGACCGCTTCGAAGAGGGACTGGCCGTCGCCACCGACCCCAACGCTGGCGGGAAAGTGATGATCGACATCGATGGGGAGGGTGCATGAGCAACGCGGCGAACTTCGATTTCTCGGGCGCGGAGGTGCTCGTCACCGGGGGCTCGAACGGAATCGGCTACGCGACGGCGAGTGCATTCTCGCAGGCGGGTGCCTCGGTCACCGTCACGGGGACGAAGCCGGACGCGGGGGCCTACGCGGTTGATCTCTCGAAGTTTGCCTATCGACAGCTCGAGCTCTCCGACTCTGACGCCGTTGACGCGTTCGCCGACTCGGTCGACGCGCTCGACGTCCTCGTCAACAACGCCGGGGTTAACTTCCCCGGAGGGATGGATCCGGCGTCGTTCGAGAAGTCGGTTGGCATCAACCTCTTCGGTGCGTACCGGCTCGCCACGGGATTACGAGACCCGATCAAGAAGAGCACGCTCGACGCCGGGGGAAGCGTCATCAACGTGGCCTCCATGAGCGCCTACTTTGCCGTGCCACTCGTTCCCGGTTACAGCGCTGCCAAAGCGGCCACCATCCAAATGACGAAGAACCTCGCGGCCACCTGGGCCGCCGACGGCATTCGCGTCAACGCCGTGGCCCCGGGTCTCATCGAAACCAAGATGACGTCCCTCATGAAGGGCATCGAGATGGTGGAGAAGCCGTTCATGGACCGTACCCCGATGAAGCGCTGGGGACAGCCGGACGACATCGCCCCAGCCGTATTGTTTCTCGCCAGCTCCGCCGCCAAGTTCATGACGGGCCAGACCATCAATGTCGACGGCGGCTACTCGATCGCGTGACGCTTCATCGGAACTCACTCGACCAAAGGAAAGTGACAGGGATCGGAACGCCGTTTCCGTCTCGCTCCAACGTGATTCTGTAGATGCCGAGGGCGCGCCCATTGGGGAAGCCGACGAGCCCGGGCGGAGTGACGTTTGTCAGAATCGGGCCGTCTGGTGAGA
>JBCCZL010000941.1:0-2232 GCA_039187775.1 Myxococcota bacterium
CCTGGCCCGAGCCCACCACGATGGCCGAGTCGGGAGGCGAGCGCATCCCCGCCTTTCAGGTCGGCGCCCGCGGACTTCTCGGCGCCGAAGCGCACGCCCGCCGGAAGAAGAAGCGCATCCACTGCGCCAAGGAAGTCACCCGCTATCGCGGCGACCATCGCGCGTCTCTTGCCGAGTGGAAGAAGGGCGACACCGACATCGTCTTTCCCTTCGGCAACCTCCGGATGAGCGCCTTCCACCACGCCAAGGCGGAACCCGCTCCGCACGACGACGCCCTCTTGCTCCAACCCGGCCCCACCCTCGACGACGTCCGAGCCGAGCTCGCCCGGCAACGGGAACCTGTCCCGATGGACGCGGCCCATGCCCTCGTGAACGAGGGAGCTTTTTGAACGGTAACCCACCGTAACCCGGGAGTCGTCGCCAGGCCTGCGGTCGACGGCTAAGACACTGGCGAGGGTTTGCCCCTTGCCCGCGGCCGCTCTGAGCCCGGGCTCTCGTCCCGTATCGGAAAGAACCATATGATCTCTCGTCTCACTCCGTGGCTCGCCGTGTTGGCCGTCGCGCTGGTTACCGTGGTCGGACTTGCTCAGGATGACCCTCCGGTCTCTTCGGCCGACTTTGTGAATCTTCAGAGCCTCAACGCGTCGGGCAACCGGCGCGTCTATCTCGGTCGCGTTCAGGCGGGCCAAAACTCACTTCCCGTCCGTACGGCGGTACGTCGAGCGGCAAGACCCCTCACCGCCTGCCTTCGCGCGAACGCGGCCTACGGGGATTTGATCGTCCGCGTTCAGTGCACTGACGGTCAGTGCACGGCTACCACGAACAGCTCGAGCACCCGCAATCGCCGGCTCGAGCGGTGTGCGAGCGAAGCCATTGCGCGAGCGATCCAGGGAGACGTCTCCGCGCGACGGGCCGCGACGACCGGTGCGCGCGTGGCGCTAGCGTTTGCGACCGGCACTGCGTCCACCACCACCCGAAACATCACCACGCAGGGGGGAATGGGAATGGGAATGATGGGCGGAATGGGGATGGGCGGAGGAATGGGTCCATCCGGAGGTGGGGGGATGAGCGGAGGCATGGACTCCAGCTCGGATAGCCAGGCCTGTCACGGCGGAGTGCCCTGCGGGTCGGGATGCTGCATCTGGCCACTCCGGTGTGGGGATAGCCAGTGCCACACTCGTGAGGACAACCCAGAGACGACGAGTCCGACGGCTCCCGGATCTGGGCGATAGCCTGCGCCCATTTTGAACGATCTTACTCTCGCGTTCGAGTTCGCGAGGCGGCCAGGGATCAAGCGGGATTGGCTACACCCCTGTTGACATCGGCGAAGGTGTTCGGTGGCTGGCGCACCAAGGTGGATGCTGGAGGACAGCCCATCGCACCCGAGTCAACGATGCCGCCATCAGCGGCGACGCTTCCGTCGCCTGCGTCTTCGCCTGGACCGACACCCAGTCCGCCATCGGACCCCACTCTGGAGTCCACGGAGGTGTTGCCGCGCAGCCTTATCGATGGCGATGCACCCAGCCTGATCGATGGGCATCGTCGACCTTGCGTGTCGTCCGCCGATGGCGGGATGGCCATCGCGAAGGCTGCGCGGCAACACGTTTCGCGTGATTCAGCGAAGCGCGGCGTCTTCGCCGACCGAAAGGCCGGCGCGTCGGCCGGACGTCATCGCCTTCGCCGCCTCCTGGTTCAGGCGTTGAATGAGCTCCGGACTATCGGAGTGCATCACCGCCATCACTCCCGCTTCCTCGAGGAGGGCCAAGTTCTCTTCGATCGCGTCAAACGCCTCGAGCTTGAACCCCCACCAGGGGTATAGCCGACATGAACGGGGTGCCGAACTCGGTGGAGCCGCGCTGGCGCCCCCAACGTCGCCGTCTCCGAGCGCCAGTCGCCCCCGTTCAGGGACTCCCGACTGGGCCGGAGCAGAAGGCCGGCGATGTCCGTTTGGATACCACCCGCCTGAGCCACCCCGATGGCATAAACGCCGCGGCGTCGTTGCCTCCGGATGAAGGCACGAGCTCCGAAGAACTCTTGCCCTACCGCGACGCACGGGCGAGCGCGCTCGAGCGGTTCGAAAAGGACTATCTGTCGGCCGTCGTCGAACGGTGTGGTACCAAAGCATCCGCTGCCGCCCGGCTCGCGCAGATGGACCGAAACTACCTGGTCAGCCTGCTACGCAAGCACGGGCTCCGGTAGCCTACGGCACCAGATCGCAGTAGAGGATGACCC
>JBCCZL010000942.1:0-2230 GCA_039187775.1 Myxococcota bacterium
CCGATCGAGGTGATGGCCGAGCGCGGCGTCGACACCCTTGCCTTCGGTCCGATGAAGCCCGTGGGCCTGACCGATCCGCGAACCGGTCTCCGACCGCACGCAGTGGTCCAGCTTCGGCAGGAGGACCAAGCCCAGACCGCCTACAATCTCGTTGGTTTTCAGACGCGCCTCCGATGGCCGGAGCAGAAGCGCATCTTCCGAATGATCCCCGGTCTCGAGGAGGCCGAGTTCGTCCGCCTGGGGAGCGTGCATCGAAACACGTTCGTCCATTCGCCGTCCGCGCTTCGCGATGAGCTGGACCTGGCGGCGCGCCCGGGGGTCTACCTTGCCGGTCAGATCACCGGCGTCGAGGGTTATATCGAGAGCGCAGCCTTCGGAATGGTCGTGGGCATCGGGCTATCGCGACGCCTCGCGGGAGAACCGGAGATGCCGCCGCCGGCGACGACTGCGCTCGGCGCGCTCCGCGGCTACGTGCGCACTGACCGTCCGGACTTTCAGCCGTCGAATGTCGTATGGAGCATGTTCCCGCCGATGGAGCACGGCAAAATCCGCGGTCGACGAAAAGACCGAAAGCGTCAACGGCACCAACAGCTCGCCGACCGGGCGCTCAGCGATCTCACGGGCTGGCTTGAGGTGGTGGGGACGGCGCCGGTTCCCACGTTTCAAACGAGCCGACCCGCACCGGTGACCGAAGGGGCGGCCGAGTGACGAGCCGAGAGCTCACCGGACGAAAGAAGCGGCTTCTCCGCTGGTTTGCCATCGCGGCCGTCGCGCCCGCGATTCTCATGTTCGTGATCATCACGATCTTTGTCGCCAACACCGAGCTTGCCCACGACGAAGGCACCTGCCCGTTCTCCGAGGTCGAAGCCCGAACCGTCACGGCTGGGGTCTCGGTGGTCGAGGAGGCTCGCCGCTGCCAGGAGGCGGTCGAGGAGCGGCGTTGGGTGGTCCATCGGTCGGGCGAGACGAAGGAGATCGGACGGCGCCGGCTCCACCAAGCACTCTATGAAGGCGATGGCTATCGATGGTCCGCCTCCGTCCAGAGTGGCTTCGTCGAGGTTCTCGTGAAGAACGAGGGCGTGGAGGATCTCCGTTTCCTCGAGCACAACCAATACGACGAAGTGGAACGCTAGGCCCTAGGTCGAGCAACTAGCAAGGACGGGCTCGCCGAAGGCGGATCAAGGCCCCGTGCGCGCGCCGCTTTGTTTCCAAGGCCGTCCCTTCCGGATACGGTGATGGGGTGAGCGATCGGTTGACCGAACAGATCGAGGCGTTTGTAAGCTATCTCGAAAACGAACGACGGCTTTCGCCCCGAACCGTCACCACCTATCGGCGCGATCTTTGCGGGCTCCATCGCTTCCTCTCGGAGAAGGACCTCCCCCGCGATGCTGGCGCGATCGATCTCCTTGTGCTTCGAGGGTTTCTTGCGTCGCTCTACGAGTCGAACTCGCCGAGCACCCTGGCTCGAAAGGTCGCAGCGCTCCGTTCGTTCTACCGATTTCTTCTTCGTCGTCGGCTCGTCACCAGCAATCCCGCGGCGGTCCTCCGCACCCCCAAGCCGCGCAAGCCCTTGCCGAAGTTCCTCACGGTCGAAGATGCCTTTCGCGTGATGGACGCACCGGAGGCCGACGAAACACGTGCCCCCGCGCTGCGGCTTCGCGATCGTGCGCTCCTCGAACTCCTCTACGGGTCGGGGCTCCGGGTGAGCGAGCTGAGCGGTTTGAACCTCGGTCGCATCGACCGCTCGACGGGAGAAGTGCGGGTGCTCGGAAAAGGCGGAAAGGAGCGGATCGTGCCGCTTGGCGAAGCGACCCGTGAAGCGCTCGACGCGTACCTTGCAGTCCGCGGCAGCTTTCAAAGCAAGCATCAAACGCCACCTCAGGACCCGGAGGCGGTGTTCCTCGGGCGCTTCGGGACCCGCCTGTCGTCCCGGCAGGTTCAGAACATCGTTCGACGCTACGGTGCGGTGGGTGCGGGTCGTACGGATCTTCACCCGCACGCGCTTCGTCACAGCTGTGCAACTCACCTGCTCGACGCGGGGGCGGACCTTCGCACCATTCAGGAACTCTTGGGCCACGCCAGTCTGTCAACGACCCAGCGCTACACTCACCTCACGGTGGACCGCCTGATGGAGGTCTACGACAAGGCGCACCCCCTCGCCCACGGAGAGCCGGATGGCGAGTAGCCGGGGAGAAACCTCCGGCCGCGTTCACTGCTAAACACCTGAAAG
>JBCCZL010000943.1:0-2221 GCA_039187775.1 Myxococcota bacterium
CGAGCGCGCGGTCAACGACCACCCGGACTTCGCCGCCGCTGCGGCCTGAACCCTCACCTCTTCACTTGCATCGAGGTCG
Source organism: Myxococcota bacterium (assembly GCA_039187775.1). Lineage (GTDB taxonomy): Bacteria > Myxococcota_A > Polyangia > Polyangiales > JBCCZL01 > JBCCZL01. The sequence goes on from JBCCZL010000943.1 coordinate 80, forward strand.
CCCATTTCCCCGGGGTGGCCTCGTTTCGTTTAAGAGCCGGATTCCCGCGCAGCTCGCCGTGGGTTCGCCGCCCGCCGAAGCCTACGCGTCCCCAGCCGCGTGGGGTTCGTGGACAAGATAGGCGGTCACGAGGTGCCGAAGCTCGCCGAGGAATCCCGGGTCGGTCAGGAGCTCGGGGCGGTCCGAGACGGCGCCTTCGAACGCGGACTCCACCGCACGCACCAGGATGAACGCCATGAGCTCGGGGTCACCCTTCCGCACCGCATCGCGGTGCTCGCCGATGATCATGGCTACCACCCGTTGGGCCTCCGAGTTGGTCTCGTCACTGGCTTTTCTCACCCAGGACCGGGGGACTTCTTCCTGGACGATCTTGCGCATTTCCGCATCACCGAGCTGCCGATCAGCGAGGGCGCCCACGAGCGCCTCGATGATCTCGGGGAGGCCCTTGTCGCGCACGGCTTCGAGGCGGGCGTACATGATCGCAATCGAGCGCTTCTCGATGCGTCGCGCGAGCTCTCCCACCACCGCCTTCTTGCTCTCGAAGTACTGGTAGATCGAACCAACACTGACTCCCGAGACCTTGGCAAGCCGAGATGTCGTCAGCGCATCGGGGCCGCCCTCGGACAAGATCTTCTCCGCCGCGAGCACGACCGCGTCGACGATCGCTGCCCCGGTTCGGCGACGAGGCTGTCGCCGGCGGCCGGGCGCCGCATCCTTCTGCTTAGCCATCGCTCCAGAGCATAACCGGTCAGTCTTAGAGCCGTCGCGGGCGAAAGATCCGTACACCGGCCCCGCCATCCACCGGTTCCATCCACGCGCTTTGGCGTCGAAGCCAGCGTCGGAGCACCCGCCGATGGGTGTTCGCCATGCATACAAACCGCGCGCCCATCCCATGGAAGAGCGCACCCACCGAGTCGTAGACCACCTCCGCCTGCGCCCAGATCGGCTCTCCCTCGCCCGGCAGCGGAAGCTCGAGCTGGATTTTCTTTGAGGAGCGCGACAGGGCGCGCCCATCGACCGGTCGCTCCAGAAACACCCCGGTGGGACTCAGGCTGGTGGCGAAACAACGCTGCGGTTCCGCATCGCCAGACAGCTGCTGGGCGTAGAAGCCAACGCTGACCCGCAGCGAGTCACGCCGGTCGGCATGGGGATAGGTCATGTAGGTAAGTGTAGGCACACGCTCGGAACAAGTCAGGAAAGCGGCCAGCCGCGGCATGGGAGCTGACGCCTCTGCTACCGTGCTCGGCGCCATGCTCGAGAACCCGGCCGTCGGCATTGCCTTTGTGGTGGGAGGCTACCTCTCGGGGTCGGTCTCGTTTGCCATCCTTTTCGCCCGACGGGCGGGCGTCGACATTCGCGAGGAGGGCTCGGGCAATCCTGGCGCGACGAATGTCGGACGCGTCCTCGGGAAACGAACCGGCCGGGTGGTGCTCCTCTTGGACGCCCTCAAAGGCGCGATTCCGGTGTTGGCCGCACGATTCGCACTCGGAGCCGACGGTCCAACGACCGAAGGACCGTGGAACGCCCACGCGGTGGTCGCCGCCACCGCAGTGGCCGCCACGCTTGGTCATGTCGCACCGTTGTTCCACGGGTTCCGCGGCGGGAAGGGCGCCGCCACTGCAGCCGGTGTGATCCTCGCTTCGGTCCCGCTCGCAGGCGTGGTGGCCACGGTGACCTACGTGGTGTTGAAGAAAGTCTTCCGCACGGCGAGCGTGGGTTCGATCGGGGGGGCCTTCGTGGGCGCGGCGGTGATTCCGTTCCTCGCAACGGATCGCGCTTACATCATCATGGGCGCGGCGATCTTCGTTCTTGTGCTCCTTCGGCACCACGAAAACATCCGTCGCTTGTGGACGCGGAAGGAACCGGAGTCATGATGCCGGGAACGTGCCGTGCCGTCGGGTCCTGTCGCTGGGTTGGAGCTTTGGTGGTGGCGTCGACCCTCTTCGCTTGTGGCGGCAGCCAAGGCCCACGACCCGACCGGCCGATGGAGGTGCGCACCACCCGGATCGGGGGCGCCGAGGTGGCCTGGCTCGAGGCGGACCTTGGCGATTCTATCGTCGTCAGTGTGTTCATCGATGCCGGGGCCCGGGACGCCGGCCACCCGTGGATCCCCGTGGTCACCGCGTGGGCGCTTGGGGAAAC
>JBCCZL010000944.1:0-2216 GCA_039187775.1 Myxococcota bacterium
GCGTCGCTTTTCTGGACTCTCGGAGGGGCCGCCCCGGTGGAGCTGACCGATGCGACGACGGGCCTTCGGGTGGACGGAAGCGCGGTGACGCTGACGAGCCTCGAGGGACGCCTTCTCGAAGGGACCATCGCGGTCGACACGCGAATCGCGTACCCGGTCGACGGCATCTTCCATCTTCCCAAGGGAAGCTACCGGCTCAGCGGGGTTCGCGCGCGTCGGTGGCTCGGGGAACGCTTCGGGATCTCCCTTCCACCGGGAGTGGTGCTCGATACGGATCTGCAGAATCGAAGCGGTGCTCTTCTGGGGCCGTTGCGGTTGACGACCGCTCGATCGTCGATCACCGCATCGGTGTCCCTCTCTCCCGAAGAGTCGCTGTCGGAAGAGTCGGCCTCGGAGCGAACCGTGTCGGACGGGTCGGCCTCGGAGCGAAGAGCATCGGAGGGACGTGCACCGGAGGGACCCGCCAGTGCATCGGTTTTTGATGGCACCGAGTTTTCGGGAACCCTTGCGCTCTCCGATCTATACGAGCTTCTTCCCCGAGGTCGATGGCTGGTGACTGGGAAGGGCGCCCTCGAGATCGAAGGAACGGTCAAAGGGCTCGCTTCGCCCAAGGTTAAGCTCATCGCTCGGGGCGAGGCGCTTCAGTTGCTGGTCGCGGGCCCCGGCACCGACTTTCGGCTGCCCGCGGATCGGTTCTATCTCGCCACACATGTGGATCGTGAACGATTTCTCTTCAGCGATCTGTCGATCGGAGCCTTCGGTGGGACCCTTCGATCTCAGGGCCGCCTGGGCTTTCGGCCCACGCTCCTTCAGGCCAAGGTGCAGCTCGAAGACCTTGCGGTGGGCGATGTTCGGCTGGCTGGTGGAGCGATCGGAGCCCATCTCACCGGGCAGCTTCACGGGACCCTCAGCGTCCAGCGGAAGGGAACGGAGGCGGTCCAGGCCCACGGAAGCTTGCGGGTCGACGAGCCGAGCTATCCCGCACTTCGCCGGGCGGAGCCGGCGCTCGCGAAGTACGGGTTGAGTGCAATCGCCCAGGACGGGACCACTCCGCTCCACGCCGAACTCCTCGCCGACGCCCACGGACTCCACTTTCGACAGGTCCGTGCCGCGACGCTCAGCGGCGCCGTCGAGGCGGATGCCCGCATCTCGGGCGGGGCGGTGGACGGTCGAGGGACGGCTCGGGTGGCCGCCCGCTACCTTCGAACGAGCAGTCTTCTCCGAGTTCCCGCGGCGGTGGCCGGCGATATCGCGGTTCCCTTCCGAGTGGCGGGATCGGTGCGGGCGCCGCGCGTGCAGGCGAACCTCGTGGGCACCCTCGACACCCTCCTTGCGGAGAGCGCGGTGGGTGCAGGTCTTCGTGGGCTGCAAAACGCGGTAGGCGACTTCTTTGGCGGCGCCTCCTCGGCGACACAAACCGCGGCGACACAAGCCTCATCACGGCGAGCCTCGTCCCTGAGAGCCTCCGGCCCTTCGGGGGGTGCGCCCGCCGACCTCGACACCGACGTACTCATCGACCGCATTGCCCAGGGGGTGGGCGATGAGGACGCGTATATCGACGAGCTCTTCGACCGAGGCCTTAGCCCGGAAGAGCTTGCCGACCGTATCGAGGAAGCGCGAGAGCGACTCGGATAAGGAACGCGCCTTCGAGGGGTTGCGATCTGTGGCCAATCGGGCGAAAAGCGTTCTCCAACCGAGAGAACCGATGACTGAAAAGCCGACCATCATCTACACCAAAACCGACGAAGCTCCCGCGCTCGCCACCTATTCCTTTCTCCCGATCATTCGGGCGTTCACAAAGCACGCGAACATCGACGTCGACCTCCGCGACATCTCCCTCGCCGGCCGAATCCTCGCAAACTTCCCCGATGCGCTCCGCGCCGAGCAAAAGGTGAGCGACGCCCTCTCGGAGCTCGGCGAGCTCGCGAAAACGCCGGAAGCCAACATCATCAAGCTTCCCAACATCAGCGCGTCGGTTCCGCAGCTCAAGGCCGCGATCGAGGAGCTTCAGAAGAAGGGTTATCCCGTCCCGGACTATCCGGAGGAGCCCGAAGACGATGCGGCCCGCGCGGTGGCCGCACGTTATGGCAAGGTCAAGGGGAGCGCGGTCAACCCGGTGCTCCGAGAGGGCAACTCCGATCGACGCGCGCCGAAGGCGGTCAAGGAGTACGCCCGACAGAATCCGCATTCGATGGGCAAGTGGACCGCCGACTCGA
>JBCCZL010000945.1:0-2174 GCA_039187775.1 Myxococcota bacterium
CGAAGCGCCACCGCCTCGCCGGGGGTCGTCGTCGCGTCAGGTGCGGCCTCCACTTGCCGAACCACCCGCACTCGGTAGGCACCCTGTCCTCCCGCGACATAGCTTCGGACGCGAAGCTTCAAGATTCCCGATGCCGAGGCCACAAACTCTACTCGAGAGAGATTGCGGTCGCCTTCCCAATCATCGTTAACCAGCGCTCCCCCCTCCGGAAGCACGATCTCGAGAAATGGATCGAATGCCTCCGATGCGAGGTCCACCCGTAGCCGGTCTCCCTCCGACACCGCGATCTCGTAGTGGTCGGTAAACCCGTTCGGGGTCTCGAGGTCGCCCGCCTCGAGGGAGCCCGCCTGCTCGAGAAGCACCCCCCCCTCGACGAACTCGCGCGCAGTGGGCTGGGTGGTGCTGGCCTTTCCAGCGCAGCCGGCCATCGCGAGCGAGCTAACAAACACGACGGCGGGCACGGTGGTTCGAAATCGCATAAACCTCTCCCCTTCTCGGGCTAGCCTACGGGAAAACCGCAGCCAGCTTTCCCAAAATTTTCCCCTAACAGTACAACTAGCCCTTCATGGGCCCGGAAAAGCATGGCCACCCTGATCGACTTTGAACTGCTCCAGCGCCTTTGGCGGCAGGAGCAAGAAGCCTCCGAGGCCCGGTACCGACAGGAGCAGACCGAACGCCCGTTCGCCGACCGCGTCGAGCACGGGATCGCCGCACGAAAGCTAAGTGTCGTCGACATAGAAGTCGTCGTGGGACGCCGGCTTCGACTTTGGCTCCAGTCGGAGGAGTCGCTGGAAGACCTTCGGATCGGCCGCGGGCAGCCGGTACGTCTCTGGCGAAGCGACCCCACCGAGGAGGGCGCCGTACCTGGCGTCCTGGCGACCCGCACCCGCGACAAGCTCGCGGTGGTCATCGACGCCGAGGTTCCCACCGAAGAAGGCACCACATACCAGCTCGATCGGGAAGCTCCCCGCACCACCTTCGAACGTGGCCTTCGCGCCATTGAGCGGTGGTCGGAGGTCCTCGCCGGCGGCGCCAAAGGCCTCGAACTCAAAGGACAGCCGACCACAGAAGGGATCGGCGCGGTGTTCGCCGGGACGGCCACGCCATCCTTTGACGGAGGTCGGGACGGTTCATTCTATGACCAGGGCCTCAATGGCCTCCAGCGGACCGCAGTCACCCACTGCCTCTCGGCGCGTGAGGTCGCGCTCGTCCACGGTCCGCCCGGGACAGGAAAGACGCGAACCTTGGTCGAAGTCATCCGCCAGGAGCTCGCTGAACAACGCCGGATCCTCGTGACCGCGGCCAGCAACGCCGCGGTGGATAACCTCGCCGAGCGCCTTATTGACGCGGGAGTTCCGCTCGTTCGCCTCGGTCATCCTGCTCGCGTTGCCACGGTGGTCGAAGACCACACCCTCGATGCACAGGTGGAACGAAGCGAAGGATTCCTCCTCGCACGGAACTGGATGCGGGAGGCGGCCGAACTTCGCCGGACGGTGCGCAAGCGCCGCGAACGGGGTCGACTCGACCGGGCCGCGGCCCGAAGCATGCAGCAGGAGATCCGGAATCTTCACCGCGACGCCCGCCGGACCCTCGACGCCGCGCGCGATCGGATCCTCTCGAAGGTCGGAGTGGTGTGCACCACCGCAACCGGTGCGGCGATGAATGACCTCTCGGAGGTTCGCTTCGACCTCGTGGTCGTGGACGAGGCCACCCAGGCCCCGGACCCGTTGACCCTGATCGCCCTCGACCGGGCCCCGAGGGCGGTGCTCGCCGGCGATCCCAAACAGCTGCCTCCTACCGTCATTGACCCCGACGCCGCCCGCCGTGGCCTTGCGCGCACTCTCTTTGAACGCATCGCCGAGGAGTTCCCCGAAACGCTTCGGCTCCTCGAGGTGCAGTACCGGATGAACGAAGCGATCATGCGCTTTCCGTCCGACTCGATGTACGAGGGGCAGCTGATCGCCGCCGAGGAAGTCCGAGACCGGACGCTCGCCGACCTCGGTGCGGGGCCGCGCGCCCCCTGGAGCTTCGTCGACACCGCCGGCCTCGGCTGGAACGACGTGCGAAGCGACCACGATCCGAGCGTTCGAAACCCGGAGCAGGCGGAGCGCGTCGTCCAAGAGGTCGAGCGCCTCTTTTCGGTTGGGGTCACCCCCGCGTCGCTGGCGCTCATC
>JBCCZL010000946.1:0-2169 GCA_039187775.1 Myxococcota bacterium
ATGACGTGGTCAAGCAGGTTCAGCTTGTGAGCGGGGTCCGAACCGTCACCGCGTATGTGGCCCGGCCCGCCGCGGTGACCGCGCTTATCCGCAAGCATTACCAGGGAGACATGGCGGCGTTCGCGATGCTCCTTTCCGGGATCGGCGCGCCAGCGGACGCGCAAATGAGCGGCGGGGTCGCGTACTACGACCCGGACAATCGAAAGGACGCGATTCCGCTCGACCTCGGCCCGGACCCGGGCGTCGAAAGCGCGTTTCGGGATCCTCCGCCGAAGCCGGCGCCGCCCGCGGTGCCTCCGCCTCCGCCTACCCAAACGGCGCGACGTCGTCCGGTATCGATCACCATCGAGGCCCCCGATATTCCCGCCGACTACAAGGCGGGGGTTCAGGAGACCGCGGACACGTTCTCGACCAAAGACATGCTCGAGGTCTTGAACGTGATGGTTGCGCTTCTCGAACAGGGCCGAAACGAGCTTCGCGGCCACAGCGCCCAGGTGGCCCGGCTCTGCAAGCGGCTCTGCGAGCGAATCGGCCTCACCGAACAGCAGATGCACGGAGTCTTGGCTGCCGCCTATCTTCATGACGTCGGAAAGGCGGGGGCCTATCACCTGACGCCGCTCAACGTGGCCCAGTACGAGGGGCATCGACTGCAGGCCCAGAAGACCCATCTCAATCCGGTGCGCATGCTCGAGTCGGTGAAGCTTCCGGAAGAAGCCGTGAACGCGCTACGTCATCTCTACGAGCGCTTCGACGGAAACGGGTTTCCCGATCGGCTCGGCGGCAAGGATATTCCGCTGGGCGCGCGGATGCTCGCGATCGTCGAGACCTACACCGACCTCACCACGCATGCGAAGAATCCCTATCGGAAGGTCCTTCCCGCCAAGGAGGCCTGCGATGTGCTCGATCGCTACGCGAACACATTCTTCGACCCGAGCCTCGTCGAGCTCTTCAAAAATGTGGTGCTGGGCGATGACCTCAAGGCGAAGCTCCTGAAGGATCGACCGACGGTGTTGGTCGTCGATGCCGACGTCGAGGAAACCACCGTGCTCGAGCTTCGCATGATCGAGCATGGCTACGAGGTCGTGATCGCGCGAAGCGCGAACGACGCCGAGAGCCGTCTGTCGCAGGGCGGAATCGACGCGTTGCTTACCGAGGTTGAACTCGCTCCCTTCGATGGCTTCGAACTCGCAAAACGCGCGCGAGGGATCAACCGGGACCTGCCGATCCTGTTTCTCACCCGCCGCTCGGACCGCGAGACGGTGGATCGAGGCTTCGAGATCGGGGCGGCGGACTTTGTCGTCAAGCCGGCGTCGCCCGACGTCGTGGCGGCGAAGATGCGGCAGATTCTCAGCTCCCCAGCCCGGCGGGGCGCCGCCCGGGGAGTCAGCGGGTCGCTCAGCGAAATGTCGCTGCCTGACGTGGTCCAGATCCTCTCGAACGGCCGGAAATCCGGTCAGCTCGAGATTCGCGCGGAAGGCCAGAAGGGTCTCATCATGTTTTCTGAAGGCGCGATCTGGAACGCTAGCTTCGGTTCGCACGAGGGCGAAGAGGGATTCTACGCGATGCTCCTCCTCGTGGACGGTGAGTTCACTCTCGACCTTTCGGTCAAACCTACCGAGCGGGCGATCGAGAAATCGACGGAGAGCCTTCTCCTCGAAGGGATGCGGCGCCTGGACGAAGGACGCCGGTAGCGCGCTCGAGTGTCCGGTGGGCGTCAGCTGGTGAGGTAATAGAAGGTCAGGAACAGAACCCCGAGGCCGAACGCGATCATGAATCCTACGAACCGTCCCCGGGTGACCTTGGCGCTCGGGGGCGGGGTGCGCTTTGCACGCTGGGTGGGGCCGACAAACACGCCAAGCACCACCACTCCGAGGACGGTCGCCACGAGGGTTGTGAATACCGCGGCTTCCGGAGCCGCTTCGCCGTAGCTCGCTTGAAATGCGGAGCTTGCCCCGGGAGCAATGAGCACCATCGCGCCGGCACCCACTACGCTGACCCCGAGGAGGAGCTTTCGGACGAGTGCCCTTCGCGAGCTCTCCCGTATCGGAGACACATTGCCCAGGCCGTGCCGGGATGAGCTCCGCTCGTCGCGCGCCTGGCCCGTGACCTGCGATGTCACCAGCATGTAGGCAAGGAGCGACCCGGCGGCGAGAAGTGCGCCAAGGTCGG
>JBCCZL010000947.1:0-2140 GCA_039187775.1 Myxococcota bacterium
CCAAACCCAAAGCGCAGGCCAAACCCAAAGCGCAGGCCAAACCCAAAGCGCAGGCCAAACCCAAAGCGCAGGCCAAACCTAAGGCGCAGGCCAAGGCCAAAGCTCCTGCGAAGAAGAAAAAGAGCGAAGAGTGGCGCGACCGGAAGCCAGTCCTCGCCGCGCCGACCACGCCGAAATCATCGATTCGGCGCCCCGAAGACGCGGAGAATCTCAAGGCGAAGCTTGGTGCACTCTCCCAATCGATCTCTCAGATTCGTCAGCTCAAGCGGACACTCAGCTCGAGCTTCTACGAAATCGGCAATATTCTCCAAGAGATCGAGGCACAGCGACTCTACGAGGTCAAAGGCTACGCGTCGTTCGAGTCCTTTGTGGAGCGAGAAGTGGGGCTTGGAAAACAGCAGGGGATGCGAATCGTCCGCATCAGCCAGACCTTTCTCCGCGAAGCCGCGCTCGAAGCCGGTCTCGAGCGACTTGGGGCCGCGCTCAGTGCCCTCGATGGGGACACCGAGAGCGCGGGAACGACCTCGGTGGGATCGCGGTCGCCCTTCCCTCTTAAGCAATAATCGGCCCGCCCCCCGTTCTCGCCTCCGAGGACCACACCTCGGGGGACGGAATTCCTGTTTTGGGCGACTTCTCCGAAGTACGCTAACGCGCCGGTGAACGACCCACTCCGAACGCGGCCTGGCCGTTTGAGCCGCCCGGGATAGCCGGACGATGTTGGCGCTCATCCTGGCGGCTCTCTGCGTAGTCGCAAACGCGTTCTTCGTCGCGGCAGAGTTCGCTTTCGCCAAAGTGAGACCCACCTCCCTGGATGCGCTGGGCCGGGCTGGCGACGCCAAGGCAGCGCTCGCCTATCAGATGACGAAGCGCCTGGACGCGTATCTTTCGGCGACGCAGCTCGGCATCACCCTCGCGTCTCTCGGACTCGGATGGCTTGGCAAGCCGGCGCTCGCGCAGCTCATCGAACCCCCAATGCGTGCCCTTGGGGCTTCCGAAGCGCTCATCGACGGCGTCGCGACCACCGGCGCATTCACTACCATCTCGCTTCTTCACATCATTCTCGGAGAGCTCGTCCCCAAGTCGGCGGCCATTCAGTACCCGGAAACGGTGGCGCGCTGGACCGGCCGAGTCCTTCGCTACTTCTTCCTTCTGACCTGGCCGGCGATGTGGGTGCTGAATGGGTTATCGAATCTCACCCTTCGCCTCCTTCGTCTCCCCCCGATGGAGCACGCGGAGGGAAAGCTCTCGGCGGAGGAGATCCGATTGATCATCAATGCATCGTTTGGCGATTCCAGTGCCGAGGACCGAAAGCGCGATCTGCTCGAGCGGGTGCTCAAGGGCACCGATCACCCGGTGCGATCGATCATGGTGCCGCGCGTCGATATCGTGACCGTCGCCCCCACCGACGACCTCGATCACTGCCTCGAACTCGTGCGGACTCACGGGTACAGCCGCTACCCCGTGTGCAAGGAAGGCAATCCCGACGAAGTTCTCGGATATGTGCACATCAAAGACCTGCTCACCGCCGCGGGCGCGCGGCGGAACGGCTCTGGTCAAAGCAACGCCCCGCTGTCCGAAATCCGGGTCGAGGCGCTCCGCCGGGATGTGCTCTTCATCCCCGAGAACACGCGCGTCGGGGAGCTCCTGACCGAGTTCCAGGCAACCCATATTCCGATCGCCATCGTGGTCGATGAATACGGCGGCACCGATGGACTCGTCACCGTCGAGGATGTGGTGGAGGAGATGGTCGGCGAAATCCAGGACGAACACGATGCCGAGCGACCCCGGATCGTCACCCGCGACGACGGCACGATCGTGGTCAACGGTTCGGTTCCCCTCCACGAGCTCGAGCTTCCCGGACTCACCATCGAGGAAGACGAAGAGCCCGACACCGTGGGCGGCTATGTGGTGGACCGGCTCGGCCGGCTCGCCCGACCTGGCGACCGCGTCCAGTGGGGCCCGTTCGACTTGGTCGTGGAGGACGTGCGGCGCCGCCGGGTGGCCCGCGTTGCCTTCGAGCGACGCGCCCCGCTCGAAGCACCGGAAGCCGGCGACGAGAGCTAGCCAGCCGGCTATTCGTTCACTTGGAATTGCGGGGCTTCGACCGTCGTGCTTCGCGTCAAAAAGAGCACCAGAACGG
>JBCCZL010000948.1:0-2123 GCA_039187775.1 Myxococcota bacterium
CCGCGAGCACCCCCGTATCCCACATCAGGTAGGTGCTTCGATGGGCCGCGCCGCCACGAAGAAGTCGGAGGATCTCCTCGAGGACCCGCGGTCGAGCCGAGCGTTCGAGATCGGTGCGGTGCGTCACCATGGCGTCGTAGAGGAATGGCTCCACGCCAAAGTCGAGGCGGGCACTGAACTTGATCGCCCGGAGGATGCGGACTGGATCCTCTCGGAGTCGAACGAACGGATCGCCGATGGTGCGGACCAGGCCTCGCCGGATATCTTCGACGCCGCCGACGTAATCGATGACGATGTCCTGATCGAGATCGTAGAACAGCCCGTTCATGGTGAAGTCTCGTCGAATCGCATCTTCGTGCGGCTCGCCGAACACATTGTCATGGCGAATCAGAAGATCGTCGTCGTCCCGAGCGATGCTGTTCGGCTTCGACGGCTCGTTGCCGGGGTCGCGACGAAAGGTCGCGGTCTCGATGATCTTGCCCTGGGCGAACAGAATGTGGGCGAGGCGGAACCGGCGGCCGATGATCCGGCAGTTCCGAAACAGGCGCCGCACCTGTTCGGGGCGCGCGCTCGTAGCAACGTCGAAGTCTTTGGGTTCGCGCTCGAGGAGAAGATCGCGGACGCCCCCACCGACGAGATAGGCGATGAACCCGTGGCGGGTAAGACGGCGGAGCACTTTCTTCGCGTCCGAGTCCACGCTCGCTTCGAAGGGGTTTCGGTAGACGTCGGGGGTGGGGCCTTCGGGAAGATAGAGCTCGTCGCCTTCCTCTTCCTTGTCGTCCTCGTCGGGACTGTCTATATCCGGCACGACAGAATCCATGGGTCCGCGGCTGTCTTACCCCCGTGCAAACGTGTACCAACCGGCGGCCCATGTCGCAATATCACGGAGAAATCCCCATGAATGACCTTGCCCAGACGGCGGGGAGGTGTCTTTTGGCCGGCTTCGATGCCGGTCCCCTCCTGAGCGACCTGGCAGAGCTGCTCCGGGAAGATGCCCTCGGCGGCGTGATCCTGTTTCGCCGCAATATCGGGGATCCAGAGGGCGCGCTCGAGCGGGTGAGCGAGCTTCTCCGTTCGATTCACAGCCTCTCGAACCACAGCCTTGCCCCGGGGCCCCTTGTCGCGGTGGACCAGGAAGGAGGCCGGGTGGCCCGGCTCGGACCACCCGTGATGTGGCTTCCTCCGATGCGGACGCTGGGCGCGATCGACGATCTGGGACTGACCCGGCGGGCCGCCAATCTTCTCGGGCGGCAGCTTCGCGCCCTCGGGTTCAACTGCGATTTTGCGCCGGTCCTCGACGTGGACACCAATCCGGACAATCCGGTGATCGGCGATCGTTCGTTCGGGTCCGACGCCCCGCGGGTGGCTCGACACGGCCTGGCGTTCGCCGAGGGCCTCACTGAGGCGGACGTCTGCCCCTGCGCGAAGCACTTCCCGGGACACGGAGACACGGCCCTCGACTCGCACTTTGCGCTCCCGTCCCTGCCGCACGACATGGATCGGCTTCGCCGGGTCGAGCTTCGTCCGTTTACCGAAGCGCTTTCGATTCCGATGTGGATGACCGCGCACGTGATCTTCGAGGCGCTCGATCCGGACGTGCCGGCGACGCTGTCGTCGAAGGTGATCACCGGCCTCCTCCGAGAGGACCTCGGATACGATGGTGTCGTCGCGAGTGACGACCTCGAGATGAAAGCGATCAGCGAACACTACGGCGTCGGTGATGCCGCCTGCCGGGCGATCGAGGCGGGCTGCGACCTCCTCCTCATCTGCTCCAAGCTCGAGCTCCTGCACGAGGCGCGGGATGCCCTGGTGCATCGTGCGGAAACGAGGTCCGATTTTCGGACGCGTCTTGAAGAGGCCGCGACCCGGGTTGGGGCGCTTCGACACCGGTTCCGGCTTTCCCCAGAAGCGATCGAGCCGGCCCGGGCGGCCGCCCTCGGCAAAAGCGAGGCGGAAGCGATCGAAGCCGAGATTCGCGCCGTCGACTAGAGCGGCGATCGGTTTGAATCCTACGGAAACACGGCGCCTTTCACCGTTTGCGCGGCTTACCTCCTCACTTCTCGCTCGAAGTGCCTCAAGCACTCCTCGCTCCGAGGCTGTGGGGGCACTCGCGCATACGGCGA
>JBCCZL010000949.1:0-2119 GCA_039187775.1 Myxococcota bacterium
CCCTCGCCGAGCTTTCGCTCCACGCGAACGCCGACCAAGGATTCCGCGCCCCGAACCTCGACGATCTCACCTCGCGACAGCAGGTGGGCCCAGGGTTTCAATTCGAAAACGCCGAGCTTCGTCCGGAGCGCACCACGACGTTCGAGCTCGGGGTGAGCGCTGACATCGCCTGGCTAAAGTTTGAGGTGTGGGGCTTCGCCACCCTTCTCGATGACGGAATGTTCCGCGCGGTCCGAGAAGCCGCGGACTGCCCTCCGGAGACTCCCGCGTGCACCGCGTCGCGAAACCAGGTGCAGCTCGTCAACGCCGACGAAACGTCATTCATCCTCGGAACCGAGGGTGGGGTCACCGTCTATCTCCCCGCCGAGCTGACGCTCCGTGCGGTCTACTCCTACGCGTTCGGGGAAGGGCCGAACACCGGAAGCCGAAACGTCGCTGGCCGGCGCAGCTTCGACGACCGCGTTCCGCTCTCGCGGATCCCGCCACTGAATGGAAGCGTCGAAGGCCGATGGCTCCACCGCAATACCGGCATCTACGCGGGCGCAGCGGTGCGCTGGGCGCTTCGTCAGGACCGGCTTGCCCCCGCCGACATCAACGACGCACGCATCCCCGTGGGCGGGACCCCCGGCTACGCCACATTGGATCTTCGCGCCGGTTGGCGCTGGAGCGAGAACTTTCGAATCAACCTGGTGTTTGAAAACGTGTTTGACGCCGCGTACCGCGTCCACGGCTCGTCCATCAACGGACGGGGCCGCGGCGTCGCAATTGGAATGATGGCTGCACTATGAACAATGACGACCCAAGACTCTGCCTCCTAAGAAGACTCCGCCTTTCACGAAGACTCCGCCTTTCACCAACACTATGCCTTTTCCTGTGCCTCAGCGGCTCGTGGGTCGGCTGCGGCGATGACGATCCTTCCCCGGGGACCGACGCCGGCCCTGACAGTGGAGAAATGTGTTTGCCCCGGCCCGCGATCGTCCTCCCCGATCCGGGCGCCTGCACGGCGCTCCCGACAGACTACGCGCCGTGCCTCGACGACATGTACCCCGAGTGCGTGTCCGACAACGGTGAGTATGTTCGCGTCGAAGAGACGATCAGCACGATCGCTCGAGTCGAAGGCTACGAGCGGATGGCGGATTTGATCTTCGATCCGATGACCGAGCCAACGATGGACGACTTCCTGATGGCCCGACTCATCTATCAGGAGGATGAAGGCCTCGACTCGCGGGTGGTCCGACGCTACGACCCGCACTTCGACGTCCCCGACGGGACCGACTGCACCGCCGATGGGACCCCGGCGATGTTTCCGGACTACTGCGTTGGACCGGCGCTGATTCAGCCGATCATCCTCGATGCGTTCATGCTCGGGGTCGCCGGCACCGAGCCGTCCCGCCAAGCCGGGCGCATTGACGGCGCTCTCCTCTGGTTCCTGTACGCGTCGACCTACAAAGAGAGCCTCACGTGTACCACCAAAGCGAAGGACTGCGACTCCGCGTTTGCGTACTACACCGGCGGGCGGCTGAATCGCGAAGGCATCGGCCTCGCAGGCCACGTCCGCGAGCTCGATCCCTACGCCCATGACCGCGCGTGGGACGGTCTCTTGGCCGTCCGGTGCTGGCGCGACCTCGATCCCGGCGAAACCGCGCAGGACCTTGCGCTTCGGGAGCGTGCCCGAACCCAGTACGACCGGGCGGTCCTCGATGGTGTCGCCGCGGTGGTGATCGACCGCTTCGAGCGCCTCGCCACCGCCACCGGCGCAAGCCAGGCGTACTACTGGGGATTCCTCCAGGCCCTCGGACCGGCGCTCGACCGAGGTCTCGCCGAAGCCGACATGGCGGCCGCGACCACCGTGCAAACCGAACTCGCGAAGACGGATCCCAGCACCGTCGATACCGCCGGCGCCATCGCCGCCATTCAGGGCGTGTTCACCTGCCCGTAGCGAACACGTCGGTAGTCCGTCCGTTCTCAGAAACGGGCGGACCATCCCCTGAACTCTAGCCCGGATCGGTCACCAGAGGTGATGGATCGCGTTCGAAAGCGCTGGATTCCCGCGGACCTCGGACGGGAAGACGCCGCAGCGGTACTCGACGTACCGCGAGGACGGCTGGAGGGAGAAGGC
>JBCCZL010000950.1:0-2116 GCA_039187775.1 Myxococcota bacterium
GCGGACCAGGGCCAGAAGCTCCTCGATCGAGAGATGCTCCTCGGACCGAAAGAATACGTCGGTCACGGTCCGGCGCTGGGCCGTCGACCGAAGGCCTTTCTTGGCCATATATTCCTGAAGTCGCTGGTTGAGGCTTTCGATGAGCCTGGCCTTGGCGCTGCGTGTCACTCGGTAGAACCCCATGTGGTGTCTAAGTTAGAAGAGAGCGAATGTCGACCCTCGGATGAATTTGATTCCGCAAAAGATAAACAAAAACGAAAGTCTTTTTCGAAACCGAGTGGGCCCGATCGACCTCGCGATCTATGTCGTGCTCCCGCTCGCAAGCGCCACCATCTTCACGGCGGTGCTCATCGCCGAAGGGGCGGATGTCTCCGAAGATCTCCAAGTCGTGGTGAGTTCCGAGGTTCGCAGCGATGGGCTCGTCCCCATTCGGGCCTACCTATTTGAGGACCAGAAGTACGGGCCGCGTCTCTCTCCTCGGCCAGCCCGCGCGACCGTATACCGGTCGACCGGCGAACAGGTTTCCGCGACCACGTTGGCGCCCACCGACGCGAACGATCTCGCGGGCGTTCTTCAGCTCCCGGCCGTGGATGACGATGGCCTCCGACTCGTGGTCGCCGTGATGGAGCAAGGCCCGCGAGTGGAGATTCCGATCGGTCTCCGGGATGCGGCGCTCGAACGACAGTATCGTGGCGGGCAGGCGCTGCAGCTCTACACCGCGCTCGGGACGCGGAGTGCGCCAGGGCAGCGCGCGCCTGAGCCGTTCGAGCTCCGCGTGCCCGGCGGCGCTTGCATTCCCGAAGTTCCATGCCCGGTGGTCGTTCGGGTGGGGGCGCCGGCCGCGTCGATTCGCCTGACATCGGAGCAGGCCCAGCGGATCGAACCGAGTGGCTGGTCCGAGTCCACCGATGGCTTGCTCCGCTTCGAGGTCGTCCCGTCGGGTCCGGACGTCGAACTGACCCTCCTCGCCCGCCGGCCGGGTCCCGCCGAAACCAGTTCCCCGGACGGGGCACCGAGCTATTATCTCCCGATCGAGACCGGCGACGGATTTCATGGAGTCGCCTCGCGGACGTTTCGTCTCCCGATTCTTCTTGGAGGCTTTCGCATGGACGTCGAATCCGCGGGCCCGCGCCCTCAGCTCCGCTTTACCGGCGCAGATGGACGACGCGCGATCATCGTCGACGCCTTTCACGAAGACCGCTGGCGCCGAAGCGGCACCCTTGCTCCCGGTGCGGGCATTGATGCCCCGGTAGAGATTCCCTTTGCCGACCTCGAACCGGGAGAGTGGCGCCTTCAGGCGCGAACCGATCCCTTTGGCGTGGGCCACGCGGTGGTGCAGACGATTCGAGTGGGCGAAGCGGTGGATCCTTCCGCGGGCTTTGACAGCGCCCTCGACGAACTTTGGGTGACCCCGCTCCCCGTTCCGGTACGAAGCCGACCCGAAGCCGAAGCCGTGGTGGAAGGTCGACGGGCGAAGGTCCGATGGGTCGCGGCGTTTGGCGTCCTTCTGGTTGGCGTCGCGGTGGTGCTGCTCCTCCTTCGTCGAGGCTTTGCCTCCAATGCCCAGGCCGAGGCCCTCCTCGAGACCGCGGGTGACGATTCGGCGACGAACCCGCGGCGCCTTCAGAAGGCGCTTACCGTCGTTGCGATCGCGGCTGCCGTCGCGCTCGCGTTCATCGCAGTGGCTCTCAGCTTCGTCCTTCGCGTGTAGAGCGCCGAACGACCAAATGCTCTATGATTATCGAGCGATCGTCGACACGCTGCGGCGGATTGCCTTACCGGGATCGACGACTTAGATTCCCCCGACCCCCCGCACCTTCCGTCGGGGGCTGCTTTTCCTTCGGCTCGAGTAGCTCATGTTTCTGAACATCGTCCGCAAAATCGTCGGCACCAAACACGATCGAGAGATCAAGAAGATGCGCCCCGCCATCGCGGCCATCAACGATCTCGAGCCCAAGATGAAGAAGCTCTCGGATGCAGATCTCAAGGCGAAGACCGCCGAGTTCAAGGAGAAGCTCGACAACGGTGCGAGCCTGGACGACCTCCTCATCCCCGCGTTTGCCGTCTGCCGCGAGGCGGGCTGGCGGGCCCTCGAGATGCGTCACTACGACGTGCA
>JBCCZL010000951.1:0-2115 GCA_039187775.1 Myxococcota bacterium
CCTGAATCGTCCGCCGGCTATTGTCTTGACGGATCGAGGGGCATGCACTGCCGATGAGCAGGGTGGACCGAAAGGGGCTCCATCGGTTTCCGAAGGTAGTCCGACCCGTTCCGCCCTGGATGCCGGACCATGCGTCGAGGGCATCGACGTAGGGCTGCCCATCGACTAGGAGCTGAATGACCATCGCGTTCGCCCATGCCTCCGCCTCCGGGGTGGGCTGGATCTGGACCCTGGTCCTCACTCCGTCCTGATAAGAGAAGCAACTACCGTCCGTCGTCTGCTCCCCGAAGATACTGCCAAGAGCGCTCGTGACCTCGATCGTTCCGAGCTCTTCGGGAAGGGGAACCGCGTCGGAGAACTCGAGCTCCGACGAGACGCCGCTACAGCTTTCGGAGGAGTCGTCGAGCGTGCCACCGAACCGGTCGGCTGGGGCGAAGGGCAGTTCCGGGCGAATCAGCGTGAGCCCTTCCGCCGTCTCCGACGTGAACCCGATCGGGGCTTCCTGGCGGGTCAGCATGAGCTGCTCGATCGGGACCGGCTGGAACGCCGCTGAAGGTTCCGTCCAGACCAGGGCAGGCAGATTCGCCGGGACGGTGCCCGTTGGATAGAACGCGGAGAAGCTACTGCACACCGGACGGGAGCAGGCGTTTGCCGCGGTGGGAGCCAACACCCATGTCGCGATCGCAGCCGCGCCGAGACCTAGAACCAGAGTCTTCCTCATCTTCCCATCCTCTCGGCCAGGAGTTCAGCAAGAGGCGAACCGCCCTGTTTTCGTTGAATTTCCTCCTGTAGGATGGCTGGAAATGGGTCATAAAGTGTCATTATGTAACTTTGTGCGCCAACCTCGAGAGAAGGTCAGAAGGGGGCGAGTTCGACCCGGAGAGCTACGGTTGCATCTCGAAGGCGGTCGCCAATGTTGGACACCACGATGATGATGTTCTCCGGTGCCGTTCCCGGGTTGGGAACCACGAGCTCCGCATCGCCGATCGCCAGGCGGCTGGAGCTTGCTTCGCAGGTTCCGCCACAGTTGCGCCTGGCCTCGAGTTCAAGGAACGAGTCACCGCTGGCCCCTTGTGGGGTGGCGGTGACGATAGCCTGCATCTGCGTCGGAACGTTGACCTCGTAGAAGAGCGGCGCGTCGAGCATACCGCCGCTGCAGGCAGACATGCGTTCGCCGCCAAGAAAGAGCCGCTGCGGGGCCGACGGGCTTCCGGGAGCGATGCGTCGCGCGTCGGCGCAGATAGCGTTCGCTTCCAAAGGCGTCGCGGTCCACCCAACCTGAGTGAGCGGACTGGAAGTCGCGGTCACCGCCTGCGGGGCATCGCTTGCATTGCGAAGGGATGGGCGGTCATCGCAGCGACAGCTCCAGGCTCCGGGAAACGTGGCGTCGGCAAGGGGCTCGGCGACGGTCCGCGGAGGAAGGAGTAGTTGGTGAAAGACGCGTTCACCCGTGAAGTCGCAGTTGTCTATGACATTGCCGCGTCCGGTGGTGACGACGGTTTCGGGGATGAGTGTGGGAGCGTTGGCGCAGTCGATCCCTCCATCGAGGAGGACCGAGCGCGTGGTGATGGTGGCTTGGCCCACGAGCGGTTCTTCGAAGCTCACTCGAACGATCACGGTGAGCGAGGCCGTGGTCGAGTTGCTGACAAACTCGGTGGCGCGCGGGCCGGACGTCGAGGTCTGCCAGTACTCGCACCGTCCACCGGGGTTCTCTGGAGTGCACGCGTCGGCCATCGAAACGTCCGGGCGCTGTCCCGCCGGGGCGGTGACCGAGACCTCGACTCCCACGTTTGATGGAACCTCGAGCCGGTAGTACAGGCTCGGATTCAGGACCCCGCTGTAACAGCTTTCGGGCAGAGGTCTTGGCGCAATGGCAGAGGCGATGCGCTGGTTGGGCCAGACCGCGTCGTTGGGGAGAAGCGGAGCGTCGGTGCAGTTCGGCGATCCGTCTCCCGGCAGAGTCTCCGCGTCGGGAGTGGTGTCGGCATTGGCAGCGTCGGAGGACGCGTCGGGGTCCACGGAGGAGTCGGCCCCGCTCGGGCCCGCGAGCAGAACGGAAGAGTTGGTGCACCGAGGGAGCGCGAGCAGCAAGAGTGCAAGAAAAGCTCGACGAAG
>JBCCZL010000952.1:0-2108 GCA_039187775.1 Myxococcota bacterium
ATCGGCATGTCCGGCATCGACTACCGAGTCGTGATGATCAGCTCGATGGAGTTTGTGCGAGTGCCGGCCCCCCTCGGCACCGACGCAGAGCGCTTCCGCTACATCGAAGAGAACGTTCAGTCCCACGACGGCCTCGCCGCGCCGGCCCGCCGCTACGCCGACTACGCGGACTTTCTTCGTCCCGACTCCGCCGTTCATTTCGTCATCGTGACCGACGATGAGAGCGAGCGGATGACGCCGCAGGAGTTCGTTGACCAGATGCGGATGAATCTTGGCCGGAGCTTTCAGGTCCACTCGATCGCGTCGCCGCCGGGTTCGACGCATCGAATGCTGTTCATTGACGACGACGGCTGCTCCGGTCCGAACGGCGACGCGGCCGACAACGGGGATCGCTACTGGGCTGTCTCGGACATGACCGGAGGCCAGAAGTTCTCCATCTGCACCGCTGACTGGTCAGGGCTCTTTGCCACGCTCACTCAGGCGATCGCGGTCGCAACGCAGCTTCCGTGCCGCTTCGCGCTGCCCGAGCCCCCCGATGGTGAAGCGCTCGATCGAAACCGAGTCAACGTCGTCTATACCCCGTCGGATGGCGGCGCCCAGCAGGCTCTTCCGCGCGTCGACAACTCCAACAGCTGCGCCGCGGGAGGCTGGTTCTACGAAAACGACGATATCGTGATGTGTCCGCAGAGCTGCAACGTCCTTTCGGCCGACGACAATGGACAGGTGGACATCGCCCTTGGCTGCGCATCGATTCTGAACTGATCGATCACGCAACGCTTGCCTAGTTGGGCGAAGGCGCCCTCTCAAATCGACGGTTTGTTCCGGTTTTCGGTGGCACGAGCCTCGCTGAGTACGGAATGTGCTCTCTCGAACTTGCCGTGTGCGTGCGCCGGGGATTTGTAAGCTCGACTGCGGTTCCTGCGCTCGAGTGCGAGCCACCGCAAAGAGACGCCAAGAGAGGAATATTGAAGGGCCACTCCGGCGTATCATACGAGGACGCCGGGGACGGCTCTCGGCGCCCTTCTCTTCTCTGGTGGACCGGTTACTCAGCGCGTTCTTGGTTGCTCTCCTTGGAGCGTGCGGTGGTGCATCCAGCCGCTCCGGCCCAAGCGAAGCTGAACATCGCCGGGTGACCGAACAATGGCTCGCCGGGACGGTCGAACTTGAGTTCGACGAAACCGTCGTCCGCGCCACCCGAGCCGAGCTGGGCGCCCGCTGGGACGCACGGGGGCAGCTGGTGGTGACGCGAGGAGCACTTCCCCCAATGATCGGCTTCGAAGCCGCCGCGCTGGCCGACTTCCTCGACCGGCACCGCCCGTCGGTGGAACGCCCCCCGGAGCCCGGATCGATCGACGCCGAGGCGATGACGTTTGTGCCGCATGTGGAAGGGCTTCGGCTCGATCACGATCCGGCCATGAGGGCGATTCAGGAAGGGCTTCGCGCGAATCGAACCACCATCGACGTCCCGCTGACCCGCTATCCGCCGGACGAAGGAGTCGTGCCGCAAGATCTCTCCTTCGACGCGGTGGTCGGCGAGTACACCACGCGGTTTCGGACCCGTGGCCGCTACCGCAATCGAAGCCGCAATGTGGCGACGGCGGCGGCGCGCCTTCACGGCGCGATCATCCAGCCCGGCGAGACCCTTTCCTTTAACGATCGGGTGGGCGAACGGAGCCGGGCCATGGGCTATCGCATGGCGCCAGTGATTCTCCGGGGCGAGCTCGTCCAAGGGATGGGTGGTGGAGTCTGCCAGGTGTCGAGCACCCTCTATGGTGCGGCGTTCTTTTGTGGGCTGGACCTTGTGACCCACACTGCGCACTCCCGACCCAGCACGTACATCATGGCGGGCCTCGATGCGACGGTGGTGTGGCCGGACGTCGACCTCGTGATTCAGAACCCGTTCGACTTTCCTCTCTACGTCCACGCCCAGATCGAGCGGAATCGACTGACCGTCCAGCTCCTCGGCCAACGAAAGCCCCGCGAAGTAGAGATTGCGCGGCGAACCCTGCGACGACGGCCCTTCGAAGACCGGCTCGAAGACGACCCGGACCTCCCGAGCGGTACGGAAGAAATCACACAGGAGGGCATGGACGGGCGAACGATTCTGC
>JBCCZL010000953.1:0-2106 GCA_039187775.1 Myxococcota bacterium
CACGGCTCACGCCTGGTTCCGCTTCTCGCGGGGGCTCAGTCGCGGCTCACGGTGATCGAGGCGCCGAGCGGCTGAAACCGAGCGAGCGCTTCGAGTTCGGTGTCACTCCGTACATTTCCAAGACCGGGAGACGGTATCCGGCCTCGAGGGAGCCCCGAGCTGGGGTCGATCGGTGTTCAAAGTCGGGTAAATTTGTGCACAAAGGACCGGGAACGGGGAAGGAATCCGGCTGGAGCGGCCTATACTGATGACGTGCCGATTCTGACCGCAGAAGAACGCATCGGCAGCACTCTTGCCGGAAAGTACCGCCTCCAACGCATCATTGGGCGAGGCGGCATGGGAGTGGTGTTCGCCGGCCTCCATGAGTGGACCGGACGAGAGGTCGCGATCAAGCTCCTTCACGCCGAGCTCGCCGCGGAGCCGATGATCGGCGAGCGGTTTCTTCGGGAGGCACGCACCGCGGCCCAGCTTCGCCACCCGAACGTGGTGGATGTGCTCGACATGCAGGCCACCGACGAGCGGGAGGTGTTTCTCGTGCTCGAGCTCCTCCAGGGCCGGAGCCTCGAGGATGTCATCAAGCAGAAGGGTGCGCTGACGGAGGGCGAGACGCTCGCCATTCTCAACCCGATCATGGATGCGCTCGCCGACGCCCACGCGCTCGGGATCATTCATCGGGACCTAAAGCCCGACAATGTGTTCCTCCACCACGACCCAAAGCGGGGAGTCATCCCCAAACTGCTCGACTTTGGCATCGCCAAAATCGCTAACAGTCGACGGACCAACTCCACCGGCGAAGGCACGATCATCGGCACGCCAACCTACATGTCCCCCGAGCAGGCGCTGGGGATGGAGGACGTGGGCCCCGCGTCCGACGTTTGGTCGATGGGAGCCATGCTCTTCGAATGCATCGGCGGTCGGCCCCCGTTCCTTGGCCCTACTCCGACCGCGGTGCTCACCCAGATCTGTACGGCGCCCGCGCCGGCTCTTGGTTCGATCGCAGCCACCGCCCAGCCCGGGGTGACCGCGGCGATCGATCGGGCGCTTGTCCGGGAGCGAAGCGAACGCTATCCGGACATGACGGCGCTTCGAAATGCGCTTCGCGAAGCGATCACCGCGCCCACGCTTTCGTCGATGGATGACTATGTGGCGGACATCGCGACGGCGACCGCGACGGGTCCGTTTCCGGTTCAGAACGAATCGGAGTCATCCGCTTCGAACCTTGCGTTTGGGGCGACCGAGGAAAAGCGGCCCGGTACTCAAACCCCGATGGCTTGGGACTCGCAAGGAGCGACGGCACAGCGTCCTTCGAGGCTCCGGTGGGTCGCGCTGACGGCGATGGCGCTTCTCGCCACCGCGATCGTCGCCACGGTGCCGTTCTGGCTCGACAGTGAGCGACCCGCCGGCGCCGAGGGCAACAGTGCGTCCGCTCCCTACGCCCCGAACCAGACGGGCACCGCCCTCGACACGGCCGACGAAACCGTCGACGACACCGCCAACGAAATCGTCGAAGCGGCGGAAGCCGAGCATGCGGTGGACCGGGAAGGCGCGGACGAACTGAACGGGATCGATGAGTCCGGTAGCGACCCTATCGATGATCCGGCGGTGCTCCGCGAGGACACCGAAGCGGAGGAACCCCGATTGTCCGACGAGCGCGACGACAGCGCGGAGGAGCGGGCGCGGGCGCGACGCGAGCGACGACGAGCTCGGCGCGCACAGGCACCGCCCGAGGAATCCTCGGGGATGGCCAACGACGCTCCGATGACCAACGAATCCCCGATGGCGACCGCAGGGTCCGAGGGAGCTTCGATGGAAACGACCGCCATGGCTGACGGGCCCAGCCGGGGCACCAACGACGCGCCGATTCTTCGCTGAGCTGTTCTTTCGATTTTCTCTCCATGCCGATGTCTCCCCCGCGGTCGGCTCGGGTCGTTGCTCCGAGCCACACTTCCTCATTCGACGAGCGGGCCCTCCTCTCCGAGGAGGGCGAAACCCCGTCCGAAGCTTCTCATCGGCTCGCTGGCCCGGCTAGCAGGCTGCTGCAAAAGGCCCGTGGGTGGATCCAGCTTCGCGACGGTGCCGGTCGCGCCCGCGAGCCGACGAGGAATA
>JBCCZL010000954.1:0-2102 GCA_039187775.1 Myxococcota bacterium
ATCCCCGATGCGGGCTAGCTCGTCAGTTGACCGGTCCGTGTCCGAGGAGGTGACACCACACGGCGCCGTACACCGGAGCGCCCGAGGTCTCGCGCGGAGTGGCGGTATCGCTGATCGGAGAGCGATGAAAGTTCTCGTCATCCGGATTCGCCGCGGCCTCGCTGATCAGCTGATGCGCGCCGTCGAACGGAGGCGCGAGACCATCGATGATCGTCGGCGCGCCCGGAATACGGAGATTGGCCCATGAGTTGGGGAACGCATTAAACAGCGGGTCGCCGGTGTGGGCGAACGCCCAAGTGCGCTCCGGCGGCGTCATGCGGGGTTGCCGAGTCCATGGTGCCGGCTCGGTTCCCGCAAACACGATCACCCGGTCGGTCGAATAGAAGCGGCCGATCATTGCGGCATGGCCCGAGCCCTGAGAGTGGCCTGCCACCGCGATTCGGTCCCAGCGAGGCTCCTCGCCGTCGAGATACTGGGTCCAGCCCACGTGCTGGAGCGCCATGACGAGTCGGTTGAGAATCGAGTTTGCCGCGTCCACCTCGACTTCGGGGCTGAGGTCCTCCCCGCGAAGGATCTCCAGCCGAATCGTCTCCTGACAGTCCGGTCGATCGGAGCGAGAGCACACCACAAAGATTCGTTCGTCGTTGACGTATGCGAGGCCGAGCGCATCGTCCCCCGAGGCCGCGGCGTGTCGCAAAATGTCCTGGTAGTCGCTCGGAGACGCGGTGGCGCCCGGCAGAAAGAGCAGCAGGCGACCGGTCGGCTCCCCCACCGCCTCCACGTACGCGTGGTCAGGGTCGCCGGAACGAATCCCCTCGTCGGTTTGACGCGGGGCAATGATCTGGATCGGGAGCGCCTCGGCGGCGGCATTTCCACACGCGGGTCCGTCTTCCACCGGTCCAGCATCCGCGTCTTGTCCCAAACTCCCATCCACCGTCGCGTCGTCGACACGGCTGTCCCCGGGTAGGGATGACGCATCATTCTCGAATCCCGTGGCGTCGTCGCCACACCCTCCCCCCAAAAGCCCCATCAAGCTCAAGACGATAAGGTGCCGATCGGTTCGAATCATCATTCGAAATCGTTGCAACGACCCGAGCTGTCCGCCGTCACTTTGCGTGCGCAGGTGAGCCGCGATGCCTCGCCCACGAGTCGTGAGACAAGAAACGGAGTACGAACTTGGCGTTAGAGGACTTCCACGGGTTCGACGACGGTCCGTGCGGCGGCTTGGTCCTCACCGGCCTTCGGCGCGGGCGTGAGTTGGGGCTGTTTCGCCTCGACGTTCTTGCGTCGGCGGTCGCGTCTCCGGTCGACCCAGTTGGCGATGCCCACATACATCACGGGGATGACAAAGAGCGTCAGCGCGGTCGACACGATCATGCCGCCGACGACCGCGCGGGCCATCGGTGCCCACGTCTCCGCGCCATCGCCGATGCCCAAGCTGAGCGGGACCATGCCCAAGATCGTGGTCAGCGCGGTGATCAAAATCGGGCGGATTCGCGTTCGGCCCGCCTCGATGGCGGCTTCCACAAGATCCATCGCTTCAGCTCGACGACGCTTGATCACGTCGATCAGCACAATGCCGTTGTTCACGACGACGCCCCCGAGGAGGATCACGCCAACCAGCGCGGTGACCTGGAGGGTGGTGCCGGTCACGATGAGGGCGCCGACCACTCCGATCGCGGCCAGCGGCACGGTAAACATGATGACAAACGGCTCGAGGAGCGACTCGAACTGCGACGCAAGCACCATGTACACCAGGGCAAGCGCAGCCAAGAAGGCCATCGCCAGCTTAAAGAACGCATCCCGCAGGTCCTCGGCGGTACCGCCCGTCTCGACCCGGATTCCCTCGGGAACTCCGATCTGATCGATCCGCGCCTCGATGCGCTCGGTAAGGCTTCCGAGGTCGAGGCCCGCGGCCACGATGTTCACGGTCGCAATCCGTTGCTGGTCCTCGTGTTCGATGTCGACCGGTCCAAGCCGGTCGCCGCTCGTGGCGATCGACCCGAGCGGAACCGTCCCGCCGGCAGGAAGGTCGACCGGCAAGTACCGAAGCTGATCCAGGTCCGCACGGGCGGAACGCTCCGCGCGCACCCGCACGATAA
>JBCCZL010000955.1:0-2084 GCA_039187775.1 Myxococcota bacterium
GCCGAAACCCAACTGCTACTCGCCGAGCGCTTTGGCTACCTCGCAGCCGAGGCGGGCGTGCCAATCATGGACACGGCCGCGGAAACGACCCGTTCTACAAGATCGGGGCGGACTTCGCGGAGCACAACTGCGGTCGCGGCGCGCTCCTCGTCTCCAACTGGCCCGAGGAAGCGGCGGAGGAGATTCCCGAAGACGCCGGCGAGCTCAGCCCGGCGAGCCAAATGGTGTCCCAGCTCAACCATCCCTGGCAGACCCTTGGCGTGATCTACGACCCGGGGCTTCTGATGCAGCAAGGCGGCGGGGTCGCCGACCTTCACTACTGGGTCATCGTGGGCTTCGAGCAGCGTCAGGTCCACATGCCGTTCCTTTACCTGATGCGCATTCTTGTCCAAGAGCACTACCACCGGGAGTTCGCCCATACGCGCATCTACCCGCCATCTTCGAGTCCGCATTCTGAATCCGCGGTCCATCCGCTGCTTCACGGAAAGCGCCTTCAGTTCCGTGACGCGATGAGTCGAGCGAACGACAACAGCGACGAGCTTGCCGATTTTGGCAATGCGATCCGCTGCAACGCGATTCGAACCGTGCTTCTCCTGCAAAAGGAGCTCCTCGAGGCGGGAGAGCCGGTCCAGTATCCCGACGACTACGGGCGGAACAACACCGGGTCGCTGAAAGACCACTTCCGGCCCTGGAGTCAGTTCGCCGATCGGTGGCGCGTTCTCCAGAGCGACGGCCTGCCGGCGGCGTTCGAGGGCCGAGAGAGGCTCTGCACGAGCGAGCTGTCGACGCTCATCGAGGAGGTCCGGACCCTGGCCGACCGCGCTGAGGACCTCGGACCCGACGGATCTGGCGGCTGACCTAAAGCTTCTGGGTTGCGGGAGTGACGCGCTGACAAGGGTGCGGTTCGGGACACATCGCCGGCGAATCGTGGCATCCTAGCGAGGTGCGGCCCGGTCGGTTCTTTGTTGCTTGCGCGCTGAGTCTTTCGATCGCGGGATGCTTTGAAGAACGGTTCCTCGCCGAGGTGGCCACCCGCTGTGACGAACGGTCGGTGGTGCTCAGCACCGCTGGCAACTCCGAGCTCGGAACGCTCGGAGCGAGCGAGGGGTTTCGCGTGCTCACCTACGAAGAGTCCACCGGCCTCTTCTTCGTCGAGCTTGGAGAAGATGGGGGCGTCCGCCGCGGTCCGTTCTCGCTTGGGCGAAAAGACCGGGTCCGAGGAGCGCAGCTCATTCGAGAACGCGATGGGTATCGGGCGGTGTTCTTGAGGGTCGAAGACGGCGTGCGATCGCTTCGAAGTTCCTTCATCGATCCCGAGGCGCAAGGTGCGGTGTCCGACGAAACGAATGTTGTGACTTCGCCAAGTCGAGGGTTTCGCCTGGCGCTCGGCGAGGGTCCTCCGACGGTGGTGTGGATCGACGAGCTGGAACGCGAGCTTGCGGTGTCGACGTTGACCGAGGGCGTCGCCGAACCAGCAATCGCGCGAATCGAGTGGGACCTTTCCTGGCGACTGGGGGATGTGGTCCAAGACTCGCGCGGCGACGTCTTTGTGTTGTGGAACGACGACGGTGCCCGCTCGGTCCTTCGCTTTTCTGGAGCCGAATCCTCGCGAGTCGTCGACGGAGCGGTCGGGGAGGAGGCGAAGCTCGTCAATGATGACGGCTCGGTGTGGCTGGCCCGGAGCGACGAGGCTCAGCTCGAGCTCCTTCCGCTTTCCGAAAACGGAGCCGCGCGGACCGTCCCGCTGACCGGGTCGATCCGGCATTTGTCGACCGACCCGAGCGGCCTTTCGGGACGGCTCCTCGGTTGGTCCACGGGCAGCGAGGTGCAGGTTGCCCTCGATGAGTCGGTCGTGGCGGTGCTCCCGGACGTCGGCACGGTCGGCGATCTAGAGATCGGCCGGACGCTTTCCCGTGGCATTCTCTTGGGAATCGAGGCGGAGCTGAACGAGTCGGACCGGGTTGAGCTAATCCAGCGCAGGCCGCCAAATCCCTCTCGGCAAGGACCGCCAGGCCGCATTCGCCAAATTCCACGAGCTGATGGCGGACCGCAGCGAGGTTCAGGCGGAGATCACAACGCTCTAC
>JBCCZL010000956.1:0-2079 GCA_039187775.1 Myxococcota bacterium
CGGACACGCGGTCTACGCAGCGACGTTTTATGGCTTTACGGTCAGTCCGGGGGCCCGAATCGAGGTGATCGGCACGGACTTCGTCAACGGGTTGGCGGGGACCGAGCAGGATTCGACCCAGACCGCGATTCTTCCTGGCGTGGGCGTGACCTATGCGTTCACCGAAGAGCTCGGCGTCCTTGCCGGCGTCTACCGCGGATTCAGCCCGGTGTCCCCGGGTCAGCCGGATGAGGTCGAACCGGAGTTTTCGTGGAATGTGGAAGCGGGAGCTCGCTACGTCGACACCGATACCGAGTCGTTAGCCGAGGTCATCGGGTTCTACAATCACTACACCAACCTCACCGGCGAGTGCTCCTTCGCCTCGGGCTGCACCGTCGACATGCTCGACCGTCAGTTCAACGCCGGCACCGTGGATATCGCGGGCGCCGAGGTCGCGTTTCAGCACAACTTCCAGCTCCCGGCTGGACTGACCCTGCCGGTCCGGGCGGGCTACACCTTTACCTGGTCTCGCTTTGCGAGCGCCTTCGAGTCCGACAACCCTCAGTTCGGCAATGTTGAAGAAGGCGACCGGCTGCCCTACGTTCCGGAGCATCAGGGGACGGCTCGGGTGGGGTTGGAGCACGAGCGATTCAGCGTGAACGTGAGCGCGGTGTTCGCAAGTGAGATGCGCGAAGAGGCGAGCCAGGGGGACTCGGGTCTCCGGACCGACCCGTACGTGATGCTCGATGCGGTGGTCGGTGTGAACGTCTGGGAGAGTCTCCAGGTCTATGTTCGCGGGGAGAACCTGCTCTTTGCGGAGCCGATCGCGTCACGTCGGCCGTTCGGGGCTCGTCCGGCCAAGCCCTTCCAGGTGCAGGTCGGCGTTCGTTTCGATTACGACAGCGCCGATGTTCCCGCCGACCTCCCGGAAGAGGATCCTGCGATCATCGAAGGCCCGGAGCTCGTCGAAAACCCAGAGCTCATCGAGAACCCGTAGCCACTGTCGGGGCCCCGATGAGTCGGGCCCGGACGAGTCAGGCCCGGACGAGTCAGGCCCGGACGAGTCAGGCGGGGCCTTCCGGAAACTCGGTGTCGATCATCTCGGCGAACCAGCTCTCGGGCCGATAGCCGACCTGCCGGCCGAGCTCTTCTCCCTGGTCGTAGATGATCAAGGTCGGCGTGCTTCGAACCCCGAGCGCGGCGAGGAGTTTTCCTTCCGCCTCGGTGCTGATTTCGACGACGCGCACCCGTTCGGAGAAATCGGTCGCCACATTGGTGAGCACCGGAACGAGGCGCTTGCAGGGGCCGCAGCTCGGGCTCCACACGTCGACGATGACCGGTCGGTCGCTCTCGAGAACCTCACGCTGAAAGGTCGCGTGGTCCCGGACCGAGGTAGGGTGAACCTTCGGCCGTCCCTTAAACAGATTTCCAAACAAACCCATCAGTGACTTTCTCCCCAGAGCTCGTAGAGCCGTCGATCTCGACCGCAACCGGCGCGGTAGGTTTGGTAACGAAGCGGATTCTCCCGGTAATAGTCCTGGTGGTAGTCCTCGGCCCGATAGAACGTGGTGGCATCGGTGATCTCGGTGACGATTTCCCCCTCGATTTCCTCCGAAACCTCCCGAAGCGAAGCCTCAGCGGCGGTTCGCTGTGCCGCGTTGAGAGGAAAGATCCCCGAGCGGTATTGGGTGCCCCGGTCACAGAACTGACCGTTCCGCTGGGTGGGATCGATATTGCGCCAGAAGATGTGAAGGAGTTCCTCGTAGCGGATCCGCGAGGGGTCGTAGACCACCCGCACGGCTTCGGTGTGGCCGGTGCCGCCGCTCGACACTTCGCCATAGGTCGGGTTCTCTTCGGTCCCGCCGATGTAGCCGGAGACCGCTTCGCTCACTCCGTCGCGTTCTTCGAACGGCTTTTCCATGCACCAGAAACAGCCACCGGCAAAGATCGCGACCGCGGTCCCTTCGCTGGCGGTCGCGGGGAGCGCGACGTTTTCGGTGCGGGGAGTCGCATCGCTCGAACCGCAGCCAAGGGCGAAGAGCGCGGTGGGAGCCGCGAGGGAAAGCAGGAGTGGGAGCACGAAGCGTCGAGTCATTGCCC
>JBCCZL010000957.1:0-2077 GCA_039187775.1 Myxococcota bacterium
GAGTGCTCTATGAAGCGCTCGAAGGCCGAACCTTCGAGCTCGTCCGCTACGTCGACAACGCCACGAGCGAAGTCGTCCGCGAGCAGAAGAACGTCACGATCCGCGCCCTCCGCTAGAGGAGCTGCGATGGCGGCTAGGGGTCAGAGGGGAAGGGCGAAGGTGATGTCCAGCGGTACGAGAGCGTGCTCGGATCGCACTTGGGTGTGGACTTCGACCATCCGCTCCCCGTCGATCTCTTTGACGTTCGCTTCCATGCCCGCGTGCGACTCGAGGCCGGGAAACAGGAACACCGCGGCCGCCTGGTAGAACAGGTTCGAGACATCGTCGTCGCTTGCGGTCGACGGAACCTGGTCGCGTGCCCATTGGGCAAAGCGAACGATGCGACCGGTGAGGATCTGCGCCGGAAGAGGCACCGCATCGTCGGAGCCGCGGAGCGTTTTGACTTCGGTGAGTACGATCCGGTCTTCGTTCCGACCGCTCCCGAGACCGGTGATGCCGCGCTTTCCGAGCTGGGTCTGGGCGCGGATGGAAAAGAACGCTTCGGTCGGGCAGCTCACGCCTTCGTGTCGGCCGCTCTCGATGGTGTGCATGCCCGGCGCCTTGAGCGACCCGGGCTTGCCGACGACCTTGGCGAAGGACCCGAAGCCGCCGAAGCTCTTCGACAGCATCGCGCCGAGCGCGTAGACCCCGTTCCCGATCACCGAGCGTTTCGCCGCGCCGGCCCCCTCGGACCGAAGCACTACGCGGTTGGCGACCATGGTCAGCCATCGAGTGCTCTCTTCGCCCCGGAGCCCATTCCACTCGTCCCAACCCTGCTCTTCGTCGAGCCGATCGAGAAGGCCCGCGTGCGTGGCGGCGCCGAGTGTTCCTGGGGCGACCGCGGCAACCACCGGTGCGAGCATCCCCTCTCCGATGTTGGCGAGCTCGCCGAGGAGTTCGAGGGAGTCGATTTCGTAGGGCACGAACACGCCGTCGGGCGAATCGAACTCTTTGGTCTCGGGTCGCTCTCGAAGCCGGTCGGCGATCTCGTCGACGGGAGCATCTTGCACCTCGAGGAGAATCCCGGCGCTCTGGCCGCATTGGTCCGACAGGAGCTTGAGTCCACGCCAGGTGCGTTCGAGGGAGGCGACCTCCTCGCTCGCAAGCACCGCCTTGGCCATGCCGTATACCGCTTCTTCGATCGCGTCCCGAGCGCCCCGGCCGGCCTTCTTGACGGTCTTGCTGCCGCCGCCGCTCTTTCGAACATTGCTGATGAACGACGACACGGCGGAGCTTGCGCTCGGGTCCGCGACCTCGGCCTCCGACAAGATGGCGTCGACGCCACCGTCCCCGGAGGTCTTTTTCTCACCGTCTGGGGTGGACGCCTCGATGCCGATACCCGCGATCTCGGCGACCGATTTGGTGAGCTGCCCCGCGCCCACGACCTTTTCGATCTCCGCGATCCCGTCTTCCGGACTGAGCTGACCCTTGCCGAACTTGGCGGCGATCACGAGGAGCTTCTGAAACTCCTCGACGCTGCCAATGAGCTCCTTGAGGGAGAAGGCTTTAAGGCTTGGAAGTGTGAGATCGAAGCTCCGCGTCCCCGACGCTCCGACCCGATCCGGAACGGTCACCGATGCGGTGAGCGCCGCCTCTTCCATCACGCTCCCAAAGTTTTCCCGGTCGAGACTAAAGGGCTCGCTCTTGCCGCTCTCGAGCGGGGCGACCAACAACCAGCGGACACTTGCGGCGGCTCGTTTTTCTTCGATCGAGGTCACGGGTTCCTCCGGTGCGGGCCGGGGGATGGGAAAATTCCGACAACACCCCGGTGCGCCGCCCATCGTGCCACTTTCCGTCGGTGGTTAGAAGCGACGAGTGAGCCATCCGTCGCCGCTTTCTGCGGATCGATGCAAGAGCTCATCTCCACACGCCCCGAAGCCGATCGGTGGAAGGGAGTGGGCGAGCTAGTGCCATCCGCGAGGCGAGGAAGTGTCCGAGCCCGAGGGGATGGCAGTAGTTCGCGTACTCCAGCCGCGGAGGGGCCCAGGGGGATCCTGTGGTGTGCTCTAATCCAGGGTCGCGTCGAAGTGCGTGTCGA
>JBCCZL010000958.1:0-2056 GCA_039187775.1 Myxococcota bacterium
ATAGCGGTCGATCCCCGCAAAGATGTCGGCGCTCACGGGGACTGACGCCTCGGATGCCGGGGGAGCCGCATCGGCAGCTTTCGGCGCTGCCTTCGCCACGGGGATCGTCTCGTAGAGCTCGATCGCGGCGTTGCTGATCACCACCACGTCGCGCTCCTTGACCTTGCAGCGAAAGAGGATCCGCTGGTCGGTTTCTTTCCACATCTCCGTCACCAGCGTTTCACCCGGAAAGACACTGTCGGCAAACCGCACCTTGATGCTCTTGAAGTACCGCGGGTCGTTGTCCTTGGCGAAGCGATGCAGCACGTGTCGCCCGGCAAACCCGAAGGTGCAGAGGCCGTGAAGAATGGGCTTGTCGAATCCAAACGCCTTCGCGAATCCCGGGTCCGCATGAAGCGGGTTCCAGTCTCCGCTCAGTCGATAGAGGAGCGCCTGACTCTCGTCGGTCTTCTGCTCGACCACCGCATCCGGATCCCGCTCGGGCGGGGTATTGACGTTCGAACTCGGCCCACGGTCGCCGCCAAAGTCCCCGGCCCCGCGCACAAACGTCGTCGCATCGTTGATCATTAAGAGCTCGCCGCTCTCGTCGTAGCTCTTGGTCTCCGTGACCACGAGAGCCCCTTTGCCCTTGTCGAAGATGTCCTTGATGCGCATCCGATGGGTGAGCGTGGCCTTCTTCGGAAGCGGACGAAGAAGCTCGGTGTACTGCTCGCCATGAAGCACTCGGTCCAGACCGTACTTCAGGCCCGGCGCGGTCTTTCCTTCTTTGCCGAGGCGAAGAAGCTCGTTGATCGCCGGCACCACCGCATACGTGGGGAGCGGGACGAAACCATCGCCCGAAAGTTCGTAGACGAGCTGGAGCTCTTTGCTATCGAGGGGATTCGAGCCCGCCCCCACCCCGAGGGCATAGAGCGCAAGGTCACGCTCGTCATAGCTCGTGGTGGTCTCGGGAAACTCGTAACCGAGCGCCTCGTCGACATCGATCCACTCGTTCCCGCCCTTGCTCGGGCCGGCCTGAATGTTCTCCATCACCGGTCCCAGCGAAGCGGTGATGTTCTCCGGATGATGAGCGGCGCCAAAGTCGACCACCTTGCCGAAGCTCGCCCGAACATCCTCAGCGCGAATCTCGCGTCCCACCCGGTACATCTGTCCGTCGGCCCGCTCCCAGCGGAGCTTGCCAAAGTAGCCGCCCCCCACTTCGAAGAGCCCCCCGGTTTCCTTGCACTCCTCGTGGCAAAGCCAGAGCACGAGCGGCGTCACGTACTCGGGCCGAAGATGCTCGAGGACGTTCGGCGGGAGCACCGTCTCGGTCATCCGTGAACCGGCGACCGGGGCGATCGTATTGACGAAAACGTTCTTCTTCTGACCCTCGACTGCAAGCGTGTTCGAAAATCCGGCGAGGCCGAGCTTTGCCATCGCGTAGTTGGCCTGCCCGAAGTTTCCGTAGATGCCCGCGGCCGACGAGGTCATCACCACCCGACCGTACTGCTGCCCGCGAAGATGGGGCCAGGCCGCATGGGTCACCTTAAACGAACCGAGGACGTGCACCTGGTAGATGAGGTCCCAGTCTTCTTGCGTCATCTTGTGAAAGCTGACGTCTCGAAGGATGCCCGCATTGTTGACGACGACGTCGATCCGGCCGTAATGATCGAGCGCGGCCTGCACGATCTTCTCCCCGTCGGTGACCGAATCGTAACTTGGCTGCGCGTCGCCGCCGGCGCCGCGAATCTCCTCGACGACTTGGTCCGCCGCCGCCGCACTCTTTCCTTCACCGGTGTGGCTACCGCCAAGATCGTTGACGATCACCTTCGCACCCCGCGCTGCAAAGCCGAGGGCATGGCTTCGACCAAGACCGTTTCCGGCGCCGGTCACAATGACGACCTTTCCTTCGTAGTTCAGCTCTTTCGACATGCGGTCCTCGTAGGGTCAGGCCCGGCCATGAACGGCCCGGAACCGGGAAAACTACCCCACCGGCTCCTGGGGCAGCCAGGACCCCAGAAGTTCGCAACCGGACGAGCCACCGAACCTCATCTAAGTGACTGAAATTACTCATGGC
>JBCCZL010000959.1:0-2043 GCA_039187775.1 Myxococcota bacterium
AAGGCCGAGGGCCGCGGTCGGATGCCACTGGTGTTGTCGCTCGTGGTGATCGAGGGGGTCTACAAACGGGTCGGGGCCGACGGCTGGCCGGGGGTGATCGAAGAGCTTCCCGAGGTGGAGGCCCTCTTGCCCGCCACCGGCAACACCGAAGTCCACATGAAGGACGGGGTAGCGGTGCAGCTGATCGCGGATCTGCTCGCCATCGTGGATGAACGGACCGCGCGAGGCGACCTCGGGTGGGTTGCGGGACTTGGGGAGTCGGTCGCGCGCCGGGTCCTCGAGCGGGTGGCTCCTCGGCTCGAAACTCCGCTTTCGCCCGAGCGGTTGGTGGCGGAGTTTCCGGATCTCTGGCGCCGGCTGACGTGGCAGGGAAATGCGCGCATTCTCACCGAGGCCGAGGGCTCGGCGCGCCTCGTGGTGGACGAGCAAGTCGAACCCCGGCTGGAGTTCGATGCGTTCGTGGCCGGCGTGTTGCGCGGAAGCCTTCGTCGAGGCGACGGCACGAGTGCGCCATCGGTGCAGATCACGGCCTGCGAGGCGCTCGGTGACGCGGCCACCGTGTTTTCGGTGCACTGGTAGGACGTCGAGCGAGGTCGTTTTTCGCGGGACTCTCTCGGACCGGTCCGAGATTGAGGTAGAGTCCTCGGGCTTTGGCCGAACCCGACCTCGCCGGCAGCACCCTTCGGGGCAAATACCGCATCGAAAGCCTCATCGGCAAAGGCGGCATGGGCACGGTGTGGGCGGCGCAGCACGTGATGACCGGCCGAAAGGTGGCCATCAAGCTGCTTGACGAAGCGTTTCTTAGCAACACCGGCGTGGTGGAGCGCTTTGGACGCGAAGCCCGGGCGGCGAGCGCAGTGAACCATCCCGGCATCGTGGAGGTCCTCGACCTCGACCAGACCGACCGGGGGGTGCCGTTTCTCGTGATGGAACGCCTCGTCGGCGAGACCCTGACCCAGCGCATCGAAGCCAGGAAGCGCCTCACCGAACGCGAGGCACTGGAGATCCTGGTCCCGCTGCTCGCTGCGCTCGGAGCGGCCCACGAGGCCGGTGTGGTGCACCGGGACCTCAAGCCCGACAACATTATTCTCGCCCCGCGGGCGGGCGGCGAGGTGGTCAAGCTCCTCGACTTTGGAATCTCGCAGAAAGAGGACGAGCGGGTTGCGCAGCTCACCGTGGTGGGCGCGGTCCTCGGGACGCCTCACTACATGGCACCGGAGCAGGCGCTCGGCGAATCGACGATCGATGCGCGCGCCGATCTCTATGCCGCCGGAGTGGTCCTCTACGAGTGCCTCACCGGCGATGTGCCATTCGATGCGCCAAACTACAACCGACTGATTCACGTGATCCTCAACGCGGAGCCCCGACCGCTCGCCGACCACGATGTGCACGTCGATCCTCGCGTCGATCAGATCTTGTCACGCGCCCTCCAAAAGAGCCCCAAGGAGCGGGTGGGCTCGGCGGAGGAGATGCGCAAGGTGTTGGAGGCCGTGCTCCGTGGCGACGTTGCAGAGCCGGTTCCGAGCGCGCCGCCGATGGAGATCGGCGAACTGGTGATCGCGAAACCGCGAAGCAGCCGTCGTCCTTCAACCGACACCGTGCCCACGGTGGCCGGGGGCCTCGGCGACCTGGAGGAACCAACGCCCGGACCCGAGCTCGAGCTGAGCAATGAAGTCCCCGTGTCCCGGCGGCCTCGCCCAAGGGCCTACGACGGACCGAGCACCCCGCCCGGTCCGAGCGCTTCGAGCTCTCGTGCTCCGCAGGCCGGGCTTCACGCGTCACGAAGTTCTCCGGGCGTGTTTTCTTCTCCGGCACCCCCCGCCGCGCCGCCGAAGGCGACCGGGGCCGCGATACCCAAGATCGTCTGGTACGGAACCGTCGGTGCGATCCTTCTGATCGGCCTCCTGGTCGGTGTTCGGGCGCTTCTTTCGGACGATTCAGAGGCGGTGACCACACCGGTTCAGATTCCTCCGGAGGCACCCACCCGTCCGGACGATGGGACCGTGACCCTCGAGGTGGTCAATCTGCCGTCGCAAGCCACCG
>JBCCZL010000960.1:0-2023 GCA_039187775.1 Myxococcota bacterium
CGCGACGGGAAGCGACCAGGCCTATCGGGTCAACGTTCGAAACGGCGGAGCCAAGTTCAGCTCTACCCCGTTTCGGCTACCGCCGGGTCGCGGCTACGACGTGCGCATCACGCAGCTCGACACCACGGACCGCGATGAGATTCTGCTTCAGTTTCTGCATCGCACGATCCTCGAGTTTGCGGACAGCCGAGTCCACGTGTGGCAGCAGATTCAGCTAATGAATATGGGCCGGGAACAGTACGTGTTTCCGGACGAAGGCCACCTCATTCGTCTCCCCTCGGGCTGGACTGCGTTTCAGTCCCAGCCCGTGATGAGCGACCAGCGCCTCGAAGCGGTCGAAGGAGAAGGCGTCTACCTTCGAGGCTCGCTTCCCCCGGGTCGGACCAATCTCGTCTACGGCTTTGACCTTCCGCTGTCCGGTTCGGAGATGACCATCGATGTTCCGATCTCGTTCCGGACATACCAGTACCGAGTCGAGTCGGACGCGGCCAAGGGAATGGAGCTGTTCGTCGAAGGCTCGAGCAATGTCGAGTTTCCCGAGGCGGAGACCCAGAGTCTCAACGGCCGCCGAATGCTCGTGACGGCCATCGAGCGAGGTCCCGACGACAGTCAGCTTCGATCCGTCCGGATCGAGGTGAGCAATATTCCGGGCGCCCCGTCGGTGCGGTACTTCGCGTTGGGTGGCGCGGCGGTTCTTATCATCCTTGCGTTGATCTTCCTGATCACCCGCGGCGAGGGACATGCACCACTCGGCAAGCGGCTTCGACAGCGAAGCAAGGATCAGCTGATCGACGAAGCCATCGAAGTAGAGAGTGCATTCGCAGCCGATGAGATTGGCCCGAAGTACCGCGAACGACGAATGGCGAACATTCTCGAGCGACTTGCATCGG
The DNA here is from genome assembly GCA_039187775.1 of Myxococcota bacterium. Lineage (GTDB taxonomy): Bacteria > Myxococcota_A > Polyangia > Polyangiales > JBCCZL01 > JBCCZL01. Next base: position 891 of record JBCCZL010000960.1, read on the forward strand.
TGCTTCGCGACGAATCCACCGCGGGTGCGGCGACGGATCTACCTGATCGTCTGGAGGAGCTCCGTCGTAAGCGCAACAAACCCAAGGCTCGCGTTGGAGAGGCCGCCCTCTACCTCGGCGCCGGGTTCCTACTCTGCGGCATCTTCCACATGGTCGCTTTCCACCTGGCAAACGACGACCTCAAAGAGATCAAGGCCGGAAGACTGTCCGACGAGAAGGCGGGAGCGCTAAAGTTCGTTCGCGGAGCGGGTTTCGCGTTTTCGGCGCTCTGGCTCGTGCAAGTCGTGGTGCTCAGCATCCTGTTCGTGCGGGAAGCGATGTAAGTCCCCTGTGGATAAGTTCTGTAGAAGATCGGGACAAACTCGAGCCCGTTCGCGCGGAACTTTCTTTCTCAGTTTCGTCAGATTGACACTCCTCGCCCCGTCTTTCATCGGGTAGGGTCACGCGCCCGAAGGCCGGATGCGTGGTCCGTGGTAGGCAACCCCGGCCCGTGCGCGAGACGAACACCGGGGCGGGAAATCTCAGCTCCTTGTCAGGGGCATCGGAAGTAAGGAAGCGAGACATGGCGGAAGGGCTTAACAAAGCGATCTTGGTAGGGAACCTGGGCATGGATCCGGAGCTGAAGTTCACTCAGTCTGGGCAAGCCATTCTTCGCATCCGCATGGCGACGACCGAGTCGTACGTAAACCGAGACAAAGAGCGGCAGGAACGAACCGAGTGGCACACGGTGATCGTGTGGGGAAACCGCGGCGAGGCGCTCAACAAGATCCTCCACAAAGGTCGGAGCATTTGTGTGGAGGGGCGCATTCAGACGCGCTCTTGGGAAGACAAAGACGGGAACAAGCGCTACTCGACCGAGATCGTCGCCACCAACATCGTACTTCTGCCCGGCGGTCGGCGCGACGGGGGCGGCGGTGGTGGTGACTACGGCGGCGGCGGCGGCAGTGGCGGCAGTGGCGGCAGTGGCGGGAGTGGCGGCGGCGGCGGTGGCGGCGGGTATGGCCCCGACTACGGCGACGATTTCGGCGACGACGATATTCCGTTCTGATCCAGCGCTGAAAGTCGTCGTTCGGCGGACGCGTTCGGACGAATCTGGTCGGAGCTCAGGAGGACCCACGGACTCTCTCGTTCGC
>JBCCZL010000961.1:0-2019 GCA_039187775.1 Myxococcota bacterium
CGTTGACCACATAGATGATCGTGTTGTCGAGCATCGCTCCGTCGCCCTCAGGGACCGCATCGAAGGCGGCCGCGAATCGTGCCATCACCGTCATCCAGTACCGCTGGGCCTGTCCCGCAATGGCGCCGAGCCATCCCTGATGCTTGTTCGGATCGCTTGCCGCGAGAAACTCGAAGCTGGGTTGGTGTCGTGGGAGAAGAACTGATGATGATCCTCGCTGGGAATTGCTCGAAGACCGCGCATGGAGCATCCCGCCTCCGTGTCCGTTGTCGGTGTTCTCGTCGAGGGCGGTACTCACCATCGCGAGGCCGTCGACGACGGTCAGCCGATCTTGGAAGTCATAGAGCGGCTTCAAACCAAAGGACCAGCGGTCCCGGGGCGTGTCGGAGAGCGCGAAGTCCCAGGTTCTGGGGTCGGGGGCGTGATTCTTCTCCGGGGTGGAAATTGAGGTGCTCGGGAGAAGCGCTTCGTCATCGTCCCAGCCGAGCGGCCCCATCCGCCAAGTACGCGGCTCGAACCCGAGCCAGGTCACGAGCACGAGGAGGCGCTTCGGTGCGCCTTGTGCTTGAGCTCCCGTCGACCGAAGGAGCGAGGGGAGATAGAGCCCGCCGGCTCCGGCCCCGAGCGCCTGAAGAAAGCGACGTCGATTGGTGGTCATGCGCGACGCCTACTTGGACCTCACCGGAGGTCGCCTTCGCGGTTGTCCAGCAATAGAGCGCGCCTGTTCCCGTGATTGCGCACACCTGAAATCGTCCGACGTCAAAGTCGACGATGTTCGACAGCGGTACGTCCGTCGGCACGAGCCGCGACGCGAAGTCGCCCTGACCAAGCTGGCCGCGGTCGTGCGTCCCCAGCAGTAGAGTGCGCCGTTCTCCTGAAGCGCGCAGGTGTTCACGTCCTCGGCGCTCTCCGCTGTCCATCCGGTTGGGACGCCGATCTGGACGGGCGCGAGACGGTCCTCTCCCTGAGTTCCGTCGCCGAGCTGTCCTTCGTCGTTGATTCCCCAACACCATCCGCCACGGCCGAGGGCACAAGAATGGTCGTAGCCCGTCGCGACACTGCGCCGACCGGGGGGCCGAAACACCCAATACGTCGGCCGGTCTGGCAGTCCGCTGCGACTGACTTGGCCATTCACAATTTCGGCGAGTGGCGGTGGGGCACCGACTTCTTGCGATTCGATGCCGATGATTCGCAGATGCCTCGCACACTTCTCCCGCTGGGTCTCACGGCCCATTCCGTGTCGCGTCCCACACCGCTACTCACGCGCTGTGCCAATACAGAACACGTGGCATCGCCGTGAATATGCGAGAAATTCGACGATTCGATGTGCGGGCAATTTACGTCTGCATTACATAATTTGACAGTTGCGGTCGCCCTTCCGGGACCAGGCGGGGAAGGGTTTCTGGCGAATCGCCGTTCAGGGCATACTTGGGCGCCATCTGAGGCAAGATGCCGATCGGTCGAAAACGTGTCGCGGTAGGGTTGGCGATTGGGGGGCCGGTCGTGGCTGGGGTTGTGGCCTGGTTTGGTTGGCTTCCCTCCCTCGCCCGAGACAAGGCCGTCGAAGCGGCCGCGCGACGAGGGCTCGACCTGGAGATCGGCGATGTGTCGGTGCGCCTTTCCGGGGTGGTCCTGTCCGATGTGACCGTCCGGACGGGTGGCATCGAAGCGTCGGTGGAAGAGATCGGGGTTCGAGTGTCGGCGTGGGCCCTCTTGTCCGGGGAGTCGAAGATCGAAGCGGTGCAGGCGCGAGGGATGTCGATGGAGGTCGACCTCGCGGATCCCGAACTCCGCCCCTCGATGGCTCAACTTCGTGGAAGCGCCGCAAACCCCGAGTCCCCGTCCGACGCGAGGGGTGAGGAGCGAGTCATTTCCGCGCTCGATGTGGAGCTCACGGTGCGGGACGAACTCGGGCCGGTCGTGGAAGTCGAGGGCGGCCAGGGAACCCTCAACGGCCCGCAACTCGATCTCTCGGCGAACCGTCTTCGGCTTCAGGGTGGAGAGGACCAGACGGTCGAG
>JBCCZL010000962.1:0-2016 GCA_039187775.1 Myxococcota bacterium
CCAGAAGGTCGAGGCCGAGACGCAGCTGACGGCGGCTGAGTTCGACGAGCACCAGCCGACTCGCGCGCGTGGTCTTGTTGTCATGAAGGATGGGGCACTTGTCCCAAAACCGGCTGAACGCCTTGGCCAAATCATAGAGGTGGTCACAGATGAGGTGCGGCTCGAGGCGCTTCGCGCTGTCCCGAACCTGATCTTCGAACTGGAGGAGCTGAAACACGAGGGCTCGTTCTTGTGGCTCCTCGAGCCGGAGCGGGCCATCGATCGCATCGCGGTCGACCTCTCCTTTCCGGAACAGGCTCTCGCAGCGCGCGTACTGGTACTGAAGGTACGGCCCGGCGTTTCCCGAGAACGCGACAAGCTTGTCCCAGTCGAACTGGTAGTCGGTCGCGCGGTTTTGCGAGAGGTCGGCCCACTTCACCGCGCCGATGCCGATCGCCGCGACCGCATCGTCGAGATCTTCCGGAGGAATGCGAAGAAACTCGGCTTGCGTAATCCGCTCGCGGGCCTTTTGTTCGGCTTCATCCAGGAGATCGGAGAGGCGGACAGAGGTGCCAGCCCGCGTTTTGATGATCTTGCCATCCATACCGAGGATCTGGCCAAACGCGACATGGATGAGCTCCATCTCCACGGCGAGGAGCTTCATCACCTGAAAAAGCTGCTTGAAGTGAAACCTCTGCGGCGTCCCGACCACATAGATCGAGCGGTCCGCATGAAACTCATCGCGCCGGTAGAGCACCGTCGCAATGTCGGTGGTGGAGTAAAGATATGCGCCGTCTTTTTTCCGAACGATGAACGGGACGTCGGACTTCTTGAGCTGCTTGTCGACCTCGCCCGCCTGCTCGTTGAAGAACACGCATATCGCGCCGTTGTCCTCGCGGGCGATGCCCTTTTCGAGAAGCTCCTCGACCACCCCCGGAAGCATCGCGTCGTATGCGCTCTCGCCGAGCCACGCATCGAAGGTCACCCCGAGGCGCGCGTAGTTCTTGTTCAGGCTCGCCTTGCTGGCTTCGACAAAACGCTCCCAGGTCGCCCGATTCTCGGGATCCCCCGCCTGGAGTTTGCGAAGCTCCTCTCGCGCGGCCGCGGCAAAGGTTTCGTCCTCTTTGGCCCGGGCGCTCGCGAGCTTGTAGATCCGCTCGAGCTCGTCGATCGGAGATGTGGCCAGCGCATTGTCGGACCCAAACTCCCGCATTCCCACGATGAGGAGGCCGTACTGGGTGCCCCAGTCGCCGAGGTGGTTATCGCCGATGACCTCGTGTCCGACGAACCGAAGAATCCGAACGAGCGCGGCCCCGATGATCGTCGACCTGAGGTGACCGACGTGCATTTGCTTTGCGATGTTCGGGCTGGAGAAGTCGACCACGATCTTCTCCGGTCTCGGAACGGGTGAGACGCCCGACCGCTTCCGATCCGAAAGGAGCGCGGTCCCGCGCTCCACCAAGAACGCGTTACTCAGCGTGAGGTTGATGAAGCCTGGCCCTGCCACCTCGACTTTTTTGAACTCTGGCCGTGCGCCGAGGGCGTCGGCGATCGCCGTCGCGACTTCGCGCGGGTTCTTCTTGAGGCGCTTGGCGAGCGCCATCGCCGCGTTGGCCTGATAGTGGCCGTGCTTCACGTCCTGCGTCCGCCGGACCAAGGCATCTTGCTCGACTTCGAAAAGCTCGGAGATGATCTCGGTGACCAGCTGGTTCAGGTACGCGCGCATAGCCGAGGGAGCCTACAAGGTTCGGCCGAGCCTGCCAGCCACAGGCTTGGCCGCCGCAGGCGATTCGTCAGCGGAGCCGATTCGTAGGGGATGCTAGACCCGGCTTCGGGCTTCTTCGAACGCCTCGTGAAATGCGTCCAGCTCACGACGGTTCAGCGCGAGCTTCGACATGAACGCAAAGCTCTGTTCGACCTCGTTTGCGTCCGCGTAGGTGAGCGACAGATAGGTCGCAAAATCCCAGCGGCGCCGCACTTCGAGGTTCCGCACTCGCGACAGCGGGATATCCAGGCTATCGGGACGCTCCAGCGCCG
>JBCCZL010000963.1:0-2009 GCA_039187775.1 Myxococcota bacterium
GCTTCTTCGAGGGAGCCATCGAGCGCGTCAGCGATCCGGCCCTCGCGTAGGTTGTGCGGCGCCTGCGTCATGACGCTCCTCGGTCGATGTGCGCATCCAACGTCGTGCGAGCCGCCGCGATTCTCCGTTTGGCGGTGGCGAGTGAGCAGTCGGTCAGCTCGGCCACGCTCTCGAGGGTTTCACCTTCGACGTGCCGCAGCATCCACGCGATCCGATGCTCGGACGGAAGTTGTCGAAGCACCTGATCGACGAGTTCGAGCTCGGTGAGGAGCTCGGGACCCGCGTCGCGGGCGGCCAGCTGCACCAGCGTCGCGTCGTCGATGCCTCGGTCGAGACCAAACGCGCGGGCGAGCTTGCGTCGTCGACCGCGTTTGCGCACCCGGTTGACCGCGATCCGGAAAAGCCAGGGCCGAAACGCCGCCGGGTTTCGAAGCTTTTCCAGGTCTCGGAGGGCTTCCGCAAACGTGTCCTGCACGACGTCGTCGGCATCTTGGCTCCGCGCCATCAGCCGGGTGACGAGCTGAGTGACCGGGCGCACGTAGCGCCGGAAAAGCGCCTCTCGGGCCCAGCGGTCGCCCTCGCGGGCGCGACGCACCAGTTCTTCGTCCGGAGGCGTGTGGGGTCCGCGCTCGTTTGCCGTGCGTTCACGGGGCGCGGCGTCTCCTGAAGAGCGCAATGATGTAGGGACGTTGGCCATGAAGCGGTCGGTGCCGGCCTCCGGGGGAAGAGGCTCTACTAGCCTGAGGTCCCCGCCCTCCGCAAACCGGCTCAAATTCCGTCGAAGGGCGAGCCGGGAAGCCAGCGTGGCCGGCGGGGGCCGGGCGCCTCCGAGGGGGCAACTTGCTGGTCGAGCCGCACCAGATGCTCTTCCGCAATGCCGACCCATGGCGCGCCCGAGCCCCGGGCCTCCACGAGATACCTCATCCAGCTCCTCCGGGCTTCGCCGAGGTGATGGTCTCGCTCTTCGGGTTCGCTTGCCGCGCGGGATTCGTGAACCAGCGCCTCGTACCAGTACAGCTCGTAGCCCGGCTCGAAGAAGACCCCGTCCGCCCGGAGCGCGTCGTCACTGCCGTCGGCTTCGAGCAGCGCCTGCCGGGTCGATTCGAGCGCCTGCCGGTGTTCGCCGAGCCGGTCGAGAGCGACCGCCTGGCCGAAGAGCGCGAGAACCCGAGTGCGGGGGTCTTCTGCGATTTCGATCGACCGCTGGTAGCGTCGCACCGCTCCCTCGAGATTTCCGCCGAGCATCGTCACTTCGGCGTAGTTTAGATAAAGGATGCCGAGGCCAAACGGGCGGAGCGCCTGGCTTACCGCGTGAGCGTATTCCCGCTGCGCCGCGTCGTAGTCGAGGACTCGGGTGTAGAGAATCCCGAGGTCGTTGGCGACTTCGAAGCTCCGGAACTCCGGGTCGAGGCCTCGGAGTCGTCGATAGATCTGGATCGCTTCTTCGTTCCGGCGCTGCACCTGACCACTCCGGTCCACCCGTTCCCAGGCGGCGGTCACCCGGGCGAACAGATAGAGGATGTCGGGGTCGTCGGGGGAAAGTTCGATCGCCACGTTGAGCCGATCGAGGGCATTTTCGAGATGGGCTCGGCGCATCGGCCCGGTCACCCCCGTTGCCAATCGGAACTGCCGAAACGCCTGGCTCTGCAGCGCGTGCGCCCGTCGATGGCCAGGTTCGGTGATCGATCGCCAGTATTCCGACCGAGTCCTTGCCTCCGAAGCATCCGCGTGCCCGAGGGCAGGCGCCACGAGGAGCACTGCGGCGATCAAGAGGAACACTGCGGCGATCAAGAGGAACACTGCGGCGATCACGAGGAGTCCGCGGTTCATCGCCCCCGGCCTCCCCGGCCGAGCCTGGCAAGGCGCGTCGGCGCAAAATCGGTCCATACGCCAACGGCCGCGGCGGCTTGCCATGCGATCGCGGCGGCAGGCTCGTCTCCGATCGCCTCGAGCGCGATCGCTCGCCGTGCGGCGCGTTCACCTTCGGGAATCGGAAGACCGTTCACGAC
>JBCCZL010000964.1:0-2002 GCA_039187775.1 Myxococcota bacterium
CGTTGGCGCCGAGCACCGCCCAGTGCTCGCCTAGCTGCACGCGCCAGCGCACCTCCTGCAGGATGTCGGTCCCATCCCGTGTATACCGTTCGACGTGCAGGTCGAGAACGTCAGCCATCGTGAGAGCCTAGCACCCATGTCGCGTCCGCCAGGGTAGCCGGGCCGTCGCTTGAAAGTTCCGTCGAGATGCGTTCCAATCGGGCGATGTCGCGCCTCTTCGTCGTCTTCTCCGTGCTTTTCAGTTGGAGTTGGTCGGGCGTTTCACATGCTCAAGACTTTCACTTCGAAGGTGACGTCCCCGAAGGCCCGGACACTTTCTTCTTTCTCGAGTTTGAGGTACCCGAGGGCGTTGCCGAGATCGAGGTCGTCCACACGCACATCCCTGTCGATACGGACAACGTGCTCGACTGGGGTGTCGACGATCCGAACGGTTCCCGCGGCTGGGGCGGAAGCAACAACGAGGATACCGTCATCGGAGTCGAGGCGGCCTCGCGAAACTATATACCGGGCCCGATGCCAGCGGGAACTTGGTGGGTGTCGGTCGGCAAAGCGAGGCTCGTCGATGGGGAACCCGCCGGCTACTCCGTCGACGTGTTTCTTCGAGAGACGGCGACACTCGTACCGCAGCCCCGCGCCCCATACCAGGACCCAGGCGTCATCAATACCGAGGCGAGATGGTACGCCGGCGACTTCCACGTACACACGCGCGAGAGCGGCGACACGCGTTCTACGCTCACGCTCGACGAGGCGCTGACCTTCGCGACCGGCCAAGGGCTCGATTTCGTGATGCTCTCCGAGCACAACACCAACAGCGGATTCACCCTCTATGAGGACGTCCGGCCGCGTTACCCAACCCTCCTTATCTTCCCCGGCCAGGAGTTCACCACGTACAAGGGCCACGCCAACGCGATCGGCGCGCTCGAAAACGTGGACTACACCGTCGATACGGGCGGCTACACCATCGAGGACGCGATTCGCGCGTTTCAGGCCCAGGGCGCCGTCTTTTCGATTAACCACCCGTCCATCCCTCTCCCAGACTGCCGCGGTTGCTCCTGGGACTTCGAGGACTTCGATCCGACGCTGATTGGTGCCGTCGAAGTCCAAACCGCCATCCTCCGAGGGATCATCTTCTGGGAAGACCTCCTCGACGCCGGGTCGCGTGCGACGGCGCTCGGGGGCAGCGACGACCATCGGGCCGGACAGAACTTGGGCGCCGTCGACAGACCCATCGGAACGCCCACCACCATGGTCTTCGCCGAGAGTCTCAGCGTTGACGCGATTCTCGAGGCGGTGCGGAGCGGTCGCACCACGGTCAAGCTCACCGGCCCATCGGCTCCGATGCTCGACACGACCATGACCGGTGAGCGCGTCGGAAACACCGTCTTCGCAGATCGAGCGACGCTGCGTGCGGAGGTGACCGACGGAGAGGGGTTCACGCTTCGAGTCATCAAGAACCGCGAGAGCATTCAGTCGATCCGCATCGACGGGAGTCCGTTCATCTTTGAAGCGGAGGTCGAAGCCCCGAGCGAGGGGGCCGATCGCTATCGGCACGAGCTCGTGAACGAGGGGGGGCCGCAGACGCTTTCGAGCTACGTATGGCTCGAGAAGGGCACGGCGCCGCCCGTCGGCGGCTCCGGAGGCAACGGGGGCACTGCTGGGACCGGCGCGGGCGGCAATGCCGCCACCGGCGGGTCCGGTGGTGACGACGGTGGATCGGGATGCAGCGTACAGACCAGCGCGCATGGGGCGTGGCTCGGGCTGGGGATGCTGTTGGGCTGGGCCCTATTCCGCCGCCGCGCTCGGCGCATTCGCTAGGCTCGGCGTTTTCGAACGCTGAAGGCCGAGAAGCGCCGCGCCCGACAGCGTCACCCCGCAGGCGATCCAGAACGCCGGCATGAACCCCGTGGATGCGGCCACCATTCCGAGGCTGTACGCGAAGAACGCATGCCCGCCGTTGAACGCCCCGTGCACGATCGCGACGACCATGCCGCGTGATCCGGAA
>JBCCZL010000965.1:0-1994 GCA_039187775.1 Myxococcota bacterium
CGCTGGTCGCCACCGGCGGAGGTTATGCGCTCGTGTATTACGACCGAGTCACCGGCAACATCTGGGGCGCGGAACAGGAAGGCGGCGCATGGAACGCCCCGGTGCTGATCGATGGCTACGGAGTGAATGACGAAGCGATCGGGGACTCGGGCATCGGGGCATCGCTCTTCGTCGACGACGCCGGAGTGTGGCATGTGACCTATGTGGACGGTGCCGAGGAGACGCTTCGGTATGCGACGGTGACCGACGGCACGGTCGTCACCGAACTGGTGGACAATGGCTCCACCGACGGGGCGAACCCACATCCCGACGGCCGCCACATCATCGGTGACGACAGCTCGGTAGTGGTCACCGGGAGTGGCGAAGTCCGGGTGGCCTACCAAGACTCCACGCTGCAGCGAGTCATGCTCGCCACAAAGCCGATGGGGGGCGAGTGGTCGACCCGAGTCGTCGACATGGAGGCCAGCACCGGCTACTGGATCGAACAGGAACTCGTCGGAGACATGTCCTTCATCGCCACCTGGTGGCGGGACACCTCGGGCGGAAACGGCGTTCGCATCTTCAACCCGTAGTCCGCGGCGCCTCCTCGTGAGGTGCAACCGTTGCGCCCTGAATCGACCCGGTTCGATTCAGGGGTTGGGGCCGGCGAGGAAGTTCCCCAGCACTTCTTGTTCGGAAAGCGCACGATCGTAGACCGCCACCAGGTGCATGGTTCCGCGCCACGCCCGGTTTCGACTGAGCTCATTGGCCAACGCGAACTCCATGGTTGCGTCCCAGGGGCTAAGATCTCCGGTGCGCGTGCTCGTCTCGTTGAGCGCGCCATCGAGGTAACAGGTCCATCGGCCGGTCGACCCGTCCCAGGTGAACACCACGTGGGTGAGAGCGTCCTGCACCACCGAGATCGTGGAAAGCAGGCTGGGGTCGCCGTTGTTGTTGGTGGTGGTGGTTCGTAGCCGGAGCTCCCACCGGTCGAACTCCTGGCCGAGCGTGAAGTTACGCGCTCCCGTCCCCGACGACAGGGTGGCGATCCGAGCGGGCCCCCCGAGCGCAATGTCGGCTGTCGCTATCCAGGCCTCGACGGTGATCGCATTGCTCGCGAGACCGGCGTCGATGAGCTTGGTGGCGGGAACGCCACTCGTGATTCGGACGGACCGGTCAATCGTCAGCGAGTCTATTCCCCACGTGACCCCGCTCGGCTGGTCGATGGTGAGGTGGAGGGGCGCTCCGACGCCGGAGGTGTCCATCACCATGTCTCCCGCGCCCTCATTAAACTCATAGAGCGCCTGAAGGCCCATCGTGGTGCGGACCGCGGGAACGACGACATCGGCATCCGTCATCGCTTCGATTGCCGCATCCGCATCCGCCGTGGCGTCCGCCATCGCATCCGCGTCGGGCGCCGCGTCGAGCCCGGCATCTATCGCCGCATCCGTTCCGCCAATCCGGGGCGGTGCTCCGGGCCAGGGCGGAAGCTCGCCGCGATCGATCGACTGACATCCCGAAGGCGCACAAGTCTCATCCATCGCGCAGGTCGCGGCGCGACAGCTCGCCGCCAAGTCCAGCTGGAGCAGCCGAGTGTCCTCGCGGACGAAGAAGACGCGAGCGCGGCGGCTGACTACCTCGGCCCCATTCTTCTGACCCGTCGCGGTGACGGTGATGGGGCCAAGCGGTCCACCACGATGGACGAGGCTCGTGAACACCGGAAGGCCACTCGCATCGGCCACCAAGCTCGACGCCTGTTGGGGTCCGCCGAGTCCCTGCACATTGAGGCGGACTTCATCCAGTTCGGCGGGAACCGGAACGTCGGTGTCCACAGTGACGACGATCTCGGTCAGCGCGTCCTCGCTGCATCCCGTGAAGCCGAGGAGCGCGAGAACCGCAAGGGGGCGAAATGGACGCCGGAGAAGCCGGAGCCGACGCAGAGAGAACGAAATCGAACGCACGGATCGGTCCTATGACCGTACCCTATATACGGGGGGCAGGACTAGAGAGCGGAC
>JBCCZL010000966.1:0-1978 GCA_039187775.1 Myxococcota bacterium
AGCGGGGCGCTCCGTCCTCGAACCGGCTCCGTCCTCGAAACCGGCTCCGTCCTCGAACCGGCTCCGTCCTCGAACCGGCTCCGTCCTCGAACCGGCTCCGTCCTCGAATCTGGTGCTGTCCCTCGAATCCGGTGCCGTCCCTCGAATCCGGCGCCGTCCCTCGAATCCGGCGCTGTCCCTCGAACCGCCCGGGGAACGCAGTCGTCGCGGAGCTACTCGTAGGCTCCGTATTCTTCCGGCGCGAGATTGTCGAACCGCGTGTATTCGTTAAAGAACGCACACCGAACGATTCCTGTGGGCCCCGCTCGTTGCTTTCCGATGATGATCTCCGCTTTGTTTCGCGTCTCTGGATCGTCCCGGTTGTAGACCTCTTCACGGAAGATAAAAATGATCGTGTCCGCATCCTGCTCGATCGCGCCAGACTCGCGAAGGTCGGAAAGCTGCGGACGCTTGTCTTTTCCAGCACGCGACTCGACCCCTCGGTTCAACTGGGACAATGCGATCACCGGTAGCGCAAGCTCCTTCGCGAGCTGCTTCAGCGACCGGCTGATCTCGCTGATCTCCTGCTCTCGGCTGTCGTTCCGCGAACCGGAACGCATCAGCTGGAGATAGTCCACGACGACAAGGTCGAGACCATTCTGCGCTTTGAGTCGCCGCGCCTTCGCGCGGAGCTCCGTCATGCTGAGGGCCGGGGTGTCGTCGATCCACACCGGAAGCTCGGATAGCTGCCCCGCCGCCCGGGCGAGCTTGGGCCAGTCCTCTCGCCACAGTTGCCCCGCCCGGAGACGCGAGCCATCGACCCGCGCCTCGGAGCACAACATACGTTTGACCAACTGCTCCTTCGGCATCTCGAGGGAGAATACCGCCACCGGCGCTTTTCGAATCGTGCACGCGTTGGTGGCCACGTTGAGGGCGAAGGCGGTCTTGCCCATGCCGGGACGGCCCGCGATGATGATCAGGTCACCGGGGTGCATCCCGGCCGTCATTTCGTCGAGCTGGGTGAAGCCCGATGGCAACCCCGTGACCTTTTCGCCGCGTTCCGCCGCTTCGTGGATTGTCTTGAATGTGCGGAGGACGACTTCCTTGATGTTCTCGGTCTTGCTGCGCTCCGTCTCCTGCGCCACCTCGAACACCGCTTTTTCGGCGCCGTCGAGAAAGTCGTGGGTCTCGCCGTAGTCACCGTACCCGGTCGCGGCGATCTCATGACACGCGAGGATCATCCGGCGGACGAGCGATTTCTCTCGAATGATCCGCGCGTGCGACTCGATGTTCGCAACCGTTGGAATCGTGTTGGTGAGCTCGAGAATGTAGTCGTCTCCACCAACCGCCTGCAGGTTTCCGTGACTCACCACCTCATCGCGAAGCGTCACCGTGTCGATCGGCCGACCGGACGCGTAGAGCGCGCCCATCGCCTCGAAGAGCCGTCCGTTGGCTTCGCTATAGAAGTCATCCTTCCCGATCAGCTCCATCACGACGTGCATCGCGTCGTTGTCGAGGAGAATGCCGCCGAGCACCGCGCGCTCCGCTTCGAGCGAGTTCGGGGGCACCCGCCCTTGGACCGCGCGTGGGCGGCTCTGGCGCGGAAAACCAACGTCGTCGATCGGGTCGATGGTCATTGGATTCCTCTCAAGCCAAAGGGGCTCACCGAGGTCGAAATGGAGCGCGAACAGGGCATAGGGAAGGGCGGAACAAAGGCTCTCTTCGGGAAAGACGGGTGAACGAGAGCGTTCCTGACAGAATGAGAACGGCTTTCCACACTACGGGGCCGGCCGATTGAAGCAAGGGGACAAGCTGTGGAAAGCCGTGGAGAAGTTAGGGACAACCCCGACTTTCTTTCCCCAGTAGAGCCCCGGTGAGCGAAACGCGCGCTCGGCGACAACGAAAGGGCGATCGCTGACACCGATCAACCAGGATGATCGCAGCTACATGGTGATGGGCAAGGAGCAGGTCCAGAAGATCGCCGACATGCAGAAGCAGG
>JBCCZL010000967.1:0-1978 GCA_039187775.1 Myxococcota bacterium
CGATGAGCCGAGCCCGGAAGACGACGCACTGATGCTAGTCAACGACGCCAAGCTGACTCAGGCGGGGGTCACCATCGGCACGCCCACATACATCGCGCCAGAGCAGGCCTACGGATTGGCGATCGACGGTCGGGCGGATCTCTATGCACTGTCGGTGATGCTCTACGAGATGATCGCGGGCGAGCCGCCATTCGATGCAGACGAAATCGGGGCGCTCCTCCGGATGCACGTGTCGGCGAAGGTGCTGCCTTTCGCCGAGGTTTCGCCGTTCGTCGAAGTACCGAAGGTCGTCGAGTCGCTGATCTTCAAAGGTCTCGAGAAGAAGGTCGAAGACCGTATTCCGAGCGCGAAAACCTATATCGCGGCCATCGACGCGATCCTCGAGGCCGACGCTGAAGCCGAGGAGAAGAGCGCTGTCCGTACGACCGAGCGCGAGGGCATCGCGAACGATGCGATCGTCCCGAAGCCACCGGAGGGCTCCGGACCCCACGACTTTCCGCTGGACGACATGGAGTCGGTTCGCCAGCTCCTTCCCTCCTGGACCCCCGAGGTTCCGGAAGAGCCGCGGCAGAGAAAGAAACGCAACCTGATCGGTGGCCTCGTCGTCCTGGTGGTGCTGGTGGTCGGCGCCCTCGGGTTCCTGCTTTTCGATTCCGGTCCGACCGAGAAGGCGAAGCCCTACGCGGCGATGAGCCTCGGACACGACCAAGCGCGCAAAGACCTCAGCGTGCCAGCGCTCATCGCCTATGAAGAAGCCGTGTCGCTCGATCCGACTCTCGCGAAAAACAAGCGCATGCGGGCCAACGTCGAACGGATGCTCAGCAAAGAGGCCGCGCCCGCAGTCGCTGAGACGGCCATCGACTTCTTGGGCACGCTAGTGTCGGCTGCACAGGACGAGAAAGCGAAGACACAGCTCATCGACCTGGCATCGGCGTCGAAAGACCTCGCCAAGCGCCAGAAAGCACTGGCGGTCGCCAACGAAGTGGGCCTGGGAGAGCGCGTCGATCTGCTCGCCTCCTACACGCTCGATCTTCAGCAGGGCAAGACGTGCGACGACCGCAAGGTCGCGGTCGCGGAACTTCGGGCGCTCGGCGATAGGCGCGCCATCCCTGCGCTCAGGAAAGCACGCAGTCGTCCGCGTGGTGGACTCGGACGCAAGCGTGTGAACACCAATGCGTGTCTGCGAGGCGCGGCCAACGAGGCCGTGAAGCACCTGCAGTCGATCTGAGTTCGAGCCTGCGCGGAGACATCATCTAGATCCCGACGGCTATGCGCGATCCGCGCGTCCGGGGTCGGACGCGGTGGAGCACCGCCGGCCAACCCCCTACCGCAATGAGGCCCGAGCGTGTCTCTTTTGCGACGACTTCCTGCGGGTCCCCGGAATGATGAGCTCAAAGGCGACGGAGCCAGACCAATACACCTCTCGGTCCCTCCCGAGCTCGGGTTCGAACTCGTCGTCGAAGTACGTTCCGGTGAACCGCATTCCGAAGATGATTGCAGACGCCAACCGACAGCAGTGGAAGCTGCTCGTGGGAATGCGGAATCCGAAACCGGTGGTCCACCCCTGCGTGAACACCGGCGGACCCAGCAGCACGATCTCGACCGTGTCGTCGTAGGAGCCCGACACCGACCTAAACTCGACGTCGTTCGGAGACAGCGGATGGCTCGAGAAGTACCCGAGGTCGATGAACGGAACGAAGTACCTGTTTTCGTAGGCCGCGATGAACCGGAGCTCGGGACTCAAGAATCCGCCGCCGGTCCAATATCCCCCGGTGAGGTCCACGGCGACTGCGAAGTACGGGTTGAACGCGTACTTGATGCCTGCTCCCGCGGTGGCCAAGGCGTTGGTCCCGAGGATCTCGTCCTCGTCTTCGTTCAACGACAGCGCCGTGAGGTCGACGCGGAAGTCGAGGTTCTTCGCGACGCCATGACGCACGCGCACGAACCCGCCCGCGAACCCGATTTCGGAGCCGACACC
>JBCCZL010000968.1:0-1976 GCA_039187775.1 Myxococcota bacterium
GCGCCCCTTCGTCGAAGATCCCGACACGTTCTTTGGCGATGTCCTCGGCCCGCTCGGATGGCCGAGCGATCCGCTGCTGTTCATGCGGTTCGGACTGAGCGCGATGTGGCCCGCTACTTGGCTCGCCAGCTGGAAGTACCGAAGCGAACGGGCACAGGCTCTCTTCGCCGGCTGCGCCGCGCACAGTATCCTCCCTCTCAACCGGCTGTTCACGGCCGCCCTCGGCATGATCTTCGCGGTGGCCGGACATGTCGAACCTTGGCCTATCGCTGCGGGCGGTTCGTCCGCGATCCCACGCGCGCTCAGTGGCATCCTGAGTTCGCTTGGAGGCTCGATTCGAACCGGGCACACCGTCACCTCGCTCGCCGACTTGCCCCCGGCCCGCGTCTACCTCTTCGACACGAGCCCCGACCAGGTCGCCAGCATCGCGGGACCTGTGCTTCCCGACCGCTACGTGCGTCGTCTCGGACGCTATCGCTACGGGCCGGGCGCGTTCAAGCTCGACTGGGCGCTCGACGGCCCCATCCCCTGGCGCGACCCGAACTGCCTCGAGGCGTCTACCGTGCATCTCGGTGGGACGCTCCGCGAGATCGCCACATCGGAGGCCGAGATGTTCCGTGGGCAGCATTCCGAGCGCCCCTACGTACTCCTCTGCCAGCAGAGCCAGTTCGATCCCACGCGCGCACCCCAAGGCAAGCATACCGGATACGCCTACTGCCACGTGCCTCACGGGTCGACGGTCGACATGACCGACATCATCGAAGCGCAGGTCGAGCGGTTCGCGCCTGGTTTCCGCGACCTGATCCTCGCGCGCCACGTGATGCGGACGGACGACTTCTACCGATACAACCGCAACTTCGTCGGCGGCGCCATCACGGGAGGTGTTGCCGACCTCACCCAGCTCTTCACGCGCCCGGTGGCGCGGCTCAACCCCTACACAACGCCCAACCCTCGGGTTTACATCTGCTCCGCCTCCACGCCCCCCGGTGGCGGCGTTCACGGTATGTGCGGGTTTCACGCAGCCCAGGTCGCCCTCGACCGCATGGAGCGCTTCGAGCCGACGCTCTTAGGGTAGCGTGTACCAGTACGCGACCCCAATGAACACCATTTGAAGCGGCAGCCGGGCCCAGAGTATCCAACGCGGGATCGGCTTGTTCGGGTTCAGCGAGATGTTGTGGGTGAGCATGTAGACGTTGGCCGGGAACACCGCGATGTAGAGTGCGATGAGGCCCCAGGCGGCCGCTACGCGAAGGCTCGGGATCAAAAGCCCGATGCCTCCTGCAATCTCGAAGAACCCACTGATGTACACGAGGGCTTTGGGCGCGGGCAGGTAGTTCGGGACGATCCGGACGTAGGGCTTCGGCTGAACGAAGTGATGGATGCCGATCGCGATCATCGCGACGGCGAGCACCCAAAGCATCACGAGCTTGATGCCGCTCACGGATTGTCGCTCCGCCCCGTGATCTCTCGAGCCTTATTGCCCGCCGCGCGAAAGAGCTTTCTCACTTTGATGCCGCCCCAGATGAACAACACCAAAAGCACGATCAGGAAGACGATATTGAAAACTGGAAAGTAAACGTAGTCGGGCGGCACCACCTTGAGCGACAGCACGTTCGGATAGAGGCTCAGGACAGGGATGCGAAGTCCGTAGTACTTGACCAGCACGACCTGCTTTTCGTCTTTGGCGAGATCGGCCGTCTCGCTCTGAACCATGCCGGTGGCCTGCGCGGCGATGTCTCCGGAGTCCCACTTGATATACCAGGGGTTGTCTTCGTTGCGGAACGCACGTGCCTTCCCATCGCTGACGTTGTTCGCATAAATGAAGCGTACGTCGCGGGTGACTCCCGCCTGCGCCCCCTTCTTGTCTTCGCGCTTCACGTCCGTGCCGGTGATGGTCACCTTCGCGGCGCGGGGCATGAAGTAGAAGAGCGTACCGGCGAAGAGGAGCGCGACAATCACCGCGAACCAAACGCCGA
>JBCCZL010000969.1:0-1960 GCA_039187775.1 Myxococcota bacterium
CGCTGACCGCGGGGAGCTGCCGGTGCCTCGTGGGGCCGTCCGGCGGAGGCAAGACTCGCCTTCTTCGAGCCCTCGCCGCGCTCGACCCGGCCTCGGGAACGCTTCGACTTCGCGGAAAGGCGCCCGAGGAAATCGGCTATCCCGAATGGCGCGCAAGTGTACTTTGGGTTCCTCAGCGGCCGGGCCTTCACCCGGGCACCGTCGACGAAAACCTGCGGCGGCCCTTCTCCTTTCGGGCCCATGGCGCCTACCCGGCGTCCCGCGTCGAAAAACTGCTCGCGCTCCTTCGCCTTCCCACCGCACTGCTCGACCGACCGAGTGAGCGGCTGTCCGAGGGCGAACGGCAGCGCGTATGTCTCTTGCGCGCCCTTCTGTTGAAGCCCACAGTTCTCCTCCTCGACGAGCCTACGAGTGCCCTCGACGCCGATGCGGTCGGCGCGGTGGAAACCCTGCTCCAGGCGGAGCTCGCCTCCGGACGCAGTGCACTCGTCGTCAGCCACGATCACGATCAGATCGACCGACTGGACCCCACGCCGCTCGACGTCCACGCCTGGCAGGCACGATGAGCATCATCGACCTCGACTTCCTCGACCTCGCCATCGCGACGCTCTTGGTGGTGGTGGCTGGGCTGGTGAGCTTTGCGATGCGGCTTCGACTTGAGCGGCGACTTCTATTCGCGACGGTCCGCACCGTCGTCCAACTGCTCCTCGTTGGCTATCTCCTGACCTGGGTGTTCGGCGTCGATCATCCGCTCCTTCTCGCCGCGGTGATGACGGTGATGATCGTTGCCGCAAGCCGCGCCGCGCTCGACCGGTCCGGTCGGACCTTTCCGGGCGCGCGGCTTCGCTCCTTGTTCACGCTCATGCTGACCGCAACGGCCACCACGTTTGCCGTCACTGAGTTCGTGGTGGGCGTCGAGCCATGGTATCGACCGCAGTACGTGATTCCGCTCCTCGGAATGGTGTTGGGCAACGGACTCACGGGGCTCTCGCTGTGCCTCGACCACCTACTTGAAACGCTGGATCAGGAGCGGCTCCTCGTCGAAGGCGACCTCGCGATGGGAGCAACCCGCTGGGAGGCGGCCCGCGAGCCGCTTCGGCGGGGCGTCACCCGCGGCATGATCCCTATCCTCAACGCGATGGCGGTGGTGGGAATCGTGTCGCTTCCGGGAATGATGACCGGCCAAATCCTGTCGGGCACCGACCCGCTGACCGCGGTGAAGTATCAGATCGTGGTGATGTTCATGCTCGCTGCGGGAACCGCCCTCAGCTGCATGTTGATGTCGTTCCTCGTCTACCAAGCCCTCTTTGATGCGCAGCATCGGCTCCGCGCGGAGACGATTCGTCGAAAGCACGTCGATTGAGACTACTGGCGCCTTGCTCCGACTCGACGGCGGCTCGACTTCAAGGAAACGGTGCGCCTACCCGGCGCGCTTCTGCGGGCGAAGGTAGTACTCGAGCACTCGAACGCTTCGAAGCAGCTCGAGATTGTAAGGGTTCGAGCGGCGGGCTTCCTGAAGTAGGGCGAGGCAGGCTTCGTACTCTCCGGCCTTCAAATGCGCGACGGCGCGGGCCCGAAGCTCCGCCATGGCGGCCGCGGCCATCTTTTGGGCCGAGATGCGGATGGGAGCAGAACTCGAACCGGAGCTTGCGGGGGCAGTGGCGGAGGAGCGGTACATACAAAGAGTCAACGCAGGAACGGTGCCAGCCTTACAGGCGTCAAAAACTCGCGGCTTCTCTGCCGATTGTCATGACACTGACGCCCGGAGGGTCAGGGATTTGACCCATCGGATGTCTTCTTTGCCACACTCTGAACTCACCGCGAATACATCTCCTTACATTGGGCTGGCCACGAACGCCGATGGGGCTACCCTAGCCCGATGGCTCATCCTAACGAAGATCTGCTCGAGCGGTTCTACAGTGCCTTCAGCGAACGAGATGGGTCCACGATGGCCAGCTGC
>JBCCZL010000970.1:0-1934 GCA_039187775.1 Myxococcota bacterium
ATCGCACCGACCTCCGCGCCAAGGAATGCGTCCACCCCGAGCGGCCCCACGGTCAGCAAGACCACCTCCGCCGCGAGCCCTCCGGCGATCAGCTGGAGGTCGCCCTCCGCCGTCGGATGACCGGCGACCCGCTCCCCCACCGGCGGGAGATAGATCAGATGCGCAGCGACACGAAGCGGGAGCGCACCCAGGCGAAGCGACGCTCGAACAAGCAGCCCGCCCGCCGGACGAGGCAGGCTACCCACATCACCAATGGCGCCGACCCCCGCCCGAAGCATCGGAGGACGGGCCGACCCCGACTCCTCGCGTAGGGTCTCTCGGCCCTGTTCTCGAGTCGATCCGTTCGCTTGCGATGCGGCGACAAGGGTCGAGGGGGCACTCGCTTCCGCTTCGGGGCGGCCTTCGGCGGCGGTCCCAGACTCCGCGCTGGCCGCCGAGGCAAGGGAGCTCGCGTTCTCGGATGCCTGAGGCTCGCCTTCGGTCCGCTCGGAGATCGGCGTCTCGGGGGTTTCTGTACCGGTCGCTTCCAGGGGACGCTCTTCGGGAGCTCCCTGCTCGACGACCGCCTCGGGATCGATCATCAGCGCCGCAACGAGCGCGGCGGCGTCCAACGCCACCGCACACTGGGGATCGGAGAGCAAGCGCTCGCCCAAGTTCTCTCCCGCGCGCTCCGCCCGGAGCCGGGCGTCATACACCGAATCTTGCTGTTGAATTCGAAGATGAAGGGTCGGCAGTTCGTCAGGGAGCTCACCGCCCAGGAGTCGGACCACCGCCGCTTCAAAGGTGGACGCAGGCGGGCACTCGGCCGGCGCGGACCAGCTCTCGAGGAGCGGCCGATCCTGCGCGTCGGCGGTTCGCGATCCGAACGACAGGAGCATGATCAACCACGTTCCAATCCCCAAACGCATCTGTGGGATGTGATACCACAGCCGCTTCTTCGCAGCGTGCAGCAATCCCTCGCTTGCGGTTCCGCGCCGGAGGGATGGAGGGCATCCGGCGAACGGAGAGCGGCGGCGATCGCCTCGATTCATCGGAATGGTCTATCCTGGTATCGGAGGGTCATCATGATGCGCTTCCTGCTTTGTGGTCTGTTGGTCGTCGGCTCGGGGTGCTCTGCCCTCACCGACACCGATCCAAGCGACCTTCAACCCGGCGCTACCAACCCGGGTATCGACGCGACCGCGGACCGAACCGTTCTCGATGCGCCCCTCGGTGACGGAATGACGGCTCCGGATGGGGACTCTCCCGACGTCGACGTCCCGGACGCGATCGCCACCCCGGGACGGGGCATCGGGGACCCGGAAGATTGCGGCGGCGAGCGGTGTGGCTTCGGCCAGGCGTGCATCGACGGGCAGTGCCGCTGCCGACCGGGACTCGTCCCGGGCCCGAACGACAATACCTGCCAGGAACCCACCGGAACCCCCGACGCCTGCGGAATGCCGCCCCGAAACTGTCCCGGCCGCGCATTGTGTTCTCCGAGCGGATGTGTTCGCGAGTGCAGTGAAGGCCTGGAGGAGTGCGAGGGCGTCTGCGTCGACCGCTCGTCGAGCATTTTTCACTGTGGCGGCTGCGACAACCGCTGTGGTCTCGATGAAGTGTGCGTCAAAGGCGACTGCGAACGCTACGTGGGGACCACCTGCAACGCCTGTCCATGTGCGGAGTGCGGTGAAGAAGCTACGTGCTGCACCCTCGGCGAAGCGGGCGCGCTCTCCCGGCGCGTCTTCTGCGTCCCAGACGAAGACGGCTGCCCCGCACGCTTCTGATCAGCCTTCAAGGCGCTCGCGAAGCCGTTCGAGCCTCGCACGCGAATCTGCGTTGAGGTCATCGGCGGCGAGCGCTTCGGTCACTGGCGCGAGCGCGTTCGAGCCGTAGATCTGCTCGATGAGCTCGTGGGCGTGGAAATCAAGTGAGTTTGTCTGGGCGATCACGATCAG
>JBCCZL010000971.1:0-1933 GCA_039187775.1 Myxococcota bacterium
CTCGGGAGAGTCCCCGCCGGACCCGGTCCCGCCCGGCGCGGAGTTGTCGCTGTTCGTCGCGTCGTTGCCGTTCGCATTCAGTCCACCTGGATCGAGGCCGAGGGTGGCGACGGATAACCAGGTCGACTCGCTCGGCGACGCGAGCGAAAATGCCGGCAGTTGACCGCGTGCCGGGAACGCCGTAGACGCTTGCCCTCTTCTTGCAAACGAAAATCAGTTGCAAGAACTCGATTCCCCGGAGGCCTCCCGCGAGATTCATCCATGCTGTTTCGAACCGTTTCTGCTTCCGCTCTCCTCTGCGCGGCCTTCCTTTTCAACGGTTTGGTTGCGTGCAGCGACTCAGCCGTAACTTCGGATCAGGAGCCGGAACCCGACCCTGGGGCCGAACCTGAATTTCTCGGATTCGCGATCTGCGTCGACGTGCCCTCGCCGCTTGGCTCCACGGGCTTCATCTTCGCGGTCGACGAGCTTTCGGGGCAAGCTCTGTCGCTGAGTGAGGGGGTCGAGACCGGGAGCGGCGGGTCCACCTGCACGACCGGGCTCGGGTACGCGTTCCTCGGTTCGGCGGAATCGCCCATCATCCAGCGGTTCGAACTCGACGACGAGGGACGCTTGGTCCCGGGGCAGCGGGTGAGTTTCGGCAACATCCTGAGCAGCATCTTCGCCGGACGTGGGCGCGCCCTGCAGTTCATCTCGGAAGAGCGGGCGCTCTACATCGATCGGACCAGCGGAATCGTCGTGGCCTGGAACCCCACCGAGATGACGGTCATCGAGAGCATTCAGCTCGAAGGCTACGAGGTCGATGGCGGCCAGGCGTCCATCGTTCCCGTCCTGGTCGGCGAGCAGCGGGAGGACATCCTGATGTTCGTTCGCTACCTCGACACGGGCACCGGCGGCGTAGGAACGCAACTGAAGCGCGCGGCGCTGATCAGCCTCGATCCGGAGACGCTCGAATACACCGTCTCAATGGACGAACGCTGCGGCGGGTTCTTCAACGACGTGGAGACGAGCGACGGGACGATTTACATGGCCAGCTCTCCCTTCGTGGTGGCGCAGGAGCTGCTCGATTTGGACCCGTTCGAGCCGTGCATGCTGCGCGTACTGCCCGGCGCAACCGAGTTCGACCCCGATTTCTACGTCGAGATGAGAGACCTAACGGGCGGGTTGGCTGCGGGCGGGATTCTCAGGGGCCCCGGCGACGGCGCGATCACTCTGGCCTACGACGGCAACCCGGACCTGCTTCCTCCCAACCCGAACCAAGTCACAAGCTTGCCAACCTGGCGCGCGCTTCTGATCGAGGATCTCAACACCCTTGAGACAGCCGTCGAGGTCCCCGGGTTTCCGCTGTTGAGCGGTTTCGTCAACGAGTTCTTGGAGGCCGGAGGGCGTCTCTACACTCTCGAGACCGACCCCATCGAAGCGAACTCCGCACTGTTGGATGTGACCGACCCCTTCGACGTTCGGAATGCGCTGAACGTCAGTGGCGGGTTCTTCATCGGCGGTGGGGAGCTCGTCCGTTGAGCCTGCACGTCAACGTGGCGGCGCCGTGTGCGTCATCGGGAACCCCGTTGCCGATGACGGTCTCGGCGCTGGGTGCCTTCGCGATGAGATTCCAATGGTTGGCGCTGGTGTTCCTCGTGAGTGGGATGGGATGCGGGTCCGCCCACGGCGGGTCCGCCGACGAGCCGGCGGAACCAGAGTCCGGGTCGCGAGTTGCCGTCGTTCTGCGATTCCCGGAATCGACCGGCACCGCGGTGGCGGTCCTCGACGACCTAGACGCGGATCAAGAGAGGACTCGGCCGTCCCCGGCGGCGACCCGTCGCGCCTCTCACGCTTGGAACTGACTGCGGGCGAGTTCTGGCGATGGGGGTTCATTCGAGACCTCCAGACACGGGAGTTCGAGTTTGTCGCCAACAGCGAGCGCGGACTCGCA
>JBCCZL010000972.1:0-1925 GCA_039187775.1 Myxococcota bacterium
TCGATCCAGTTGAATCGATCGGTGCTGAGTAGGATGAAGTGAATGAGCAGCGCGAGGACGAACAGAAAGCCAAAGAGGCCCACGAGCGCCTGGCGCGGATCAAAGAGCATCCAGATCCTGTGCATGGTTCTCTCCTCAACCCATCAGAGTGTTTACTGCGGTCTGCCCGAGCTCGAGCAGACTGTAGCCGTCCACCGACGGGAACCACGGGCGCCACGACCAAACGAGGAAGTGGGCGCCGATCGCCACCGCGGTGAACACCAAGAAGCCCGTGACGAAGTAGCGGTGAAACTCTTTCGCCTCAGCTTCCGTGAGCCCCGACAAGGAGCCTGCTTTGTTATCTTCTGCCATTCTGTTCTCTGACCTCCTAACGAGTTTCCGCGCTCATCCCGAGCGGCTGGGTTGCGCCGGATTGGCGTAATCGGGGTTGGTCGAGGACGCGTCGAGCGCGGCCAACGTGACCGAGTCGAGCCCAAGCTCTCGGGCGCGACGCTCGGCGTCGTCCCGAAGCTGCTTGGCCGCCGAGATGCGTGTCAGCACCGGCATCGTCTCCAGCGCCTGCGCGAGCGCTCGCTCCGCGGGCTCGGTCCACGGAAGCGAGGCGCGCGACGGCGTGGGATCGATCTTATCGAGCTCCGTACCGAGGGGGATGATGTTGAAGAGCGCGTCGAACAGGGCATTGCAAAGCTCCTGAACGACGTAGGTCGCACCGGCGTAGCCCATGAACGGGGTGCCGGTGTGTCGACGGATCGCCGTACCGGGGAACGAGGCCGGGATGTAGATCCCGCGACCGCCCGCCTCGGCTAGGTACATGCGCTCGTTGTACGAGCCGAAGACCATGAGCGGTGGGTTCTCGTGAATCTGCTTTCGGATGTCGGCGTTGTCCGTTTTGGCACCGGCCTTGCGTGCGACCGCGAAGTGACACGGCAGTCCGAGCTCGTCCTCGAGAAACGCGCGCAGCCCGCGGCTGTACGTTTCGTTGGCAACCACACCGAAGCTCGCGGTTCCGAAGAAGTCCTGAGTCACCGACCGCCACAGGTCCCACATCGGCTTCAGCGTGGTGTGTTTTTCCTTCTCGATGAACGGTTCGGGGTCGAGGTCGACGAGTTCGCCGAGCGCGCGGAGGAACTTGGTCGTGCTGTGTAGGCCAATTGGCGCCTGCAGGAATGGGGTCCCGAGCTCCTCGCACAGGAGCCGGCCGTACTCGCGGTACATGACGACGTTGACGTCGGCGCGGCCGAGCTTGGCGATGTCGGCCAGATGGCTGCCGAGCGGGAACACCATGTTGACTTCGGCCCCGATGCCCTCGATGAGGCGTCGCATTTCGGCGAGGTCGCTCCAAGTATTGAAGTAGCCGTAGCTCGGCCCGATGATGTTGATGCGGGGAGGTTCGCCTTCCTTACGCTTGTAGGGCCGACGCTTCTTCGGACCGAACTGCTTCCACATCCACAGCAGAGCGCGATCGGCGCTTTCCCACTGGTCTTCGTCGATGGTCCGCGGGAGGAAACGCTTGATCCCGGTGCCCTCGGGCGTCACGCCGCCGCCGATCATCTCGGCGATGGACCCCGTGACTACGACCGCGGGCAGGGCGGGGTCGAGCGCCTCGTGGGCGCGCTTCATCGCCTCTTCGGTGCCCTTCTGCCCGAGCTCTTCTTCGGCAAGCCCGGTGACCACGATCGGCAGCTCGTGCGGAGGAAGCCCGTCGGTGTAGTGCAGAACCGAGGTGACGGGCAGGTTCTCGCAGCCCACCGGGCCGTCGATCACTACCTGAAGGCCCTTCACCGCGGTGAAGGCGTAGACAGCGCCCCAGTATCCGCCCGCGCGATCGTGATCGAGAACTAGCATTGGCCGGCTTTCTTGGTCGGATTCTTCGACTCGTTTGGATGCTTCAAGCGCAAGCATCTCGTGCAGCTCCGGCGCCTGCA
>JBCCZL010000973.1:0-1910 GCA_039187775.1 Myxococcota bacterium
CCGCCACATTGTCCCACCCGCCACATTGTCCCACCCGCCACATTGTCCCACCCGCCACATTGTCCCACCCGCCACATTGTCCCACCCGCCACATTGTCCCACCCGCCACATTGTCCCACCCGCGGAGTGGCAACGCGTCGAGGAGTGCAAGATCCGCGCGGCTGCAGATCTGCGGATGAGCTCGTCGTTTATGCGACTTGCGACAAGACCGCGTCGTCCCATCATAGGTCCGCATGCTTTGTCGGCGGGAGTGGGTCCGTTCGCCAGCGAATCGCTCCCGTCGGCGAAGCGGCGTCATCAACGCACTGGAGTTCGCGGGGAGCTACTTCTCGGTCGCTCCGCTCTTTCGCGCGTGGTCCTTCTTCGCTTGGAGCCGAGCCCGTAGCCGTGCGGCATACCCGTCTTTATTGGACTGGCGGGCTCGGCCGACCGCGAGCGCGTCCGGCGGAACGTTTCGTGTGACGGTGGTGCCGGTGGCGACGTAGGCGCCCTTGCCCACGATGATCGGAGCCACGATCTGGCAGTCGCTTCCCACGAACGACCCATCCTCCAGAGTGGTGGTGTGTTTCTGAAAGCCATCGTAGTTGCAGAAGATGACCCCAGCCCCGACGTTCACGCCCTCGCCGATCTCCCCATCGCCAAGGTAAGCGAGGTGGTTGGCCTTCGACCCTTTGCCAAGCCGGGTCTTCTTCGTCTCCACGAAGTTTCCGACCCGAGTCTCGGGCCCGAGGTCGGACTTCGGTCGAAGATGAGCAAAGGGGCCGGTCTGCGCACGCTCGCCGATCCGGCTCTCCTGGGCCACGGTGTAGGGCTTGAGCCAGGCGCCTTCGGCGACGGTGACATCCGTAAGCACCGAGCCCACATCGATTCGAGCGCCCGCGCCGATCGTGGTGGCGCCCCGAAGCACGACTCCCGGCTCGAGGATGGCATCGGATCCGATGGTGACGTCGGCGCCGACCCAGGTTCGGCTCGGGTCCACGATGGTCACTCCCGCGCGCGCGTGTTCTTCGAGAAGGCGCTCTTGCATCCGCCGCTCCGCATAGGCGAGCTCCCAACGATCGTTGATGCCTCGGAGCTCATCCCTATCCCAGGCGACATCGCTGACCGCACCTTCGTTTGCCGCGGCCGCGACCAGGTCGGTGAGGTAGAGTTCGCCCTGGGCATTGTCGGACGAGAGGTTCTTGAGTCCGGCGTCGAGAAACTTGCCGTCGATCGCGTAAATGCCCGGGTTGACCTCGTCGATGGCCCGCTCTTCCGGCGTGCAGTCTTTCTGCTCGCGCACCTCTACGATCGGGCCTGGCGTTCCCGCTTCTCCCTCGGCGCGGAGGAGCCGGCCGTACCCCGTCGGGTCTGCCAGGCGCGCCGTGAGCATCGATAGCGGTGCGACCGGCGCGGCGAGCAGCGCTTCGAGGGCCGCGCCGGGAATGAGCGGGCAGTCGCCGTAGAGAATCACCACCGGGCCGTCGTAGCTTCCGACTCGGTCAAGGCCGCACCGCGCCGCATGGCCGGTGCCCTTCTGTTCTTCCTGCACCGCGGTCTCGACCTCGCCGCCATAGCGGTCGCGGAGCGCCGCTTCGACTTCGTCGCGAGCGTAGCCCACCACCACCACCACCCGGTCGGCCCCGGCGCGCCGCGCCACGTCGATCGGGTAGGTCAGCAGCGGTTTTCCGGCGACCTCGTGAAGGACCTTGGGGCGCCGGCTCTTCATCCGTGTGCCTTGGCCCGCGGCAAGAACGATGGCCAAAAACGGTCGGGGGGGTCATGAGGCCTCCGGGGGGTCGGGCTCATCCCCGTCGTCATGTTGTTCAGGGTGGGGGATTTTTCGGCGATGATTGCGATCATCCTTTATGCGCTTGCTCCGGCCGTTCGCTATGCAGCCCATGGGATTCGGAGCATCCCCCAACCACTCA
>JBCCZL010000974.1:0-1891 GCA_039187775.1 Myxococcota bacterium
CGCAAGGGCCTGCGGGCTGAGCTCGAGGCAATCCCGTCGACGGAGTGGGAAACCGCCGCCGATCTGGCGGAGGCGCTTCGGGGAGACGCGCCGCCCGAGGAGCTCTTGCGCGCTCGGTCCGCGATCTCGGCGTCGGACGGCACAAACGCCCGAGTGAGCTTCACGCCAAGCGCACGCTCGAGCCTTCGAACCTTCCAACCCTCCCGCGGGGTGACCAGCGATACCGCGGCCCCGCTCCGGCCGGCCCGACCGGTCCGTCCGATTCGATGCACGTACTGTTCGGTATCGTCGGGAAGGTCGAAGTTCACCACCTGGGTCAGCAGATCCACATCGAGGCCCCGGGCGGCCACGTCGGTAGCGACCACCACGGTGGACATTCCCTGGCGCAGGCGATGCAACACTTGCTCCCGGGCGTGCTGACTCAAGTCTCCGTGCAGCGCGTCGGCCCGAACGCCGTGCTTGCCGAGCAGTTCAGCGAGGTCAGCGCAGCTTGCCCTGGTGCGCGCAAAAATCAGGGTCGCGCCTTCGGGTCCGCTCCGAAGAACTCGAACGAGCGCCTCGGCTTTGTAGCGTGCCGGCACTTCGAGCCAGCGCTGTTCGATGTGGCTGACCGTGAGCTTCTCCGCTTCGACCTGGACTTCGACCGGGTCGGCCATTCGACGGACCGCCACACGACGAATCGGCTCCGGCATCGTGGCGGAAAAGAGCACGATCTGCCGTTCTTCCGGAGTCGCGAGCAGGATTCGCTCGACGTCGTCGATGAACCCCATTCGAAGCATCTCATCGGCTTCGTCGAGCACGAGAGCTTCGACCGAGCGGAGATCCAGCGCGCCACGGTCAAGGTGATCGAGAACCCGGCCCGGGGTGCCGACGACTAGCGACACGCCGTCCCGAAGCGCGCGAAGCTGCGGACCGTACGGCGCGCCTCCATAGACCGCGAGCACACGAAGGGGAAGCTCCTTCCCATAGTCTTGGAGGGCCTTGGTCACCTGAAGGGCGAGCTCGCGGGTCGGGGTGAGTACAAGGCCCCGCACTTTCCGCTGCCGCGGAGACCCCTGAGCCAACCGATGAAGCAACGGTAGGCCGAACGCCGCGGTCTTGCCGGAGCCCGTCCGAGCGCCGCCGATCACGTCCCGGCCATCGAGGAGGGGAGGGATGGCGCGCGCCTGGATCGGCGTCGGCTGCTCAAAGCCGAGGGACGCCACCGCGGCGCGGATTCTCGCGTCGAGTGCAAACGCATCGAAGCGCGAGGGCGTCGGGGATTCGGACAATGAGCG
Organism: Myxococcota bacterium; assembly: GCA_039187775.1. Classification (GTDB taxonomy): domain Bacteria; phylum Myxococcota_A; class Polyangia; order Polyangiales; family JBCCZL01; genus JBCCZL01. The sequence goes on from JBCCZL010000974.1 coordinate 1,278, forward strand.
AACCAGGTGGGTGGGGGCCACGGGCATAGGTCGGGTTGGGCCCCCGCGCCACCCGAACGCTCAACTTTCTTCGAGCAGCGACTCGATTTCTTGTCGGTAGGTCGAGCTCGGGAAGCGTGCCAGAAACTGCTCGGCCCGTTCGACCACCTCGCCGGCTCGTCCGAGGCGTGTGAGCGCGCGAATCCGGATCACTTCCCGTTCTTCCTGGAGCGATCCGGGATGAAGCGCCTGGTGCTCCTCCACCAGGGCAAGCGCGTGCGAGGGATTGGCGCCAACCTGCCCACGAGCTTGTCGAAGAAGATGTACGCCGAGGGACGCCTGCGGCGTGGCAAGGCCAGTGCCGAGTTCCGCGGGGACTTCCGCCGGCGCGCGGACTTCTGGCTCGTCGGCAGGAGGCGCCGCCGGTTCGTGCTCCTCGAGGGCGGCCTCGACCGGCACCGGACGCTCGGCCGTTGCGGTCTCGGTCGGTTCCCCAGGCGAGCCGGCGGGCGCCGAGGGAAGCTCCGATTCAGTGGGGTCGCTCGGCCCGATCGCCACCGTGGCGGCGGTTCCGATCATTCCCGCCGCCGCAACCGACACCCCGATCTTCATCCATACCGACGCCATGAGGGCCG
>JBCCZL010000975.1:0-1883 GCA_039187775.1 Myxococcota bacterium
CGGCGCGGAGCCCCTGCCTCAGCCGGTCGCCCTGGGCGTCGAGAATGGCAAGGGCGAGGGAGGCGGATTTCTGTCGGTCGGTGACCATCTTCGAGGCCATGGCGTTGCTCCTGGGTTCGAGAGGAAGGAGCCCAGAGCTGAGCGCAGAGCCGGGAAGTCCGCCATGGTCCGAATGGGGGGTGGCGAACCGGGTTCTCACCTACAGCACCATGGCGGTCGCCCGAACCAGTTTGATAGCCATCGGAAAGCGACGACTAGACCTGCCCGACAGAAATCGCACACGGATCACACTTGAGGTCTCCCGCACCGTGCCGTGCTTACCGAGGGTGGGTGCATGGAGGTGCGAGATGCCTAGGGCAGCGAGACCGATCCGCGTGAGCGACAGGCAGCGCGCAGTGCTTACGAAGTTGGCCAATGCGCGCGTCGAGTCCCGCGACCGAGTGTGCCGAGCTCAGATAATCTTGGCGTGTGCTGAGGGACTCACCAACGTTGCGGTAGCCGAAAAACTCCAGGTTCACGAACAGCGCGTTCGTCGCTGGCGAGGCCGGTGGTTCGCGGCAGCGGAACGCCTGGCGGAGGCGGAAGATGGTGGGGCCAACCCGAAAGAGGTCCGAGAACTGGTGCTGTCGGTACTCGACGATTCGCCGCGACCAGGGACACCGGTGAAGTTCTCGGCGGAGCAGGTCACCCAGCTCATCGCACTGGCTTGCGAGCCCCCCGAAGACAGCGGACTTCCGGTGACCCACTGGACTCCCACCGAGCTGGCCGAGGAGGCGCGGAAGAGAGGCATCGTCGAGTCGATCTCGCCGAGGCATCTCGACCGCCTCATGAAAAGCGGTGCGGCTTCGACCGCACAAAAGCCGCTACTGGATGACCTCGCGCGACAAGCTCGCCGACGCTGAGGGGTTCGAGGCGCAGGTGCGCGGCATCTGCGACCTCTACGCGCAGGTTCCCGCTCTTCACGCCGAGGGGGTCCGCATCGTCAGCACGGACGAGAAAACCGGAATGCAGGCAAAAGAGCGCATTCATCCGGCCAAGCCCACGCGACCTGGGCTCGTCGAACGTCGCGAGTTCGAGTACCGGCGGCACGGGACGCTCGTACTGACGGCCAATCTGGAGCTCGCGACCGGGGCCATCCTGTGCCCCAGGATCGCGAAGACCCGAACGAACCTCGACTTCCTCGAGCACGTCCAAACCACCCTCGCCATCGACCCGGACGCGCGGTGGATCTTCGTCGTCGACAACCTCGACCCACACAAGTCCGAACCGCTCGTTCGTTTCGTCGCCGAGCAAATCGGCTTCGAAGGCGACCTTGGTCGCATGGGGAAAGCCGGCATCCTTCACACGCGCGCCACCCGAACGAAGTTCCTCTCGGACCCGTCGCACCGCATTCGATTCGTCTTCACCCCGCGCCATTGCTCGTGGATGAACCAGGTCGAGATCTGGTTCAGCGTGCTCGCTCGCCGCGTCCTCCGAAGAGGCTCCTTCGCGTCGCTCGCCGACCTCGAGCGAAAGCTCCGCGCCTTCATCGACTACTTCAACCGGGTCCTCGCGGCCCCCTACGCCTGGACCTACAGAGGCCGCCCTTTGAGCGTCTGATGCGATCGAGACTTCTGTCGGGCAGGTCTAGCCCCGGCGTTTGGTGGGCCCTCGCACCCAGCGCTAGGATCGTCACGAAGGGAGGGCGATGCCGCGCAGCTCGCGCCCACCGGCCCCGGGGGTGTCGGTCGACGGTTACACGGTCCAATCCGTGCTGGGCTCCGGCGGGCAGGGCTCCGTCGCGCTGGCCACGGACGACCGGGACCGCCCCGTCGCGCTCAAGTGGCTGCACCCGCGCTGGGCCGAGGACGAGGGCAAGCGGAAGGCCTTCCGGCGCGAGGCCC
>JBCCZL010000976.1:0-1882 GCA_039187775.1 Myxococcota bacterium
AAGGCCGAGGGCGCGTTCGGCACGTCGGGCGAACACTTCACGGCTTTGGCCTCGGAGAGGGCGGTCCGAGGCGGCCGAAACTAGCCGTACGAGGACTCCGAGTTCCTCGACCAGGGCGTCCGCCCGCTCTTCGCCGAAGCAACTCGCTAGGAGCTTGACCTGGGCGCGGGCCCGGTCTGCCGGGTTGTCCTCGAGCCACGCAAACTCGAAGAGCTCGGTCGGACTGTGGTCGGCGTCGCGCACGGCGACCATGAGTTCGTCGAGATCGAGCCCGTTGAGGCCGCGCTGAGCGGCAGCGATCTCTTCGTCGGAAAGGTTCGTGTCGCTCGCAAGCGCGACCGCGAGCGTGAGAAACGGGAGCTCTGCGAGCTCTTGGGTAGCGTCAGGAGTAGGCATGGTCGTCTCCAACTCTGCCCACGCAACCATGGCCGATCGCCCGACGCCAGTTTCGTGCGAACACGGATCACCGTTGCTACCGCAAAGATCGTTCAGCATCGAAGCGCGTGTGCTTGGAGGGCGCCGGCTAGCGAAACGGGTTGGCACCAGAGAAGCAGCCGTCCTGCGAGGCGGCGCAGTCACTGGACATCTGGGTTGCATTGACCGTGCAGTCGTTGAGGGCGGTGGCTTCGGGCTGACAATCCCCCATGCATGAGGGGAGGCCACCTGCGCCCACGTCGCACCGGGCGCGCCCGCAGGCCATGAAGCAGTTGAACTCGTCTTCACACGGTCCGCCGGGTTCGCCGAGGCAGGCGATCGCCGTCGCATTGAGACAGGTGAGACAGTTTATGTCTTCGTTGAGGCACTCGAACCGGCAGTCGGAGTTCGCGCATGACCGCGTACAGTCGACGGTGGCGTCGGAGCACGGCGGACCTTCGTAGATATAGTCGGCGCCGTCGCAGAGCGGCTCTGGATCGCCGTGGCCGTCGGGAAGGTTGGCGTCACTTCTTCCGGCTTCGGTGCCTGCGTCCATCGGCTCGGCGACTACGCAGGCGTTGTCCTGACACTCCGAGCCAGAGGGGCACCCCATCGCTTCGAGACAGGCCCCTTCAACGCAGCTCGGAGTGGTGCAGCCCATGCGGTCGACGCAGTCGAGGACGGTCACGCACTCGCGTCGGCACGCGGAGCGGTTGGCGGAGCTGCAGTCCGGAGTGGTGCAGCGCCCCGCGAAGCATTCGGTTGCAGTGGGGTCCTCGCTGTCCGGGCAGCTCACCCCCAGGCAGTCCCGGGTCGCGATCAGGGTGACGCCCGCGTCGTTGCTCACGTCGAGGCGAATCTGGCGCGCCAGCACCACGTCGCCGTCACCATTGAGGAGGCGGGCTCGAACGAAGTATTCCCCCGCCTCGAGGTCTTCGTATTCGGCGACTCGCACGCCGCGAAAAAAGTCTTGGCTCCGGAGGGCCCCCGCGCTCAGCCGCTGGGTGCCGCTCCCTCGTTCGACGATCACCTCCACCGCGGCGAACTCATCGACGGGTGCAAGGTCGGTGCGGAGATCGACGAGAAGGGCGTTCCCCGAGTCGCACCCAGCGAGGAGGAGGCTCAAGGGAAGAAGGCGCCACACGATCCGCAGGATATCCCAACTCGCGACGTTCGCGGATGACGAGCGCGTCGATTCAGGATTCCTGATCCGGTCCTTCAAACTACTCGGCGGGCTCGGGGACAAGCCGGTAGGTTCGGCCCTCGGCGATGAGCGCTCGGTTTTCGCGAAGCGCCTCGATGGCCATCGTGAGCTGGTACTCGCTGAGGGACGTTTCCGCGAGGAGCGTCGCCCGGTCGCTCGGCCCGATCCGAAGGAGGGCTTCCCGGAGCTTCCGCACCCGGCCTCGTTCCGGGGCCGCGGGCTGGGCCACCGCGGCAAGCTCCTCGAGGCGGCGCCGGACATCGG
>JBCCZL010000977.1:0-1875 GCA_039187775.1 Myxococcota bacterium
CGAGACGTCGTGCAGGGCGGCGAGTGTCGACAAATCATTCCTCGGCAGCCAGCACCGAGCGGATCTTGATCTCGTTCAGGAGGGTGCGGTGCACCGGGCAGCGCGCGGCCATCTCGAAGAGTCGGTCCCGCTGCTCCTGCGTGAGCTCCCCCTGGAGCTCGAGCTCTTTGTCGATCACGTCTACCATGCCGGTTTCTTTTTCGGAGTCCTCGACGTCTCGCGCGTGGACCCGGTCATGCCGAAGCTTGACGCGGACGCCCTCGAGCGGCCACTCCTTGCGCGCTGCGTACATGCGGAGCGTGATCGACGTACATGCCCCGAGGCTCCCGAGCAGCAGCTCGTACGGCGTGGGCCCGAGATCGGTTCCGCCCACGGTCAACGGCTCGTCGGCCGGGAAGACGTGGCCTCGCGCGTGAATGCGCTGGAGGTAACCGCTCGCCTTGCCCTCGACCAGCACGCCACCTTCCGGGGCATCTTCGGGGACTTCGGGCACGTCCTCGGGCAGGTATCGACCCACCCACGCGCGCAGCACCGTTGCCACGTACTCCGAGTCAGCGCGTTTGCGAAGCAAGTGGTCGGCGCCGTCGAGCGAGACGAAGCTCTTCGGATGGCGGGCCGCCTCGTAGATCAAGCGCGCGTTGTCGACGTCGACGATTTGGTCTTGCGGTGAGTGGAAGATCACGAGCGCTGCCTTCAGCGCGCGAATCTTGTCGGTGTTGCACTGAGAACGAATGTCGTGGAGAAAGTTCTTTCGTATGGTGAACGGGCGCCCTCCTAGATTGACTTCCGCGGATCCACTTTCTTCGATTTGCCCGACCGACGCACCAAAGAGTTTGGCGACGTGCTCGGGCTCGACCGGCGCACCGATGGTGGCCACGCCCGCGATTCCCTCGATCTCCGACGCGGCGGCGAGCACCGCCGAGCCTCCGAGGCTGTGGCCGATGAGGAGCGACGGAGCACGGTCGTGTTCTTGAAGCGCGCGGGCCGCCGCGACGATGTCGGCCACGTTGTGGGAGAACGTCGTGTCGCTGAACTCGCCTTCGCTTTCTCCGAGACCGGTGAAGTCGAACCTCAGCGTGGCGATGCCGTGGGTCGCGAGAGCGCTGCTGATGTGCGAAGCGGCCTTGCTTTCTTTCGAACACGTGAAGCAGTGCGCAAAGATCGCATACGCCACCGGGTCGATCGCTGGCCGATGGAACCGGCCGGCTAGGAGTTGACCTTCACTTCCTCGAAACTCGAACCGCTCTACGTCCGCCATGAGACCTCCAGCCCGAAGAATGTACCTCGGCGGGTCCTCGTTACAGGGGACGGTCACCTTTTTCGAGGAGAGGCGGTGCGTGCCGCTCAAGTCCCCGAAAAAAGGCGTCAGACCGACTACTCGGCGGCTTCGAGCTGGGCTGGGAGCTCGGACGGGTCCTGGTAGCCGAACGCGTCGAACACGTCGCGGAGCTCGGCGTACACTTCCTCTTCGGTGATTCCGAAGAACTCGAGGCCGAAGTCGCGGGTGCTCTCCCAGTTTTGGTGCGCTTCGCAGGCCGCATCGAGCTTGGCTTCGAAGGCCTCGCTCACAGGCATGTCGAGCCGGCCGTAGAGGCCGAGAATCGTGCGCTTCGGATCCTGGACGAGATCCTCGTACCGAATCACGATGAACTGGTCTCTCGGGATCGAGTCGCGACACTCGAGAGCGTAACGGTAGTACGCGTACCCAAGTCGCTTCAGCGCTTGAATCTCTTCACCATCCGGCTTGATGGACGGCGAGTGTGCCTTCCACGCTTGGTAGAACATGTTGAGAAAAGACGGAAGCGATTCGATCGGGTTTCGGATGAGATAGACGAACGACGCGTCCGGGAAGTGCTCGTGAACCGATTTCACGAA
>JBCCZL010000978.1:0-1870 GCA_039187775.1 Myxococcota bacterium
CGCTGCGCCAGCTCGACCTCGAGCATGTACCCGCCCGCCGCATTGAATGCGCGTCCCAGCACCCGATGGGGAGCTGTCGGATGGGCACCGACCGAAGCCACTCGGTATGCGACCAGGACGGCCGGGTGTGGGACATGGAAGACCTCTACCTCGCGGACGGGAGCGTCGTTCCCACAAGCCTCGGGGTGAATCCTCAGCTCACGATCATGGCCCTCGCCACCCGAATCGCGTGGCGCTCCATCGGCCAGGCGTAGCCCGCGCGGTCAGTTGGTTTCTTCTTCGCGTTCGCGAGCGGCGAGCCTCGCCGCCTCTTCCTCGAGGAGGGCGATGCACTGATCCGGCATCGGCGGCCGGTAAGAGCGGCGAACCCTTCGACGAGGCCTCGGCGGATCGGACGAGGGAGGAGGAGGATTGAGGATCGCCTCGAGCTCAGCACACCCGTCGCCCGGCGGCGGCGGAGTCTGATCGGCACATCGCCGCGAGCCCTCGGGGCAGCTCAGCCGGACGTGCATGTGATCATCGTGGTGGCGCCAGTGACGGATCTTCCGAAGCCAGCTCCGGTCCTCCCACTCCCGGTCGCAGAGGTCGCGCTTGATCGCCGCGTCGAGAAAAATGCGAGAGACCTGCGAATCGGAAGCCGCCAAATGCACAAGTTCGGCCTGCGCGTCGGACCAGAGCTCCGGATCCACCTCGCGCGGGGTACCGTCGGTGACCACGCTCGGGTGATCCATATTGCGGCGCGCCCGTCGCGTGAGTTCGGGCTGGTCGAGCCGAAGCCAGATGTCGACGTCGAGGCCCGTCTGGTGGGAACCGTGGCGCCACGCGGGCCCGCCGCGCGGCTGGGAGATGTCGCCGATCATCATTCGGCCGAGGCCTTCACTCTCGACCCGTTCACCGAGCTCACGCACATAGCGAACCGCCTCTGGATGGCCGTAGCGCCGGTTCCGCTGAAGCTCGACCGCCTGGTAGCCCGGTCCCTCGGCGGGAAGCCGGGCCGCGCCGAGGAGGCAGCCGTTGCTGTACCCACCCACCGCTTGTGGCGCCCCGCGCTTTGGGGTCTGAAACCGGCCCCACACCGCCCGCGGATTCTCCTCCGTATCGTCCGCAAACGCACCCTCCACGAAGGGAGTTGCGAGGGGGAACACCAGTAGGACCAAGAAGATCGCACGAGAAACGCGCGATCCGCGCGATGTTTCGGAAGATGAGTACACGGAACGCCCTCGAAATATAGCAACGAAGGAGAAGAGCTCGCACTTCCCGGCAAACCCGACTTTCCACCGTTCTGGCGGTCGATGAGCGCCGAAAGGGCCGTGGAGACCCTGGACGGTTGGGAGCTTTCGGTGGCCCACGACTGCGCGCCCGATCGATGCAGTGATATTTCCCTCGAGGGCAGGGCCTGGTGTCGCGTGACGGCACCGTCACCGAGATCGGGGATTTCGTACGGACAGGACCCAGTGTGGGATGCGCGGAGGGGCGCCGGTCGGCAGTTCTTGAGGAATCGGAACCCAGTGTCCACGATTCGACGGGAAGCGCCGACGTCAACGAAGGGACAACGCGACTAGCGGATGACGACCCAGCGGAGGTCGTCCCCGAGCCTGAGGACGTCGAGGGATGTAAGGGTGCCATCGGGCTCGATCCGGTAGCCCTCGAGCGCGCCGGAGTCTTGTCCTGCGACGCGCTTCGTCTTTTGCGCGAACCCGACACGCACTACGATTTCGGCCATGTTGCCACCGGAATTTTTCGACCGCGGCCCCCGCACGGTGGCCCGCGCGCTCCTCGGCACGGTACTTCGTCGACGTTACAAGAAGCACTGGCTGAGCGTCCGCATCGTCGAAACGGAAGCGTACGAAAAGCGCGAGAAGGGAAGCCA
>JBCCZL010000979.1:0-1867 GCA_039187775.1 Myxococcota bacterium
CGAGGTCAGCGAGGTGTTTCCACCCGACACGAAGATCGTGCTCGGCTGCAAAGCGGGCGGTCGCTCGCTCCGGGCGGCGCAGGCGCTCACCCACGCCGGATACACCAACCTGGTCGATCAGCGTGCAGGGTTCTCAGGAGCGCGCGACCCGTTCGGCCAGGTCCAGGAAGCGGGCTGGCAGGGCGCCGGTCTCGACGTCGCAACCACGGCCGAGTCGGGCCGGAGCTACGCCGAGCTCACCGGTAAGCGCGGCGATTGAGCCGCGCGCTATCCCCGAAGCGCCGACCAAAGAATGCTCGGGATCCGCGTAGCGGAGGGATCCGCATAGAAGTACGTCAGCTTTCGACCGACTTCAGCGGCGGTTTTGTTGGTGACAAACCAGGCCGGCTTCGGAAACACTCGGAACGGCCCGCGAACCACGGCCTTCTGCGCGCGGTCGAAGAGGAAGGTGTTGTGGACGACACCTTGGCCGGAGCCGATGTCTTCGAGTGGGTGACCTGGGAAGGCTCCCCACGTGGGCGTCACCAGGCCGTACGCCAGCGCCGACCAGTGATTCACGGCCACGCTCCCGAAGCGTAGGTTCTGGACTGCACGCTCGACGGCGTCGGCGACCTGTGGGTCTTTGAGAGACTTCGGGTGGACGATGAGCGTGGCGGCGAGCGTCCCCCAGCAGGCGTCGTTGGCAAACTCGACGGCCTTGTCGATGTACTCGGCCACGGAGCTCGAGGGGAGCGCGACCTCGCCCGTGAGACCACACCAGGACTCGGTGGTGAAGCAGATGTCGTCGCGGTTCGAGGGGTCGAGGTGGTGGATTAGAGTCCACGGTGCCTTGCCTGCACCTTTGGCGCCGAACTCGTCTCCCTCGGGGTGCTGTTCCATGAAGGTTCGCTGCCGCGTTTCGGCCCCGGGGTAGTAGGGCTTTCGGTCGGGCTCGCTTTGAAACACGCCTTTGAGCGCGCTGACGAGCTGTTCCCGCTGACCCCACTGCTCGTGCTGGAGGATGACACGGGTTGCCGTGCAGTTGAACCCGGCGTTGTTGACGAGCGAGGAGGCGATGTTCACCGATTGGAAGGCGATGTCACTCGCCGACCACGGGCCCGGTACGATGATGATCGGACTCACATTGCCAAGCTCGCTCGTGATGTGCTTGCCGTTGAGAGGCTCGCGGTTTTGCTTGCGCCGTGCGCCCTCTTCACCCGTGCCAAACACAATCGCGTCGTGGGTTTTGTCGGACCCGGTGATGTGCATCTCCTCGACGCGGGTGTGCTGGCAGAGGTACTTACCCTCGTTGGCACCGCCGTACACCAGCCGGAAGTAGCCGCGATCGCGGAGCGGGGCGAAGGCCTCGTCGATGATGGGGCCGAGGTACTCGTTGACGGGATTCATCTTCAAGATGACGACGCTTCCCTCGACGAAGAGCTTGTAGAGCGCGTCCATGGGGCCGATGGAAGAGACGTTGCCCGCGCCGAGCACGAGCGCGACGCGGCCCGCGTGCTTCGGCGAGCGATAAAACCCGGCCTGCGTGTTCGGAAGATCCTCGAGGCGAACCTCCGGGTCCATCCAGACCTCCGCGGTAAAGCCCTGGAACAGGAGCGTGTCCCAGATGTCCGTCGGGAACACCGGCGCGGCGACCTGACCGTTCGGCCGCGCGTAGGCCTTCTTGGGAAGCTCCGGAACGCCTTTGGACGCCACGTCACCGAGGGAATCGATGAGGAGCGAGATGTTGCGGACCACGAGCGAGACCCCGGCAAGCCACTCCTCGCCCTCCTGGCCGCTGCCCGGGCGAAGACCCTTCGCTTTGACCGAGGCATCCGTCCATCGTTGCGCGACCCGAACGACGCCGTCTCGGAGCTCCTCGAGGAGATCG
>JBCCZL010000980.1:0-1860 GCA_039187775.1 Myxococcota bacterium
CCCATCCATATCCAATTGGATGGGTCGCGATTCCCGTCGCGTTGGGAATCACGGCGGTTTTCTTGTTTCGACGGCTGCGCTTCGGCGGCGGAATGAGCCGACAAGAAATGCGTTGGAGCGAAGCCCTGTTCGATCCCGCGTCCCGCGCGACTGCGGTGGCCGAAATCGATCGGGTCCTTCGGCGTGAAGTGCGAAACCGTGGTGGGCAGGTTCGGCTCACGATCTTGAAGGCGGAGCTCCTCGATGCCATGGGGCAGCACAACGAGGCGGATTCGATGTTGAGTCGGCTGGATGGAACCGACCGCGAAGACTGGGAGCGCGCGCTCGTTCGCCACGCAAGGGCTGGCCTTGCGCTTCGCTCGGGCGATGCGGAGCGAGCTCGGAAGGTCCTCGACGCTCCTTCTTCGGGTATCGCTGCCGTCGACTTGCGGGTCGAACTCCTTCGGGCTGAGATCGGAATCGAGCTCGACGAAGCGGAGGAGGCGATGGCGATCGCCACGCGCATCCGGAAGGCGGCTACGGCGGACCCGGCGCTCGGGGTTGAGGCGCGGGTGGTCCGGGCATCCGCGTTGGACGCGCTAGGCGATCGCGAGGGAGCGTTGGAGATCTTTCGCGATCTCGACAAGGGCCTTCTGGGCCAGTTTGCTCAGCGGGGCTCGCCGCGCGTGCGATCCTTGGCGGCCGATGCAGACGAAACGCTCGCCGGTCCCGCTTGAGAACGGCGCGTCGCTGGAGCGAGAGGGTCAGCCGTTTTTGGCGGCGAACTCTTGGAGCAGCTCCACGAGGGTGTCGACCGCGCTTGGCTCGATGGCGTTGTAAAGCGAGACGCGAAGTCCACCCACCGACCGGTGGCCTTTGATCCCGACGATCTTGTGCTCGGCGGCACGCTTCACAAGCTGGGCTTCGAGGTCTTCGCTTGGCAATCGGAATACGACATTCATCATCGAGCGTGAGTCTTCGTCGACCGGGCAACGATAGAACCCTCCGCTCGCCGCGAGGGCGTCGTAGAGGCGGCGGGCTTTTCCGCGGTTCCGGGCTTCCATCGCCTCGAGGCCCCCAAGGTCGCCGATCCAGCGCAGCATGTTCCGCATCATCGTGACCGCGAAGGTGGGAATCGTGTTCTGGAGGGAGTCAGCCTTCGCGATGTTTCGGTATCGGAAGATCTCGGGGCCATCGGTGCGCGAAGCTTCGAGTACGTCCTTCCGAATGATGACCAGCGTGATTCCCGGAATGCCCAAGTTCTTCTGAGCTCCGGCGTACACCAGACCGAACTGATCCATGTTCATGGGACGCCAGGCGATGTCGCTCGACATGTCCACGATCAGCGGCGCTTTGGTCTTCGGAAAGCTTGAGAACTGGGTTCCGAAGATCGTGTTGTTGGACGTCATGTGAACGTACGCTGCGTCCTCGTCGAGGGTGAGCTCGTCGTGGGTCGGCACCCGAACAAACGTACCGTCCGTCTTGGTGTTGGCGGCCTCGCGTCCGGTCGCGATCCGCTGGGCTTCCGCCAGGGCCTTCTCACTCCAGGTCCCAGTGGTGATGAAATCGGCGCTCTTGCCGGCCGACAGCAAGTTCATGGGGATGATCGCAAACTGACCTCGAGCCCCGCCCTGCATGAAGAGAATCTCGTACGCGTCTCCAATGCCAAGCGTCGAGCGAAGCAGCGCTTTCGCCTCGGCGTGAATCGCCGCGTACACGGGGCCCCGATGGGTGTGTTCGAGCACCGACAAGCCGGAATCGCCGTCTTCCACGAGGTCCGCCTGCGTCTTTTCGAGAACGGCAAGAGGCAACGCCGACGGGCCAGGGGCAAAGTTGAGAACTCGGGTCATAAGCGAAGGCTAGCCCTAGCCCATCCGCCCC
>JBCCZL010000981.1:0-1859 GCA_039187775.1 Myxococcota bacterium
CGCATGGACAACTCATGGACGCCCCTCGGCCCGGCCGACTCGTTTCCCATCGGCGAGCCGACCATCCACAAGACCACCGGCCATCGCCTGGTCGTCATTCGCGACCCACGCGACGAAGCGGTCCACGTTCTCGACGACCAATGTCCGCACGAGGGCTACCCGCTGTCGCAGGGGACCCTCCGCGAAGGCGTCCTCACCTGCGCCTGGCACAACTGGAAATTCGATATTTGCACCGGAAACTGCACCACCGGAGGAGACCAAGTAAGACGTTATCCTACCCGGATCCGCTCCGGCGTCCTCGAGGCGGATCTCAAGATCGACGTGACAAGGGAACAGGCCCGGCTGGTCTCGGGAATTCGCCAGGGGCTCTTCGAAAACGATCAAAACCGCACGCTTCGGGACGCGCTTCGGTTGGAGGGCCTTTCCCGCGGCGACGCGAGTCCGTTTGCGGTGATGGCTGAGGATTCGGCCAATCGCTCGGAATGGGGTTTCGGTCACTCGAGCGCCGCGCTCGCCGACGTCGTTGCGTGGGTGGACGACAGATCTCTTTCGGCGGCGGAAGGCCTCGCGGTGGGAGCCGAGCTCATTGGCGAACTCCTGATGCGCGAACCACGACGGTCCACCGCTGCGGCAGGCTCCACGGCGTCCAATCCCTCGGCCTTGCCGGCGGACGGATCCACTCTTCACGACGCACTCCAACGCGAAGCCGTGGACGAAGCGGAAGCGATCGTTCGAGGCCTGAGCACCGACCGGCGAGAGGAAGCCATCCATGGGGTGGTCGCTTTCCTTTCGACGGATCTCATCGCGTATGGCCACGGTGCGATCTATCTCTTGAAGGCCCTCGAGCTGGCCTGGCGATTCCCGTCGGCGGCCGACGATCTATTGGCGTCCGCCACGGTCTCGGCCGGTTGGGGCACGCGCGAAACGGCGCTTCCCCCGTTTCGCTATACCCACCGGGCCCTCGAAAGCTGGCGCGAGGCCCCGGGGTCGGGATCGATCGCCAACGAATCGGACTATCTGCACGCGGTGCTCGAAGGAGAGCGAAGCGCGGTTGACGCCACCCGCGCAGCGCTGAAGGACGGTGCGAGCGCCGTAGAGCTCCTTCGACTGTCCGGACGGGCAGCGGCGCATCGCCTCCGCGCGTATGACCCCACGTGGGAGAAGCGCGATGATGTCGCCGTGACGGTCCTGGACGTCTCGCACGCCGTCACCTTCGCGGAGGCCGCGCAGGCGCTCCTGCCGTTTGCCGAAGGAGCGGCCGCCGGCCGACTGGCGCTTCAGGCAGCCGCCTTCGTGGGCAAGCTCGAGCACGCCGGTCCCGATCGGTCGACGAGTGCGGCTCGGTCCGACATGTCCTTGGACGACGCCCTGGCACACCGGGACGAAAATGCGGCTCGAGGAGCTCTCCGCGATGTCCCCGTCGACGCGGCATTTCGCCGGCTCCGTCCCTTCGCCGCGCTCGACGCCGCAGTGCGGCCCATCTTTATTGCTCACACGATCAAGACCACCGAGGCCCTTCACCGAATGGCCGCCAAGGACCCTCGAGCCGAGCGAACCTATCTCGACGCGTGCCTTCATATGATCGTGCCTCGGCTTCGGGAGCGATTTCACCGAAGAAACGCAAAGCTAGCCACGAAGTTCGTCGCCGACGGGCGCCCCCCGGCGGGACTCTACTAGCCCGCATCGGTCACCCGTCGGTGTGTCTCGCGCCCGAAAGCACTGGATTCCCCCGGCCTTCTCCCCGGCCTTCTCCCCGGCCTTCTCCACGGCCTTCTCCCTCCCGCCGTCCTCGCGGTACGTCGAGTACCGCTGCGGCGCCTTCCAGTCCGAGGTCCGCGGGAATCCAGCACTTTCGAACC
>JBCCZL010000982.1:0-1849 GCA_039187775.1 Myxococcota bacterium
CCCCCCCTTCAACCAACCGGAACCGCAAAAGATCTGAACGAAAGATCGCAGCGACGACGCTCGACGAGTTGCCTGGTGCACTAGATTGCAACCTGCGATCTTCGAGCGAGAACCCCATCGCTTCCGGGCGGTTGGCTGGGGGGAGCGTGTCCCCCCAAGGACCCCCAAGGAAAACCCTGTCACGAGTCGCCCTCTTGTTGGCGCTCTTACTCGAGCTCGCCGCGTTGGTAGCGGTCGAGTTCGTCTGGGTCGAAGCCGATGTCGGAGTCGACCCAGTCGTCCCTTAGAAAGTCGTTTTCTGGCGGGAGTCGGAGGACGCGGTCGAGGAAGCGGCGGCATAGCCTGTCGAGGAAGCTCACGTTGCGAGACGCGTGCTGGCCGAGCCATTGGACGAAACGCGCCTTCGTGTCCTCGAGGAATCGTTTCACGATGCGCCCTCCGGCGGTGCGGCGAGGCGCTCGATGCGGCACGGGATGCCTTTGAGGTGGGGGATCCCCTGCTCGCGGTCCAAGAAGTCTTCGTCATCGGGGCAAAGCTGCGCGTCCGCGTGGGTGAGCGCGCCCGACAGGTGACCGAGGCCCTGCTTCATTTCCGGCTTCCACCAGCCGTGCGGGATTCGCACAAGCCCGTCTGGCATGGCTTCCTTGACCAGGACTTTCATGGCGGCGGAACCGGTCGGGTTGATGACCTCCGCCCAGTCGCCTTCCGAGAGCCCCTGCTGCTCCGCGGTCCCAGGGCTGACGAAGAGACTCGGCTCCTGCTTTCTCGAGCGAAGCTCCGGCACGTGCCGTTGCCCCGTCTGAAAAAACTCGTCCTCGCGCACGCCCGTGAACATCATCAGGGGATACTCCGGGTTGGGCGGCGGGTCGTCGCGAAAGTAGGGGAGCGGATCGAAACCCAAGCCCTCTAGGATCGAGGACTTCAGTTCGACTTTGCCGCTCGGCGTGGCGAAACCCGTCTTTTCGTACTTTCGAAACTCCAGTGGCCCGAAGAAGATTTCGTACGACTCCGAGAACTCTTCCCAGTCCATGCCGGATGGCTCGAGTCGGTAGTCGTAGAAATCCTCGAGGGTGTTCCAAGGAATGACGTCACCCCGACCCATCGCCGCTGCGAGCCGCCTCCAAAACGAGAACGTGCTTTCGCACTCTCCGGGTGGCTCCATCGATTTTTGCGAGGGCCGCACCATCGAACTCCATGCGAACGAATCGTGGAGCCAGGGCCGTTCGAGCCAGCTGTCGCCAGGAAGGACGTAGTCGGCGAGCTGGGCGGTTGGTGTCATGAACTGCTCGTGCACGACGATGAGGTCCTGGTTCATCATCGCCTTCAAGATGAGCGGCATGTTGGCGAAGCTCAGGAGCGTGTTGTTGCCGAGAGCGAAGAACGCTTTGACGGGGTAGGGCCCCTCTCCCGCCATCGCGCGAAACGTGGCCGAGGGGTTGGCCATGAAGCACCCCGTGACCTGATTGGTGTACCTGTGCCCCCACACGCGTTCGGTGTGCTCGATGAGCCCCGCCTGACCTTTGTAGGTAAAGGCAGGGTGGGTTTCCGTGCCGAGTTGCTTGGCCTTTTGGGTCTCTGCAAGCACCTCGTGCGCTTCGATTTCCGACTCGGAGATCACGCTCGGATGAAGACCTTGCAGCGCTTCGCCCCCGGGCACGTCGACGTAGCCGCAGACCGATCGCAGGATCGACTGAAGCCGAATCGCCGACGTGCTGTTTCGCTGCATGTCGGTGATTGGTGTCCACGGAATGACCGACGGCCCGTGCGTGGCGTAGACTCGGGCCGCCGCGCGAATCTGCTCCGGGTCGCATCCCGTGATTTCTGCGACGCGGTCGATGGGGAACTCATC
>JBCCZL010000983.1:0-1847 GCA_039187775.1 Myxococcota bacterium
GAACCGCAAGCCATGAACCGCAATGCCTTAGACCAGAACGCCACGTACCCGTCCGGCAGCCGAGTCCTCGACAGCGATGCGGTTCGCACTCAGTTTCCGGCGCTGGACCAGCTTGTTCATGGGCACCCTCTCGCGTATCTCGATAGCGCCGCCACCGCACTGACCGCGCGCCCAGCGCTCGATGCGATGGCTACCATCGATGCGCGAGACACCGGCAATGTACACCGCGGGGTCCATCAGCTCAGTCAGCGCGCTACCGCCGCCTACGAAGGAGCTCGAGAGGACATTGCGAAGTTCCTCGGCGCAACCCGCGAAGAGATCGTGTTCACCCGAGGCACCACCGAAGCGATCAACCTGGTCGCCTTCGGAATCGGAGAGCGAGTCGGCGAAGGCGACGAGATCCTCGTCACCCATCTGGAGCACCACTCGAATCTTGTGCCGTGGCAGCTCCTCGCCGCTCGCCGAAACGCCCGACTCGAGGTGGTGCCCGTCGACGACACCGGCACCGTCTCCATCGAAGCGGTGCAAGCAAAGCTGTCGGCGCGGACGCGCATCGTGGCGATCGCCCACGTGTCGAACACCCTGGGGACCGTCCTTCCCGCAAGGGAGATTTGCTCGCTCGCGAGGGAAGCCGGAGCACTCAGCGTTGTCGACGGGGCCCAGGCCGTCGCCCACCTCGCGGTGGACGTCAACGCGCTTGGCTGCGACTTCTACGCTTTCAGCGGACACAAACTCTATGGTCCCACCGGCATCGGCGTGCTTTTCGGACGCTACGCCCTCCTCGACGCGATGCCGCCGTGGCAGGGCGGCGGCGATATGATCGAAAGTGTCAGCTTGGAAGGGAGCACCTTTCAGGATCCGCCGTACCGATTCGAAGCGGGGACCCCGCCGATCGCCGGGGCGGTCGGCCTCGGGGCCGCGGTCCGGTGGATCGAAGAGGTCGGGTTTGGCGAAATCCAGCAACACGAGGACGCGCTCCTTCGCGAGGCCACCGACCTCTTGCGAGGCTTCCCCGGAGTCCGACTCATCGGCACCGCCGAGAACAAGATCGGTGTGCTTTCCTTTGTGCTCGAGGGGGTTCATCCCCACGACATCGGCACCATCGTGGACCACGAGGGCGTCGCAATTCGCACCGGTCACCACTGCACCGAGCCTCTCATGGAGCGCTTCGGCATCGACGGGACCGCTCGGGCCTCGCTCGGCATCTACAACACGCCCGCGGATGTCGAGGCGCTGATTCGGGGCCTCCACCGAGTCCGCACCTTGTTTCCGGCATGAGCAAACTCGAAGACCTCTATCAAACCACCCTCCTCGCACAGGCGCAGCGGACCGGTGAGTATCCGCCTGTCGCGGATGCGACGCACCGCGTCAAAAAGACCAACCCACTCTGCGGCGACCGAATCGAGCTGACCGTTTCCGTCGAGGACGGTCGCATCGCGTTGGTGGGATTCAAAGCGCGAGGCTGCGCGATCAGTCTCGCCGCCGCGACCTCGCTCTGCGATGAGTTAAAGGGCGCCAAGGTCGCCGACGCCCAGAAGATCACCGAGGATTATCTCGCCATGCTCCGCGACGGTGGCCCAATGGACCGACCGCGACTTCACGCCTTCGACATCGTGCGCGAGTTTCCAAGCCGAGTGCGCTGCGCGACGCTCGCCTTCGAAGGACTCGACGAGCTCCTTCGCTGAGCGCTGAGCGGTTTCGGCCGTCAACGTTTGCCCGGAAAGAAAGTCGCCCGGATCTTCCAGGAGAGCCATTGACGTCTCTATCCGCGGGCTCCTTTAATCTTGAGGGTCGGAGTCCCCGTCTCCGGCTCAAATGGCATCCCGCGCGAGCTTCCTCCGCGGGCA
>JBCCZL010000984.1:0-1847 GCA_039187775.1 Myxococcota bacterium
CGGGCCTTCTCATCCCATCCAGTACGCCTGCGAATCGGCGCCTTGGTACCGCCGCCGCTGACGGCGTTCTCGCCCCACGTTGGGTTATGAGACTTGCTCTAACTAGCAGGTCTCCATCAGCTCGCGAACGACTCGGGCGTAGGTCGGGTCGGGCTCGACCGCGAGCAGCTGTTCGAAAGCTTCCATCGCGCGGGCGCAGTCCCCAGCCATCTGAAGCGACTGACCCTTGGCGAACAGCGCGGGTGCCGATCCGCCGCGCTTGTAGGCGGCTTCGAAGGCCTCGGCCGCTTCGGCGTAGCGCTTCTGCGAGTACAGACGCAGCCCCTCTTCGAGGTCCGACGCGGAGGCGGTTTTTGACGCTGGCGGCGGCGCGAGGTCGTTGCCGACCCGATGCTCCGGCGCGGTAGGCCCCGCGGTTGCGCAACCGCCCAACGTCATGCCCACCACCAGTCCAAGCACTGCCCCTCGCATCATCTTCATTGTGAGACAGCACACGTGTAGGTTCCAAGGGTTTGTGCTGCGAAAAAGAGCTCCGAAAACGAAGACACTCGGTCACTTCGAGGCCCTCGGCTCGCGGTAGGCTCGAAGGCGGAATGAGCGGTGGGGGATGCCGGGCGGGTTTTGTCGCCCTCGGGGTGTGGGCCTCCGGTTGCGTGCTCAACCCGGACTTCGACCCGATTGAGGCCGGCGAGCAGGAAGCGTCGACCGCCACTTCCGATACCACGACCGCGACCGAGTCCGGCACAACCTCGGGTACGCCTGCCGACACTGAGTCGCCGATCGACCCCCTGGCTCCGCTGGACGATCCCTGTCCGCCCCTGGCCCCCGTCGAAGGTCCCCTCGTCGAGGTCACGCCCGACCAGGCCTCGCAGCTGCAGTCGATCGTGGCCGGAGCAGAGCCTGGAACGACGATCCTCTTTCAGCCCGGCACCTATGCCGTGCCCGACGGCCTGTGGATCGAGACCCCTGATCTCTCGTTTCGGTCATCCACGGGAGTTCCCGAGGATGTGGTCATCGACGGCGGCGGGCAGCCCGAGACGATCTTCAGTCCGCGAGCCTCGGGGATCACCATTGCGGAGCTCACAATCATGCAGGCTCGCGAGCATGCCGTTCACCTTTCGGGCTCGAGCACCGCGATCGCCCGCGGATTCTTGGGATACCGCCTTCGCATCCTCGACAACGGCTCCAGCGCGTTCAAGGTCAACCCTAGCGAGTCGGGCTTTGATGCCGATGACGGGGTCTTCGCGTGCTCGCAGATCTCGGTGAGCGCGAACGCTCGGGCGAAATTCGACAGCGAGCAGACGTGTCCGAACATCGGAGGCTTTGTCGGCATCGCCACGCATGGATGGCACGTCCGCGACAACCGGATCGAAGGCATCTGGTGCCCCACCGGGTTCGCCGGCGGGGCGATTCGCTTCATTGAGAGCTCGGCCGACCCCATCGTGGAGCGCAACCAGATCCGAGACAGCGTCTCGGGAATCACGTTTGGAGTGTTCGAGGATGGCGTGCCGCGTCGCGAGTACCAGGGCGACCGCTGCGACGGCGGGTTCTACGACCACTACGGGGGGCTCGTCCGCAACAACGTCGTGACGGCGACGGGCATGGGGATTGCCAGCTCGGAGTTCGGTTTCGACTCCGGCATCGCACTTTGGCAGGTGTGCGGACCCACCGTCGTGCACAACACCGTGGTGTCGGCGGTGCCGACGTTTTCTTCAATCGAGTACCGCTTTTCTCGAACGCAGGCGACGGTCGTCAACAACTTGGTGAGCCACCCGATCCTCGACCGTAACGACGCCGGAGTGCCGGTCGCCGGCAACCTGCAGGAGGTCGAGCTATCCAACTTCGTC
>JBCCZL010000985.1:0-1830 GCA_039187775.1 Myxococcota bacterium
CCCGCATCTCCGAAAGGGCGGGAGGAGGCATCAATGACGGGTAGAAGCCTTCCACCCCCTGTCCGTTCACCCTGTGACACGACGCGCAAAGCTCGCGAAAGGGAGCGCTCGTGCTTCCTAGCGCAGGTTGATAGTCGGGCGTCGGCACCTGCTCGCAACCGAAGAAGAATCCGGTCGTGCCGCGGCCGACTCCCACCACCGGCGGCGGAATCGGAATGGCACCGTCTCTCATTTCTCCGTCGGCGGCGGTCGCATCTCCGCCCCGGTCGCCAGCATCGGCCCGACGAAACAGCGAACCATCCGCCGTGCGGCAGCCGAGGACGCCCGCGACGCTCCACACGCCGACCATCGTGAGTGCTGCTAAAGGGCGCAAGTTCTCTTGTCAGTCTACCAAGTTTAGAGAGGGAGCCCAGCTGTGGGCGAGCTCCGCCCTGCGAGAGGGAGGCCGCGTGGATGTGCAACAAGTCATGAAAGCAAGCCCGGAAGTGGACCACGGTTGTGTTCGGCGACCCCAAAGCGCTCGAGGGGAGCGCCCACGGCTTGGGCCACGGTGGTGAACACGTCCCCGATCGACCGCTCCATCTTGGGAAACGAGACGTACCGGCCGGATCGGAGCGTGCCCCCGGCATCGCCGAGAAGCAGGATCGGTATCTCATCGGTGCCGTTGTGATGCGACCCCCCGCCAACGTTCAGCCACATCAAGAGAGTGTTGTCCGCGACGGTGCCCGACCCTTCGGGTATCGCGCTGAGCTTGGCCCAGAGATACCGAATGAACGTCATCTGGTAGCGAGTGATCCGAAGGATGTTGTCCATCGCTCCAGGGCTGTCCTGGTCGTGGCAGAGCGAGTGATGGCTTCCCCGGTAGCCCGAGCCGTCGAAGGAGCTCTGAGTCGACGGCGCGAGTACATCGAGCGCCGCGACGCGCGTGAGGCCGCAGGCGAAGGATGTGGCGATGATGTCCAAGTGCGCCTCGATGACGTCTTGCCGACAGTGGGCGACGGAGTAGTCGCGGTCCCCGAGCCGGGGACCGAGTGCAAAGGGCGCACAGGATGCACCGCCCGCCGCGGCAAGGCTTGCGAGCTGTATCTCGAGGGATCGAATGCTCTCGACGTACTGGTCCATTTTCTCGACCTCGCGACCCGCCAGTCGGGAGCGGAGGCGGGTCGTATCCTCCGCCATGGAGTCGAGCAGGCTCCGATCCTGCGCGAGTCTCACCTGGGTTTCGGCCGCCGCTTCGTCACCGATGCCGCCGAGAATTTCCGTGTATGCCTCGACCGGATTCCAAAATACCGGGTACGGCGCTCCTTCGGCGTCGGCGGAGAGATTGGGGACCCTAAACGGGACGCGTTCGTAGTGCGTCAGGTTGATGGATGAAAACGCGGTCCCCGAGCCGATGTGCTGAGCGATCGCACGGTCGATCGACGGCCCTCCGGGGAGCTGTTTCTTTGGGTCCGGCGCAGGCGCAAAGGTAGTGGAGGCCCAGCGGTTCGAATGAAGTCCTTTGTCGACCGGATTGTAAAACCGCTCGAGCACGGTGAGCTTGTCGCGGTACGCGGCGAGCGGTTCGAGCGCACCCGGCAAGTCCCAGTCGGTCTCCGACCGGACGGTGGTCTCGTAGTGCTCCTCGTACCAACCGTTCCCGCCGAGGATCAGAACGAATCGCTTGGCCGTGGGTGCCTGGCCCCGAGCCTCCGATAGAAGTCGATCCGCGAACGGGTGAAGAAGGTGCGCTCCGGCGCCAGTGGCCAATCCGGCGAGCAGTCGACGACGAGTAAGGTCCAGCATGGGGGAAGTCCTCCAAAGAGCCGCGTTGGTTGATTACGCGAGAAC
>JBCCZL010000986.1:0-1829 GCA_039187775.1 Myxococcota bacterium
CAACTTGCTAGCACTCAAGACCCAGGCCGACGTGGAGCAGGTCTTCGCACCGAAGATTCACGGCACCCAGATTCTCGATCAGCTCCTGGGGGAGGACCGCGCGTTTCACATTCTCTTTTCTTCAACCTCGACCGCCACCGCGCCCGCCGGTCAGGTCGACTACGTTGCCGCCAACGCGTTTCTCAACGCATTCGCCACTTCGCATCGAGAGCGCGGCAAGAACATCACCGCAGTAAACTGGGGAATTTGGAGTCAAGTCGGGATGGCGGCCGAAGCGTTCGGCCCCGAAGGCACCAAGGCCGCTCCTGAGACGGTCGCCTACCCGCTTTTTGACGAGCGCTACCGCGACGAGCGCGGACGACAAGTGCTGACGATGCCGCTCACGACCGAGGCCTGGCTCCTTGACGAACACCGGACCCTCGCGGGCCACGCCTTAGTTCCGGGCACCGGCTATATCGAGCTTGTTCACGCGGCGCTTCGAGCAAGCAACGAGGCTGGCGCCTACGAGGTTCGCGATCTCTATTTCATTCGGCCGCTTCAGGTCGACGACGGATCCGATGTAGAGGCGCAAGTTCGGCTGAACGAGACCGAACGTGGCTTCGGCATCGAAGTCCGGAGCAGGGTCGAGGTCGACGGGGTGGAAGGGACCCAGCTCCACGCGATGGCCCAGGTGTCGCTCGCTCCCTTCGACCCACCGAAGCCCATCGATCTCGAGGCGGTTCGAGCGCGCGCCACCCGGGTCGACCGAGATGACTCCGGCATTCGCTCGCCACAGGAAAAGCACCTCCGTTTCGGGCCGCGCTGGCGGGTCCTTCGGGC
The DNA here is from genome assembly GCA_039187775.1 of Myxococcota bacterium. GTDB lineage: Bacteria > Myxococcota_A > Polyangia > Polyangiales > JBCCZL01 > JBCCZL01. Next base: position 820 of record JBCCZL010000986.1, read on the forward strand.
GGCCCACTACGGCTCCGACGAGGCCCTCGGGGAGGTCGAGCTTTCGGCATCGTTCGTGTCAGACCTCGACGACTTCGAGCTCCACCCGGCGATGCTCGACTACGCGACCGGTTTCGCGATGGAGCTGATCGAAGGCTACGAGGCCGCGAATATCTGGGTGCCGGTGAGTTACGATCGGATTCGGGTGAGCGGCCGGCTTCCCCAGAAGGTCTACGCGTGGGTTCGTTCGGATCAGAATCGCGCGGACACCGGCTTCGCAACGTTCGATGTCACCCTCGCAGACGGTGACGGCCGAGTGCTCGTCGACATCGAAGGTTTTTCGATCAAGAAGATCGAAGGCGACGTTGATTTTGCGGTGGCCGGGAAGCCGTCCCTATCGGACGTCGAGCTCACCGCGGACGCCCAACCGCTTTCGCCGGCCGAGCTTCAGCTCAAGCGCAATCTAGAACAGGGCATTCGACCGTCGGAAGGCGGGGACGCGCTCCTTCGGCTGCTAAGGCCGGACACTCCGCCGGTGGTCGTCGTGAGCTCGATCGCCCTCGAGGAGCTCGTTCGGCAGGCCGACCAAAGCCTGGTATCCCCGGACGAGGGGACAAAGTTCGCGCGGCCCAATCTCGACAGCGAGTTCGTGGAGGCGCGCAACGACATCGAGCGCACGTTGGTCGGTTTCTGGGAGGAGCTCCTCGGCGTCGACCAAGTGGGGATCCGGGATAGCTTCTTTGACCTTGGGGGCCATTCGCTCATCGCGGTCCGCCTGTTCTCGAAGATCAAGAAGGCGTACCAAACCGACTTTCCGATCTCGGTGCTTTTCGAGGCTCCCACCATCGAGGCCTGCGCGGCGCTGATCGAAGGCGAGATCGGAACGCCCGACGCGGCGGAGAAGAAAGCGGAACCCCGGCGCCGCTACACCCACCTCGTGAGCATGCATCCCGGCGAGGGCGGCGAAAAGACTCCGTTCTTCCTCGTGGCGGGCATGTTCGGCAATGTGCTCAATCTCCGGCACCTCGCGC
>JBCCZL010000987.1:0-1826 GCA_039187775.1 Myxococcota bacterium
CCCGGACGCATTTCTCGAGGACTACGATCGGTTCTTAGCGCGCCGTGCAAACGCCTGATCCCGTTCCTTCGACCGCCACCAGCTCTGGCCGGGTCTTCGATTAGAGCTCATCTAGATGAGCGCTAGTCGTGGCGGTGCATTCGATAACCTACGCAGAACTGGACCCAGCGACGGCGCAGTCGTTCGGCGTCGAGCGTCTCGTGCATCGCGAGGAGCGGCTGGCCGCCCAGGCGAGTTTCGATCAGCGATCGGTTGTAGAACGGTCCGTCTTCGAGACGCCGTACGATCCCGGCCCGATGGCCGTCATCCACTCGTGCGATTCGGGGGAGATTCCATCGGGATCGGCCGAGAGACACCGGACCGGCGCCTTCCAGGGGAGTGACCTGGTCATCCCGCACAGAAAACGCGTGGCTTTCGCCGACGCCCTCCTGTGGCGTTACGTCGTAGGTCAGGATCGCGCCCTTCGACGTACGGGCCCGAGACCAGCTCCAGCGACGAAAGCTGTCTTCGAGGGGGCCCGCCCCGGCGTTTGCATCGTGGTAGCCGTGTCCGGAAAAACGAACGGCGGGTCGCGTGAGCTCGACCTGAACGCGCGCGCGCGGAGCGATCGGCCACCAGCGGTGCACGCCGTTCGCGTCGATGGCGAGGTCCAGTCCCGGCGCCGCTTCTGGAGAGAGGACCACTCGGCCCCGGAGCGGCCAACGAAACGGTGAGCCGAGTGGGGTGGTCCGCTCATCGAGATTCACCACCAGTCGCTCGTCCTCCCACCGCATGGTGCTGCGTCCAATCGCAAGGCCACACGCTCCTCGACCGGTGCGCCGAATTGGTTGCTCGTCGAGCGCCCACACCGCGCGTCTTTTCCGCCGATACACCGCAACGTTCATGGCAGAGAAGTGCAGCGCGTCGGCGATGCCTCGCCGGCGGGCCTTCGCGTACCCGGGGGAGAACGGGTTGCCGATCATGGCGATGATGACGATCGCGAGGTTTTGGTCGTCGCTGACCGCGTCTAGGTAGTGCCACTGGTAGCCGCCCGGCGGAATCGGCCGGTCAAACCTTGGTCCTCGAGGATCCGCTCGGCGGCTAGTCGACCGCTCAAGGCGGCCATCGGAACGCCGGCTCCCGGGTGGACGCTCCCCCCGGCCAGATAGAGGCCGCGGACTCTGGTGCTCGCGCCCGTTCGGGCGAGCACCGAGCGGCTCCCTTTCGATCGTGGGCCATAGAGCGCGCCCCCGGTCGCGGGAAAGAGGCGGTGAAACTCGACCGGCGTGGTCTGGATCGAGGCTTCCGATTTCAGTCGGAGACCGGCGCGTCGAAGAATGTTCGCCATGGCGATCGTGCATTGGGTTCTTTCCGCTTCACCCCATCGGTGCGGCTCGTCGCCGTTCGGGGGAGCGTTTACTAGCACGAGGAGCCGCTCGAGTTCAGGCGTTGTTCCGAGGCTCTCCTCCGCCCGGTCTTGCGCGCAGATGTAGACCGTGGGTTCGGTCGGCACGCGTCCGTGACGAAGGAGGGAGTCGAACTCCGCCGGATAGTTGGCGGAAAAAAACACGTTGTGGTGTAGAAGTTCAACCCCCTCGGGCTGCGCTTCCATCGCCCACGTCACCGCCGACAGGGATCGGCCGTCGCGGGGAGTTTCGCTGTTTCCGCGCGCCGCACCCCGCCCGAGGAGTCCCTGTGCGAGGGCAGAGATGTCCCCGTTGAATACGACGATCTCCGCCGGGTGGTGACCTCGCTCCGACATCACTCCGACCACCTTTCCGCGCCGAAGGGTGATCGTGTGCACGTCGGTCTCATGGTGGAAGTCCACGCCAAGGCCCCGGGCGAGA
>JBCCZL010000988.1:0-1809 GCA_039187775.1 Myxococcota bacterium
CGAGATGAAAGAGCCCGTGCCGGTCTTGTCGCGCGAGGTCGCCAACGCTGAAAAACCCATCGCGCATGCTTGCCGCCGTCGCCTCGGGGTTTCGGTGGTAGCCGGAAACGAGCATCGAGTTGCGAATGTAGAGCTCGCCAACCTCGCCGGGTCCGACCGGGCGGCCACCAGAGTCGAGGAGCCGAAATTCGTTGCCTCGGATCGGGTGCCCGATGGTTCCCGGTGAGCGGAGGAGCTCCTCAGGGGTCGCCAACGTGTTGAGCCCAGTTTCGGTGGAGCCAAACAGGTTGTAGAGCACCGGTCCGAAGCTATCGATGAACTCGCGCGCGAGCGTGCCGGACAGCGGCGCCCCGGCGGTGAAGACGCCGCGAAGCGTTCGGGTGTCGTAGCGGCTTCGGATTCTTTCTGGTAGAGATACGAGGCGATAGAGCATCGTCGGAACCAGCGCGCAGCTCTGAATTCCTTCGCGCATGATCGTCTCGAGCACGTCCTCGGGATCGAAGCGGGATTTGATGACGACGGTGCCTCCAAGGAGCATGGCGAACGACGTAAATGCGTAAGCCGTCGAGTGGTACATCGGACAGACCGTGAGATGGCGCTCTCCGGTGCGGAGCGGAGCCTCGGCAAGAAATCGCAGGATCCCCTCTTGGCCGCTTCGGGGAAACTCTCGGACGGCGCCCTTGGGCTTTCCGGTCGTGCCGCTTGTGTAGATGATCACGCGTCCGGGGTCGGCATCCGTGTTCTGGAAAGGGACACCTTGGCCCGTGCACCGAGACCGATGCTCCGGCGAGAGAAGGTCCTCATAGCGAAGCGGCTGCCGGTTCAGGTCGGGCGCGATTTGATCTTCCAGTTGCTCCACTCCCGCTCCGGCGTCCCCTGAACCTACCGTCACGATGGCGGATTCATCGAGCACTCCAGAGTGGATTGCGGCGGATCGGGCCACCGAAAGGAGCGTCCGCTCGGTAATGCAGGCGCGGGCCTCCGAGTCGTGAAGCAGGTACGCTAGCTCTTCTGGCCGACTGCGATAGGACACCGGCACCGCGGCGGCGCCGAGCCGGCTCAGGGCGACTTGGCTTTCGAGAAGCTCGAGCCGGTTTTCCAACATCAGGACCACCGCGTGGCCCGACCGGATGTCGAGAACACGCTGGAGGCCGGCGGCGAGTCGGTCGATCCGTGTGTCGAGCTCCTGATACGTGATGCGACGGCCCCGGCACACCGCCGCCACTTGGTCGCCGCGAATCGTCGCGTGGATGCGAAAGATCGTCGACGGTCCCGGGTTCCCACGCAGCACGTGCCGTGCAACCTTCGGGACCGCGGACAGCGGGGTCCCCTCGAACAATCGGGTTCGAACGAGGGCGCGTGCGTACGCGTCGACCAATCGCGCGGTGTCTTTCATCACGCAGGGTCTCTCACTTGTGGTCTTTCATTGCGGTCCTTCATTGCGGTCTTTCATGCGCGGTGTTTCGTGCGCTTGCGTCGCCGCCCGCCAACAGCAAACGCGAAATAATGAAGGTAGACGGTTCAGAAGTTTGTTGACCCGTCGGGATTAAGTTCTCTAATCTGCTGGTCACCGTAAGGAGGCGATCTCGCATGGGTTTTTGGTCTGATTCGAGTCCCGTTGTAAAAGGGGCCATCATCGTTGGGGCAATCGGCATCGTCGTTAGCCTCATGGTTCTTTTTGGCATTCCTCTGTTCAGCACGGACGTCGACGGGGAAACCCTCGGAAATCAGCGCGGCATCCAGGCCGGCCAACAGTAGCAGGCCCCCGCGCGCAGGCTGGGTCGTCGAAACCGGCAGTGCGGGTTTCCC
>JBCCZL010000989.1:0-1789 GCA_039187775.1 Myxococcota bacterium
ATGGACTGGCGCTTCGAGGGTGAGGGCAACCTCATCATCGAGGAGAAGCCGGTATCGAAGGCGGAACTCGACGCAATGAAGACGAAGGGATCGCCGAGAGAGATCGATACGGAGCACGGACCGCTGCTCCGCGTCGAAGATCTGAAAGTGCACTTTCCGATTCGCAAAGGGTCGCTCACTGGGGGAAGAGACTGGGTGCGGGCCGTCGATGGCGTCAGCTTCGACGTCTACCGGGGTCAAACGCTTGGGCTCGTCGGCGAGTCCGGCTGCGGGAAGACCACTACTGGGCGCGCGCTGCTTCGGCTCATCGACCGGAACTCTGGCGTCCATGTGGAGGGCACGACGTTCTATGACGGCATCGATCTGCAGCAGATTCCGAACCGGGAGCTTCGCGCACTCCGCCAGCGAATTCAGATCATCTTTCAGGATCCGTACTCGTCGCTGAACCCGCGGATGACCGTCAGCGCCGCCATTCAAGAACCGATGATGGTGCACGGGCTCTTCTCGACGAAGTCGGAGCGCTTGGAACGCGCGGTTTCCCTTCTCGAGGAGGTCGGGCTTCACTCAAGTCACCTCGACCGCTACCCCCACGAGTTCTCCGGGGGGCAGCGACAGCGAATCTGCATCGCTCGCGCACTCGCCGTGGAGCCCGAGTTCATCGTGTGCGACGAGTCGGTGAGCGCGCTCGACGTCTCGGTGCAAGCCCAGGTGCTCAACGTGCTCAAGGAACTTCAGGAGCGGCGTCACCTCACCTACATCTTCATCAGCCACGACCTCTCGGTGGTGAAGTCCATCTCGGACACGCTGGCCGTCATGAAGGACGGAAAGATCGTGGAACAGGGGCCTGCAGACGAGATCTACCGCCACCCGCAGGAGCCCTACACACAGCGTATGATCGCGGCGGTACCCAAAGGGGACACGACGCGGATCCGTGCCGAGCGCGCGACACCCTGAGGAGGGCATAGGCGGACCCGCATGACTCGACGCGTCGGGTCGAGCTCGCGCCCTACTGCTCGAAGCAGTAGAGCCGTAGTTGCGTGCTACAGGAGGGCGTGCTGGCTTCGGTCCACGCGGAGCCGGCGCTGGCCGTCGAACCACACTGCGAGACTCCCATCGTGCCCTCCGTGAAGCCCTCGCAATCGCCGCCGGCGAACGACTCGCCGGTTGCGAGGGTTCCGGTCCAGACGTCTCCGCCGCGCTGAGTCCCGCTGGCGTCGAGGTTGATCGGTGCTTGGATCGTACCGTCTAGGAGGTCCTGCCAGTCGTTCGCGATGAGCGTCCCGTCGACGAGCGTATAGGGCCCCGAGGACTGGACCAGGCGGTCGGCCACCGATGAATCCGTCGTGGAAAGCCAGACGGCAAAGGTTCCGTCCACGCCGGCCAGGTCGGCTTCAGTCTGACAAAGGCGGTCTGCGACTTGGATGCCCCCGAGCGCCCCGTTTTGAACGGCCTCGGTGACGAACACGATCGAGGCCGACGACGGCGCCCCGCCACTGCCCGCGACGCCGCCAGTCCCCCCGGTGCCGGCTGAACCTCCGGTTCCGCCGGTGCCTCCTCCAGAACCGCCGGTCCCTCCGTTGTCGACCGAGTCACCGCACCCCACGGCCGCGACGGCAGCGTAAAACAAAACCACCAACACGCGACAACAACCTCGAACGCTTACATCACTCATGGCCGACGGTGTGGCGCGAGTTTCGGGGCCGAACAAGGCGAAAGCGCAGCTCCGCGACGAGGTTGGGTCTGCGACTCCTCGAACGCGACCGCCATCGAATCTTCGGCTGACGCCGTG
>JBCCZL010000990.1:0-1777 GCA_039187775.1 Myxococcota bacterium
CCCTCGACCGCATAGAGCTGGTCGCGCACATGTTCCGCCATCTCGCTGGCATCGCGCATGGGAAAGTCGCTCGAAGTGAGCGCCGCGGTGACGACTGCGACATCGCCAAAATCGTCGTTGATCACCGGCGGGGTGGCCCCCGACGGCAGCCCCGCGCTCGCGTCTTCGACCTGTTCCCGAAGCTCGTCCCAGATTTGGTCGAGCTCGAAGTACTTATCGGCGATCACCACGTGGATCACCGAAAGCCCCGGACTGGTCGTGGAGCGAATCTCTTTGACCTCGGGAATCCGCCGCACCGCCTCTTCGAGGTGCTTGGTCACGAGAAGCTCCATGCGCTCGGCGGAGAGTCCGGGATAGCGAGTGGTCACCACCGCTTCGCGGACCGTGATCGACGGGTCTTCCTGGGCGGGGAGCGTGAAGTAGGCGACCACCCCGCCAACCATCGCGATCAGCGTGGCGAAGTAGACGACCGGCCGGTAGCGATGCGCGAGAACAGACAGATTCATGGCGATCGTGCCTAGGGGTTGTAGCGGGCGTAGCCGACCGCGAGGAGCGTAACCGGCTGATCATCGGCGAGGAACGCGGTGCCTCGCGATGCGACCACATCGCCGACGGCGAGCCCCGTCGCTACGAACGCTTGGTCTCCCCGCGTGGTCGCGAGTTCCACCGGTCGGCGACGAACCGTCTCCGTCTCGCGGTCGTACACGTACGCGACGTGGCCTTGCCCTTCCCACGGCAAGATCGCATCTACCGGCACGGCCACCCAGCGGTCGTCCGTCCCTCCCGAAGCAAACGAGAGCTGCGCTTCGGCGGTCATGCCGGGACGCACTCCCGCGAGGTCGCCCTCGAGCGCGAGGGTCACGGGAAACGCGTTCGAAGTCTGAGCAGCGGCCCCGATCTCTCGGACGCGAGCGGGATGGTCCCCGCCGGGAAGGGCGGGGATGGCCACCGAATGAACCGAGCCGACTTCAAACCCTCCAATGAGCGTTTCGGGAACCTGGAGCAGCACCTCGAGGCCCGCTTCCACGCTCTGGACCTCGAACACCATCTGACCGGGCTGCACCCGTTGTGACGGCTCGACCTGCCGGATGGTGACCACTCCGTCGAAGGGCGCGCGGAGGATGGTGTCGGAGAGGTTCTTGCGGGCCAGGTCGACCGAGGCTTGACCGAGATCCACCCGTCCAATGGCGACGTCGGCGGAGGCTCGAGCCCGATCGTAGTCGGCCGCAGAGATCGCCTGGGTCGCGAACATTGCCTCGGCCCTCCGAAGCTGCGCGTTCGCTTCCACTCGGGTGGCCTCGGCCTGCACCAGCTCGGCCCGTCGCCGCGCGGCCTCGAGACGAAAGGTGCGCCGGTCGAGGCGGGCGAGGGGCTGATTCGCGCTGAAACGCTCGCCGAGGTCGACCTCCACGCTCGCGACGCGACCGCCGACTTCGAAGCTGAGCGGCGCCGACTCGATGGCCTGCACCACGCCGCTGAGGCGCCGCGTGGTGACGGAGTTGGCAGGGACCGCCTCGGACCAGGCGATGGGCCGAGGTGGGGGCTCGGACTCGATGGTAGGGTCTCCGCAGCCTGCGGCGAGCAGGAGCAAGTAAACCGATCGGTTCAGCATGACAAATGCTCTAAGGTCGACGACAGCGCTCAGCAAGGCAAATTTTGCCTATATTTGAGCACTACGCTGACATTGACCAATTGGTCTCTATGATCCTAGATACTGATTGGTTTAGTTTTGTTGCGTTCGCACTCCTCATCCATGAATCCCGAAGCCACCCCTCTC
>JBCCZL010000991.1:0-1776 GCA_039187775.1 Myxococcota bacterium
ATCGGGGTGGAGAAGACGCAGCACCGCCACCCCGCCCGCGGCCGCAACGATTACAAACGCGAGCGTGCCCTCGAGGGTCCGACCGTGGATCAAACGAATGCGGCCAAATCGCCGGCCGATCAGTGCGGCGGTGGGGTCGCCGAGGCCGAGTACCACGAGTCCGAGCGCCGCGGTTTCCTTAGTGGTGAAGAGGGCCAGCGCCGCGAGCGCCGTGATGTACCAGGTGGCGGAGTTGACCCGGGTGTGCTCGTGCGGATGGGCTAGGCGACCGAAGAGCCCCATAAAAAAAGCGTTCAGCCGCGGCCGCGTCGGTCGAAGAAGCTCCATCGACCAGGCCCAGACCGCGATGGGAACGGTGATCGCCATCGCCCAGGTCATGTTGGGCAGCGCTTCGAGAATCGCCATGCACCCGAGGGCCGAGGCGACATGAAACACGTTTCGCGCATGGTTCGTCGGTCGGAGGCTCGGGACGTGAATCGCGTAGTCCCGAAGGCCGTCCTGGATCGCCTCGTAGTGCGGGATCATGGTCTGACGGAACGCCATCCAGCGCTCGGTCATGGTGCCGGAGGAGTCCTCATCGCCCGGGGCTTGGCGGAGCGCTTCGCGGAGATCGAACAGGCCATCGCGGAGGCGAGTGGCCGCCGGCGGGTCGCCGTGAAGGACACGTCGCTCGTTCCTCGTCGCGGCACTGCCCTCAGCGTTCGCGGCATCGGAACCAACGTTTGCAGCATCGCGGCGGACGTTTGCGGCATCGCGGCCGACGTTTGCGGCATCGCGGCGGACGTTTGCGGCATCGCGGTCATTGGCGGTATCACGGTCGACGTTCGCAGCACTGCGGGCCAGGTTCGCCGCTTGGGCTTCCACCGCACCGAGCCGCTGTCGAAGCAGGCTGGCGTTGCTTTCTTTCCAGCGGGCGGGATCGAGCTCGGAAAGGACCGAGTGGAGCTCCATAGCGAGCTTCTGACTCTCGAGAGAGAGGGCCGTCGACATCGGGAGTTCATAGTCCAGAGACGACGGTCGGTCCACCGATGCCGAAAAAGCTCCGAAGAAGCCATCTTTGCCTTATTATGGTCGCATCTTTTGCCACTTTTGCCGGCTCCTCGGGGTGCTGCTAGTCGCGTGCCTCGGCTGTTCGTCCCGTGAAGATCCGTCGCCCGCAATCGCCTCCGAGGCGCCCGGCGGGGCCGGCGATCACGTTCCTCGACGGCTCGAGCTGACGTTCGTCGGAGACGTGATCTTCGGGCGCTACCGGGACCCTTGGTTCGACCCGATCGATCCCGAACAGCGCTTCGACTACCTCCGCGAAGTCCGGCCGGCGCTCCGTTCCGACCTTCTTGTCATCAATCTCGAAACGCCGGTGGTCGAGAGCCTTCCCCGTCGCTCCCCGCTTCCCGAGGCAGACAACCGGTTCGGCGCGAGTCGCGCGATGGTCGCCGCGCATCTTGTTCCGGCGGGCGTCGCGGTCGCATCGCTGGCCAACAATCACTTCTATGACCTTCGGGAGGAGGGTCAGCGCGAGTCTCCCCGAATCCTTCGGGAGCTCGGCATTGCACCGGTCGGCGCTTCCCAACCCACGGATGCGGTTCGAGTCGAAACGCTGGAAAGGAACGGTTATCGGATCGGATTCGTTGCGTTTACCACTCGGCGGAATGTGGCGCTCGATGATCTCATCCTAGTTCCGCCGTTTGTGGCCCCGGAAGCGGACTGCCCGGAGCTCCTCGATCGGGTGGCCGAGGCCACCGCCGACCACGACCTCGTGGTGGTGCTTGCCCACTG
>JBCCZL010000992.1:0-1760 GCA_039187775.1 Myxococcota bacterium
CCGACGATGCGCGCCGCTCGGCCATTATGCCGATCAACCGGAAGTACCCACTCGCCTCGCTGATGTCCGCGCTCCGGGCGTACCCGATGCCGCCGCGGAGAAGGATCACGATCGAGTACACGCTGATTCGCGGAGTGAACGACTCTCGAGCCGAGGCCGAAGCGTTGGCGAAGCTGCTTGCCAGTATTCCCGCGAAGGTGAACCTGATCCCGATGAATCCGGTCGCGGATTCCCCGCTGGATGCCCCCCCTCGTGAAACCGTCCAGGCCTTTCAAGATCGGCTCCTTGAACTCCACGTCCCGACCTTCGTCCGGACCCAGCGAGGAGACGATATCGCGGCGGCGTGCGGTCAGCTCGCCCTGGCCGGCGAACCGCGAAAGGTCAAAGTCAGGCTTCCCGCGGTCCGGTGAACTTTTGAGCCTTTCCGGCGTCGAAGAGAGGTGCTGGTTTCCCTCCGCGCCGAGCCTTGGTACCAAAGGGCCATGCGCAGCCTGATTCTTGCTGGATTCCGGTCGGTCAGCTGCCCTCTGGCGGCCTTCGGGGTTGGACTCCTCGTGGCGGGAGCGGTCGTCGGAGTGCCATCGGAAGCCGAGGCCCAGCGCATTCCGTTTCAAGAGGTTGCCGAAAACGGAGTGCGCATCGACGGGGCACTTCGTGACTGGCGAGGGATCCGGTTTCTCCGTCTCGGATCCGGCGATGATGCGGCGCTCGAATATGCGTTCCTCTACGACGCCCGTGGATTCTACCTTGGCGCTCGAGTGCGCGATGAACGGCACGTGCGCACGCGTCGGCCTGGTGCTCGCGAAGACGCGATCATCGTGACCTTCGCGGTGCCTCTGGGGCCGCGGCTTCGAGGGACCGATGTGTGGCTTCACGCCGGAACTCCAGGTCGGCAGGCGTCCTCCGGGGCAACCTCGGCGGTGGGCGGCTCCCCCCGCCCTGCTCGAAGCATCCGGGTCGTCGAGGGACCGCTCGAGGGGGGGTATGCGCTGGAGGCGTTCGTCCCGTGGAGCCTTGTCGGTGGTGCGGAACGGTGGCAGTCGGGGCGGGTGGCGATTCGTCTTCGGGACGTCGACCGCGAGGCACGACCGGAGGTCGAACAGGAACTCGCGTCCGCGGAAGTGCATCCCGCGCGGCTCGACCGATTGCCCGAAATCGAAGCGACCGGGGGCGCCGATGCGATGCTCCGCTCGTTTCTTCGGAGCCGCGATCTTCGGGGCGTGCGTCCGAGGTTCGATCTGGTGGGCAACGTGGCGGGCGATCGACGACCGGAGCGCGTGGTGCTCGTCGACCGCTACGTCGTGGTGATGGGTCCCGGATACCGGAATGGATCAGCCTTCGACTTCTTTGAGCTTCCGGTGATCGGCCCCGGCGACATCTCCGAAGCGTCGCTTGGCGACCTCACCGCCGATGGCCTTGGCGAGCTTCAGGTGAAGCTCCGGCAGTCGAACGAGCTTGGCTCTCGACGGCTCTGGCAAGCGTATCGCTTCGACCGAGAGCGCATTGAGCCAGCCCTCGGAATCGAGATTCGAAAGGAGACCTCGCACGGGTTCGTGGAGAACTCGCTCCGCGTCCGGCCGGCGCGTGGCCGTGCGCCGACCATCACGGTGACCGTCGGGGCCTCGCGGGGCCTTTCGGAGGAAAACTACCGGGAGGCGCCGCCGCAGGGGCTACAACCGATCCTGTTACCGTGGGGCGCGGTGAGCGCCCGGTCCTTTCAGTGGAACGGATCCCGCTTCGATGTGACGACGGAGACTCCC
>JBCCZL010000993.1:0-1758 GCA_039187775.1 Myxococcota bacterium
CTGCACACCGCGGAACGAAGGAGTCGCGCGGAATCGCGCTGATTGGTCGCGTCTTGATTGAGAAGTTCGTTGGCCAGGAAGAGGAGGTTGTCGGGTGGACGGTGTTCAGGTGACGGGATGGCCGAACGAAGCGTGCGAAGCTTCGGCAGCAACTCCCCACATCGGCGGCGCGATGCCAGCACCACCGATGGGACCTCGGTTCCCACCGCGGAGCGAGCCTTCTCCACCAGCACCGGCACCTGGGGCAGGTTGTCGCTGAGCACGAGGAGCGCAGGCTCCCCCGCAGCCGACTGATCGACGAGCTCCTCCGCGGTGGCCGCGAATCCTACGTCGAATCCTCCGACTCGGAGAATACGCCCGAGAATGCGGCGCCGTGCCTCGTCGGGACAGCCGATCACCGCTCGGCCTCGATTCGCCGGAGGGCGGACCTTCGGGTCAAACCCCGAGAGGGCCTGGAGCCGGCGAGTGATGCCGTCTTCGTCGTTCATGTCGATCACGTCATCGGCGCCAGCCGCGTGACATTCGTTGAAGCTGTCATCACAGACGCGCGCCACCATCACCACGACAGGGACGGTGAACAGGCGAGGCTGACCCCGGAGCCACGCCACAAATGGCTCAACTTCCACCGTTCTCGAGTCAAGAAATATACATTTCGGGGGAGCAGCTTCGGGAAGCTCTGCCATGGCATCGTCTGCGTCCCAATAGAGAGTGGGTGAAGTGCCCGCTCGCAGGATCGCATAGCGCATCGCTTGAGAGCGCTCCTCCGAATATTCACCCACCGCCACTGCCGACATGCGTCCTCTTTTCTTCCAGGTGCCCTAACAGGTTGACTCGGCGCCCTCTTTTCGGTGAAACGACGGCTCAAGGGATTCTTTGAGCTTCCGATGATCGTCGAACTGGCAATTGGTGCAGGCTTGGTCGCCCTTGGGGTGGTAACTCTCCGAACCCTTCGCCGACGCCGGGAAGGAACGACCGGCGCGCTCCCCGCTGAAGGCTCAGGGGAGCGGTCATCCCACGCTGCCAACGCAGCACCGAAGCACCCTTCGAAACCGCGCCGCGAAAAGAAGTCGACCCGACATGCGGATCCGCGAGGGCTTCGAATCGGCGATGTGCTCCTCTACGCCGACACCGAGTTCTGGCTCTCTGGCGAGCTGTTTGTCGACGAAGAAGGATTTGTCCTCGTGGTGTTTCCTACACCGGGGGCGCTTCGCGCGGACTATGTCGTACAGCTTGACGAGCACGCCGATAGCGTCGCGTTCTGCAAAGAGACCGATGCGGTTCCTGAGGGGTCGGTTCCTACCGAGCTCCCGGTGGAGGGAATGCGGTTGAAGCTAAAGCGCAGGGGCCAAGCATCGGTGGCGACCGCCGGGGAGAACCTGCCGATGACCTCGCCCAAGGCGTCGTACTCCGTGCTCGCCGGCCCGGGGGGTAAGGTCTTGGTCGTGCTCGACTTCGAAGACGGCGATCGGCTCGCGCTCTACGGCGAGAAGGTCGCGCCGGAGCTGTACGACCTGCTTCCTTCGAGCGACTAACGACCAGTACCCCCGCCCCGAAGTTCGTTCCGGGTTGTTGCCGGCCCTCGGGTCCGATCTCGGCAGCCCGGACCGCGATGCTCTCCTCGAATGGCCTTTGGGCCGTCCTTCGTCGCCAGTGGATGTTGAAACTGGTGGCCGCTGGCGAGCAGATCGTCCGCGCACTTGGTGTCGTGGCGATGGTGAAGGAGCAAGATGATTGATTGCGGCCGTCTAGCTGTAAAAC
>JBCCZL010000994.1:0-1758 GCA_039187775.1 Myxococcota bacterium
CCAGTGGCTACGACAAACCGATTTGGGTCGACGATATGTATTCCGGACCTTGGTTAGACCCCAACTTCGGAGGCAGCGAAGCGGTCGGTGCGGCGGACGGGGGTGGATCCGTCGCGAGGGCGAGCAATGTCACGCGGGTGAAGGACTAGCGTTTCCCCAGGTTTGTTCGTCGGCGCTTGAGATCGGCCCCTCCGCCTCCCCCTTCAGACGCCGGGGCAACGGTCGTTGAGAGGACAGAGGGAATGTCCCCGACTTTCCGCGCCGAAGGCGCAACCGGAGCAGCATGCGCAAGCGATCAGTCTCGATGGATGGCCTCAAAGCGGTCACCGACAAGCGAACCTTTGCGGTGGGCGGCGGCAAAGGCGGCGTCGGCAAGAGCTTCGTTGCGGTGAACCTCGCGGTGAGCCTCGCCAAAGCCGGCCGGGAAGTGGTGATGCTGGACGCGGACCTCGGCGGCGCCAATCTCCACACCCTGTTCGGTATTCTCCGGCCATCGCAGACCATCAACGACTTCATCGATGGCCGCGTGTCGACGCTCGAAGACACGATGATCGAGACTCCAGTGCCGCGGCTTCGAATCATGGGAGGGACCTGCGAGGTCCTCGGCTCCGCGGACATCGAGCTCGGCAATAAGCGCCGGCTCCTCCAGGCGATCGGTGACCTCAGCTGCGATTGCTTGGTGATCGACGTAGGCGCCGGCACGAGCAGCTACACCGTCGACATGTTCAACGCGGCAGACCGGCGGCTCGTCGTGATGACTCCCGAGCTGACCTCGGCGCAGAACGGCTATGGGTTCCTCAAGGTCGCCCTCTATCGACGGCTTCAGCGAGCGGTCGACGGGCACCCCGCGTCGGACCGGATTCGTGAGGCGCTCGGCCAGCAGGCCTTCAAGCTCGGCAGCACCATGGAAAAAGTCGAGACCTTCCTGTCCCTCGTCGAGGGCGAGGACGCCGAGATCGTCGATGTCTTCCGCATGCTCTTGAACGAGTTCAACGCGAGCATCGTCGGCAATATGCTGACCAAAGACAAAGATCGAAACGTGCTCTGGGCCCTCAAGGGCATGGTCAGTAAGTTTCTCTCGATCGAAGCCGACATCGCGGCTGCCTTTCGCTCAAACTCCAAAGTGCGAGCTTCGGTCAACACCGGCACTCCGCTCGCCGCGACGGGGGTCGCCGACTACGACGTCGCCGAGTTCAATCGGCTCGCCAAATCACTGCTGGGACAGGACCTGTCTCCCCACAAAGCGCTCCGAGAGCGGGTGAAAGAGGTCCTCACGGAAAGCGTGCCCTTCGACTTTGGGCTCGACGGGGTGGAAATCGAAGTGGAAGAAATTGAAGATCCGGAAGAGCTCAAAGTCCTCGACGCGCTCGACGAAGCCGACGCCAATCCCCAGCCGTCCGCGGACGTGGTGCCGATTCGACCCCTCGGCCCGCAGGAGGCGATGCCCCCGCTGCGGATGTCGATGCCGTCGGTGCGAAATCATCGCCTGCAGAACGAGCTGAGGCACGTCGAGCGGCACCGCAAAGAAGAAGTGGTTCACGCCGAGGTTCAGATCGGCGGCCACTGGTTCTTTGGACGACTCATCGACATGCAGGACGGGGGTGCGGTGGTCTCGGGAATCCACCCGTTCTTCGCATCGCCTGGGGTCGGATGCTCGCTTCGCGTCGTCCACATGGGCGAAGACAGCGAACGCGTTGCCAGCGGGCCGGTGGAGGTGGGCTTGGGGGCGGGGGGGGGGGGGCGGGGGGGGGGGGGGGG
>JBCCZL010000995.1:0-1743 GCA_039187775.1 Myxococcota bacterium
CCCGTACGCTCGGAGCAGAGTCCGGGAACTCGATCCGTCACCGCGTACGCCATTCAGTTCGAGCCGCAGTATGCGCAGGCGGTCGAGCTCATGCCTGGCTGCACCCCGGTCGGGGCGTCTCCCTTCGGCTCGAGCGCCGCGTTCTTCTCTACCTGTGGGAGCGCCCGGAACGTGGCTCTCCTTGCGGACGCCGCCCAGGAGCGAAACATTGTTGGCGAGGCGGAGCCCGTGGTTGAGTGCGAAGCTGGTCGGCCCAAGTTCCTCCTCGCAGGAGACACGGAGGCGCTCGGCGGTGCGCGAGAGGGGATCGAACATCTTCTTCCAGACCGTGTGGCAGGGCCCCGAAGCAAAGCGATCTGGACGGGCGAGGCCATTCTGGTGGCATCGCCCCGAGGAAACGAAGTAGTGGTGAATCGGTATGAATGCGTGGAAAACCAGCTTAGCTCGACGAGTTCTCCTTAGTCGCGGACCAACGTCCGCATGCGGATCTGGCGCCGCCGATCGCCCGAGGGAACGGCTCGCGATCGCTTCGCGTTCCCAAACGGTCTTGACCTGGCGAAGGATTCCCTTCCCCCTTGGCGTTCTCTTCGGGCTCGGCGTCGCCCTCGTCGGTTGCGCCGATGACGAGGAACCGGCGCCGATGTGCACTACGACGCTTCTTTGGGATCCGGCCGATGGCGACATCACCCGGTGGCCCGAGCCCGATCTCCTGGTGTCGGACCCGACGACCCCGAATGGCGTGCGCCTGAACTACGTTCCCGCCGACTATCCGGAGCTCTCCACGACGCTCGCGGGCTTCGAGTCGATCTTTGTCGACGATCTGTCCGATCTCGATGGGTTTGGCACGAACGCGGAGGTGTACTTTCGTTTCGACGGGCCGGCTCCGGTGCTTGGCGACCTCGTCGAGGATCCAAGCCTCGGGGCGGGGTTGTTCATCATGGAGCTCAACGGGATGGCGCTCGCCGAGCCGCAGTTCGTGCCCTTGGAGCTCGAGCTCGCCGACGACGGCACGACCCTGATCTTTCTACCGCTCGAGCCGCTTCCCGATCAGGCCCAAGTTGCCGCGTACGTTTCGACCGCGGCGTTCGGTGACGCGTGTGCGCGCGCGAGTCCGGCCATGGCCGCTCGATTTGCCGACGACCAGGCGACGATCGATGCCCTGATCGGAGCGGGCGCGATCGAGGCGGGTTCGGACCTCGTCGCATTGACAGTCTATCCGGTGATGAGCGCGATCGACGACTCGATCCGAGTGGCCGCTTCGATCGCCGAGCGCGACTTCGCGTTCGACGGACCCGCGACATGCACGGCCGAGGCGCTCTTTGAAGTCTGCGAAGTGACGATCACGGTGGGCGACTATCGTGACGCCGACAAGATCCTTCGCGTGGGAGACAACCCCGAGCCGACCACCATGTATCAGATCCCCGTGACAGTGTGGCTTCCGCTGACCGGTCAGCGTCCCTTTCCCACGATCGTATTTGGGCACGGCCTCGGTTCGGGTCGGGAGCAGGGGGTCGAGCTTGCGGAGCTCGCCGCGCCGGAGGGCTTTGCGACGGTCGCGATGCCTGCGGTGGCCCACGGGGCTCATCCCGATAGCGAAGATCCGGACGCGCCGCTCCTCGCGGTAGTCACGCGGTTTTTTACACTCGGAGATCTCACCACCAAGCCGTTCGACGGCCGGCGTCATCGCGACCACTGGCGTCAATCCACCTACGACAAGCTCCAGCTGACCCGCGCGCTGGCTGC
>JBCCZL010000996.1:0-1742 GCA_039187775.1 Myxococcota bacterium
CGTCATTATCACCGCGGAGGAACCGACCCGCTCCGCTCGCCTTGCCGCGTCGGAACTCCAGGCCTACCTCGAAAAAATCAGCGGCGCCCGCCTCGAAATCACGACGTCGGCTCCTGAGACTCTCCCCCTCCGCATCTTCGTGGGAGAAAGTGACGCGGCTCGCGCTGCCGGCGTCACCGCTGACGGTCTCACTCGCGACGCCTTTCGCATCCAGTCCGGGCCGGACTGGCTCGCCCTCATCGGCAACGACCTCGACTTCGAACCGATCGAACCGTGGGCGCGACATCACAGCCAGTGGGCAAACGAAAAGCAGGCCGAGTGGGAGGAACTCGCCGGCCATCCCTGGATGAATCCGATCGGCTCCCGGCTTTATCGAAGCTACAATCGCCAGCTCGACATCTGGACTTACGATCACCGTGGCTCGCTCAACGCGGTCTATGCCTTCCTTCGCGATCTCGGTGTGCGTTGGTACATGCCAGGGGAGCTCGGAGAAATTGTTCCGACGAATGCGAACATCGCCCTGCCCGAAGTCGATCGCACTGTCATCCCCGAATTCGAGATCCGCTCGATCAGTCGTCCCCTTCTCAACTCCAACGAACTCGACGACGCGATGTGGTATCTCCGCATCGGAGCGAACCACCAGTACGCCGTGCTCCACCACGGACAACGCCACATCACCGAACATCCCGAGCAGCGGGAGAAGAATCCGGACTACTACAGCATGCTCCCGGACGGAACTCGCGATACCCAGCGCAAGACCGCGACCGCCTGCCTCTCATCCGAGGGCTTCTTCAACGAGATGGTCGCCTTCTGCCGGCTCATGTTTGATCACTACGAGGTGCCCTATGTCTCGGTGATGCCACACGATGGCTTCCAGCATTGCCAATGCGAGCGATGCCTCCCCCAGATGACTCCCGAGCGTGGCCCCTCGGGTCAGTCCTCGGACTACGTCTGGTCTTTCGTTGTCCGCGTCGCCGCAGAACTCGCCAAGACTCACCCCGATCACCGCATCTTCTGCGGAGCCTACAGCACCTACCGACTCCCACCGCTCACGATCGAAAAGTTCCCCAACAACGTCTGGACCCAGATCACGAACGGACGTCCCATCCGCGAGATGGATATTGCCACCCACGAGGAAGCGGCCCGACTCCGAGCCGAATGGAGCGCGAAGACAAACAACCCGCTTTCCGTGACCCTGAACTACACGCCCTTCACCAACCGCGGCGCTTTTCGTCCCCAATACTGGCCCCACATTGCGGCGCGGGGAATCCAGGACAGTCACGACGAGGTCTGGCGTGAGGACGTCTGGACCTCGAGCGGCAAAGGCGGACTCCACCACCCCGGCATGGCCCACCTCAACCCCTGGGTCATCTCCCGCTTCTGGTGGGATGCCGACCAGGACATCGATGTCCTCCTCACCGAATACTACGAGGATTTCTACGGACCCGCCGCCGCCGAGATGAAGGCCTTCATCGAACATTGCGAACTCCACTACGCCCGACTCGCCTCCGATGCGGAAATCAGCCGTACTGCGATCGAACTCTTCGACACCGCCCTGACGAAAGCACCTGCCGACTCCGTCTACCGCCAGCGCCTCGCCTTGGTCGACGAATTCCTCACCACCTTTCGCGCCCGCGCCGCCCAGATCGGCGTTGAGCGCCCCGAGGGATTGCCCGGCTATCGCATCCTCGACATGAGCAAGGACAAGTGGCGCGACGCCCGGGATACCCTGACGCTAGACG
>JBCCZL010000997.1:0-1724 GCA_039187775.1 Myxococcota bacterium
CGAAGCGAAAGCTTGATGTCGCGCAGGGGCTCCGCGTCGAGCACTCCGTCGCGCTCGAGATGGCCAAGAGAAGGCTCGATGCGATGGATGCCTTCGAGCGGAATGGGTTCGCCGCGCCGAAGGAGTTCCCACGCCTCTTTCGATTCGGACAGCGCTCGAGACGTCTCTTCGAACGTGTCGGCGACTGGAAGCACCAAGCGCTCGCGAAGGGGCCCCTGGCAGCGGTCCGCCACGGCCTGCTCCAGCTGGTCCCACTCGAGATCGACGCGCGTCTTGTTCTCTGCCTCGGTCACCGAGCCCACTCTGGCACTTTGAGGTCGGACGCGCGGTTCGGACTGTTGCCGTTGCGTCGCGGGCGGGCCTCAGCGCTCTTACGTGGCTTCGGGTTTGGTTTTCGGGGTGCCTTGAGCTCGATGAGCACGGTTTCCTCTTGCGTGGGGTTGATCCGGGCGCGACCGCTTCGCTTGCCGAGTCTGGCACGCAAGACCAGCGGCGTCCCGCGGGCCACGGCGAGCGTGCAGGGGGTCGCCTCGCAGGCGGCGGTCCCGTCCGCGTGGACCACCGCGGCTCCTGCGGGCTTGCTGGCGACATGCAGATCGACGAGCGTCGGTGCCGCAGCGGCCGCCCCCGGCGGTCCGTCGCTCGGAGCGACCGGGACGCCGGCCATCGAATGCGAAGACTCCAATTCTGGGGAGGGGTCCGGTTGGCCGGCCTCGGCCCCCGGACCGCTCGTGGCCAGCCCCATTCCGAGTCCGGCTACGGCGAGCAATCCGGTCGCGGCCAAGCCGACCAGCCATCGACGCTTTCGTGTCGGTGGTGGGGCGGGGTCGGTCTCGATCAGCGCGATCGGATCCGAGACCGCCACGCTCTCGGCTGTGGCGGCGCTGAGTCGGCCCTCGAGGGCGCACTCGATCGCCTCGGCGAGCTCGGCGGTGTCCTGGTAGCGGTCGCTTGGATCCTTGGCGAGCGCCTTGTTGATCACGAGCTCGAGCTCGGGGCTTACGTGAGCCTCCGGGTTGTTCTCGAGAATGCGAGGTGGCGTCGCAAACAGGTGCTGCGTGAGGACGCCCATGAAGGTGTCGCCGACGAACGGCACGGTGCCGGCCAAGCACTCGTACAAAATGATACCGAGTGCGTAGATGTCGACGCGGTGGTCCAGCTGCTTCCCGGCCGCCTGCTCGGGAGACATGTACTCGGGGGTGCCGAAGATCATCCCGGTTTTGGTAAGCTTGCGGCCTGGCTGTCCCTCCGTCTCGATGTCGCCCATCTTGGCGATACCGAAGTCCACGATCTTCACGAACTCGCGAGTGTCGTCACGCGTGGTCAAGAAGATGTTCTCTGGCTTGATGTCGCGGTGAACGATGCGCTTATCGTGAGCGGCTCCGAGAGCGCGACAGCACTGAAGCACGATTCGGCAAGTTCGGTCGGGGTCGAGGGTTGCCTCGCGACCGAGGACGTTGGCCAGGTCTTCGCCCTCCAAGTGCTCCATGACGAAGTAGCTCGCGCCGAACTGTGTCTCGCCGAAGTCCGAGACGTTGACGATGTTCTCGTGTCCGATGCGGGAGGCGCTCTTGGCTTCTTGTCGAAACCGGGCCACCACTTCGGGTCGGCCGGAAAGGTCGTCGCGGAGAACCTTGATCGCGACCGGCTTGTCGATGTCGCGGTGCTTCCCCTCGTACACCAGACCCATTCCGCCCTCACCGATTCGGCGGATCACTTCGTAG
>JBCCZL010000998.1:0-1715 GCA_039187775.1 Myxococcota bacterium
GCCGCCTCGATCGAGGACGATCACCATTCGTGCCTCACCGCCCGGTACATCGATCAGCTGGCCTACCGCCACAACCGTCCTCGACGCGGGCAACCCGACCACTCGGCGGCGTTGGCGCTATATCAGACGATCCCGGATAGCGGTCCTCCGTTTGCTCGATGCCGGCGGCACAACGGGATCGGGTGGTCCCTTCACATGCTCGGGGATGACCCTGAGGCACTGCGCCATGCGGAGCTCAGCGTTCAGGAAGCGGGGGACAGCGGATCGCTCCGCCTCCGCGCGATGGCTCTCAACCTTCTTGCGCAGGTGCTCGAGGGAGAGGCCCGCGACCGAGCCAAGGGCCGTGCGCGTGCGATCGCCCGTCACCTCGAGGACGAAGACCTGGCGCTTCGGTATATGGGCTAGCGCGATTCTGCGTTCGCCGGCTCTGCCGTCGCGGGCTCCGCGACGCGAAGAAACCCGTGGAAGCAGAGTGCCTGGGCGATGGTGTTGGTGAGGTCTCGAAGCGGCCGCGGCGGATCGGGGGTCAGGGCGGCGCGAACCCGCGCTTCGAGCGAACCTCGAGGCCCGAGGAGTCGGCGACAGAGAGCCAGCAGTTCGGCGCTCTCAAGGGCGAGCTCATCACCAGCGCTCGGCGGACAGTAGGTGACGTCGCCATGCTGCAGCAACACGCGCTGCCCCTCGAATACCGACGGCGCGAGCCGACCGGTCCACCCGCCGATGGGAAAGAGTGGGACATGGCGAGCCACCGATGGAGCCGCCACCACGGATGGTCCGAGCTCGAGGAGGCCCAGCGACACGAGCTCGCTCGGAACCCTTGCCAAATAGCTCCGCCGATCGCGGTCCTGATTGCAGGCCCATCGGGTCAGTTCGCCAAGGCTCCGTTGACCGTCGATCAGATCGAGGAGCTGTCCCATGCGCTTCCGATATCGGCCGCTCGGCTCCGCCCATGCGCGGTCCACCCGCGGTCGGTAGTCGAAGATGTCGTTTCCGCGACGGAACCGCAGCATCGGAAGCTCATAGAATCGGTCATCGTCGTCGCTCGTGCCGAGATAGGTTCGGAACGAGACCTCATCGAAGCCGCCGAGCACCGTTCGGTTTCGGTCGGGTTCGGTGACCGCGACGGTGTCCGCGGATGGCTCGAGCCCGTTCATGCACACCGCAAAGGCCCGCGAGCCGAAGCCCGAACCGAGGCGCCGAAAGCGAAAGTCGTGGGCGCGGCCCGCGACAAAGCGCATGAACGCATCGAGGTCCGCCTGGTCCGATCCCAGCGTCTCCGCGGCAAGGCTCCACCACTCCCGGACATCCGTCTTCTTTTGGCCGTACCACCAGCTCGCCATGCGGACGAAGCCCGCCACCACATCGCGGTAGTGTTCTTCGTAGGCAGCGTGGAGCGCCGCCCGATCGACCCCGGACACCGTCCACTCGGTGTGGATTGCGTTCGCAGCCCAGAGTCCGGCCCGGTGAGCGAGCATCACGCCGGACGACAGGATCGGATCGACGAACGCCGCCGCATCGCCCGCGATATAAAAGCCGGGGCCGCTCCGCCGCTCGAGTTCGAAGGACCAGTTCCGGACGGTGCGAAGCTCACCCTCCGGAGTGGCACGCTCCAGCGCTGTCGCCATCTCCGGAACATTCGCGATCTGCTCGGCAAACACCGCGTCGAGCGCCCGTTCGGCGATCGCCTCCCGCCGCGTCACGAGACCGACGCTGAC
>JBCCZL010000999.1:0-1699 GCA_039187775.1 Myxococcota bacterium
GCCGTATGCGCGAGTGCCCCCACAGCCTCGGAGCGAGGAGTGCTTGAGGCACTTCGAGCGAGAAGTGAGGAGGTAAGCCGCGCAAACGGTGAAAGGCGCCGTGTTTCCGTAGGATTCAAACCGATCGCCGCTCTAGCCCGCATCGGTCACCAGAGGCGATGGATCGCGTTCGAAAGAGCTGGATTCCCTCGGACCTCGGACTGCAAGACGCCGCAGCGGTACTGCGAGGACGGCTGCAGGGAGAAGGCCGTGGGATGGTGCTTTCGGGCGCGGGACACGCCGACTGGTGACCGATGCGGTTAGCTGGTCCGCATCGTCGGCCTCGCAGTGTGGGCGTAGAGACTCGCCCCGTCGGCGACACAGAAGATCGACCCTCCTAATTCGCCTCGAGGGTCAGACCTCGATGATCGGAGCCAAAGCTCGCCTCGCGCAACACCGGCGCATGGGGCGATTGGCGCGCGGGCTGGCCGTCGATCTGCTCGATGCGAAGGACCTTTCCTCGCTTGCGTTTGGCCACTTCGATCAACGCCTTCGCAGCCGGCAGCAATCGCTCTCGGGTCACCCCCTTGAACGTCCGAAGACGTTTTCCCTTTCGATCGAGAAACAGAACGGGCTCCCCACCACAGGTCACCAACGTTGCCCCCGCGATCCGGCGCGGGCCCACCCCACCTTCGCCGTCCCATTCGGGCCAGGGCAAGAGCCAACCGTAGGCGTTCGCGGGGTCCACTGCACTCAACACTCGGACTTCGTCGGCGTGATCTCCATCGCGAAAGCTCCTCAGTCGATCGATCGCCCCCGGGTATGCGAACTGCGCCCCGCTCAACCCTTCGACAAAGTAACCCCGTCGGATCTTCCCCGCTTCCTCCATCGCCCGGAGGACGCGATAGGTCTGCGTGAATCCGCCAGCGATCCCCTCAAGCGCCGCCACTTCTCGGGTCACCACGCCGTATCGCTCGAGCATCGACACCGCCCGCGCGTGCGCCCGCTCCGTTGCGCTCGGCGCGTCAATAAGGAGTTCGGGGACCAACGACCACCGTCCCGCCACCAGCGGCTTCGATCGGCCGCGGCGCGGTCGAAGGAGCTGTTGCCGATTTCGGAGAGAGCGAAGAGACTGGCAGGTGTCGTTGGTGATCTGGCCCGACCACACGAGATCCCAGAGCGCTTCCAGCACTTCGGTCCGCGAAACCGCCGAAAGAACCGCTTCAAACTCAGCAAAGAAGCACGCGCCCCGTTGCCGAAGCCGCTCGAGAATCTTCTGATGCCGTTCGTCGTAGAACGGCTGCGCCGATGGATCCTCCCGCGGCTCGAGCAACCGCCCCACCCGTTCGCGCCGATAGAACGCCACCCGACCATCGTCACTTCCAAGCGGCGCATGCCCGACCCAGACGAGCCACCCCATCGCCCCAAGCTCGTCCAGCTGCTGAGGCCGAAACCCGCGCACACGTGCCGGCAGGATGACGGTTTCAAGTTCGTGAAAGCTCAAAGGCAACCCCTCGAGCTGAATCAAAGTTTCTTCCAATCGCCCCGCACCGATCTGAGCCTCGCCCACCCCGTGCCACGCGGGCAGAAACCGGGCGATCGCCACCCGGTCGACCGGGGCCACTTCATTGCGCAGCTTTGCGAGGGTCCGCCGCTTGATCCGCCGAAGAATCTCTTCGTCGCAGTACTCCCGGGCCGAGCCACCGGGTCGAAAATCACC
>JBCCZL010001000.1:0-1672 GCA_039187775.1 Myxococcota bacterium
GAGCCTCGAGCGGCGAAGGTTGAGGGTGCCCTTTGCGTCTACAACCCGCACCCTTAAGTCCCGACATCAGCGCGTCGGTCAAGCGGGTCCTGTCGCCCCTTGGCCAAAGCATAGCAGCTATCCATCTTGCGCCCCACTGGCTTTGGAGCGGCATCGGGTACGCCGTGCCGCAATCGCGCTATCGGCTACGTGTGCGCCACAGCCCGCAAGAGCCGCCACCCTTTACTGACACCGCAGCGGTCAGCGAGCTTTCCATAGTGCCGTCTCTCAGGCAAGAAGCAGTCGCTCGCTTCACTCGACTTTACCCGTTTTCCGAAAGCTCGTGTCGCCGGGCGATTCGGTGCTCGACATCGGCGCGAACATCGGCCTCACGGCCATGATTCTATCGTCGCTCGTCGGACCCTCGGGCGCGGTCCACGCGTTCGAACCCAATCCCAAGGCCCGTTCGCTCCTCGAGCGTGCAATCGAGAAGAACCGCGCCCGAAACGTCGTCGTCCACGGGGTCGCCCTCGGTCGGGAGGAGGGGTCGCTCGATCTTTTCGTTCCGCACGGACACGCGGGGAAGGGGTCGCTCGTGCCCAACTTCGCGGGCGTCGTCGCGGCCTTGGGAGAGACGATGCAGGTGCCTGTCAAGACTCTGGACCAACTGTTCGCGGAGACACAGTTCGACCGCCTGCGCCTCGTGAAGATGGATGTCGAAGGCTTCGAGGCCGAGGTGCTGCGCGGCGCACGCTCGTTCTTCGATCGATGCAAGCCAAGCGCTCTGGTGTTCGAAATCGCCATGAACGATAAGCCGCTCGGCGAACGTGAGAGCGTTCGTTTGCTCGACGAGTTCGGATACGATTTCCTCTCCATTCCGAAGACTCTCGCGCGGATGCGGGTACGGCCGGCAAGCCTGCGCGAGGTACCTGAGGGTCATGACATGGTGGCTGTCCGCCGCGGGGCCGCAGCGCAACAGGTGGTCGCTGCGCTGAGCCGTCCGTGGTAGCGCGGCGCCCACCGCTCTCGCGACGGGATTCTCCGGCGGCCGCTGCGTCACTCATGGGTCGATTCCTCTCGGGATTTGCTCATCGGAGTCTAATTTCAACGATACGAAATTCGTATCCCTAGCTAAGTTCGCGCGCAATGCGTCGTGTGGGCTAGACGGACCGAGGCCGGCATTTCATGGTGGCCCGCGATGACTTCCAATAAGGCACTGAGACTCTTGCTTGTCTTGATCCCGCTGGCTGCCGCCTGCTCGGGTGACGCGATGGCGGTTGATTCCACCCCGGCTCCCGACGAAACCACCACCTATTCCGTGGTTCGTCACGCCGAGAGAAACCTCGGCGAAGACCCGCCTCTGAACGAGGAGGGCGTGATTCGAGCCGAACGCTTGGCCGACTCGCTCGAGTTTGCCGGCATCGACGAGATCGTCACCACGCGCTTCATTCGCGGCCAACAGACAGGGGAGCCGCTCGCGACGCGAACCGACGTGCCCATCCTCGTTGCGCCCGCCGAGTTCTCGAGCTGGCCGGAGTTCGCCGCCGACGTTTCTGCGTGGCAGCTCGACCGAGAGGTCGCTGGCCGCACCTACCTGATGATTGGCCACTCGAGCGAGTACAACACCACGCTCCTTCAGGCCCTCGGCGCCCCCGACACGGGCGAGGCCCTTGGCGAGGCCTACCAAGACATC
>JBCCZL010001001.1:0-1655 GCA_039187775.1 Myxococcota bacterium
CCCAGAAGTCGACGTTGAGTCGCTCGCCCATCAAACGACCTCCACCGCGCGCTTGGCCGCAAGGCAGACTTCACGCGCGCGGTCAGCCGCGTCGGTCGAGGACCCGCCGCGACAAAGGGCGCGCCCGAGGATCGCCTGGTTGTCGACGTGGAGCGACGTGGGCTCGCCGTCTTCGCAAAAGGCTTGGAAGAACTCGGGAAGCGGTGAGCGGAACCGCACCGTGCCTCGCTTCGACGAAACCAACAGCCGCGCCGCCGAAGCAACGGGCTCGACGCCATCGAGCTCGAGCGCTGGCTTCTTGCCCACGGCAATCAAGGCGGCCGCTTCACAGAGGTCGAGGCCGTAGGCCAAACGGATGAGCTCGGAAATCGAGTTCCCACCCAGTCTGGGATTGATCTCGATGACTACGATCTCACCGTCTCGAAGTCGGAGGTCGAGGTTGACCGGCCCGTCGGTCAGGCCGAACGCCTCGGCAACTCGCTTGGTGGTCGCATGAATGCGTGCACGGAGGTCGCTCGAGAGTGTCGATGGCACCGAGTGCCCAACCGGCGAAACGAACCCCGGGGTCAGTTGGTCATCGAGGACGAACCCGCCCACGAGCGCGCCGCGATAGAAGCTCCCTTCGAAACCGATCGAGGTCCCCTCGACGAACTCCTGAACGAGCAATCCTCCGTCGTCGACCCCGACGTAGCGCTCGGCCTTGGCGAACGCTCGCTCGATCTCCTGTCGCGTCGCGCACACGGAAACGCCCCGGCCGCCCGCACCGCGGCGCGGCTTGAGCACGAGCTGCCCGAGCCCTTCGCGCCGCTGACGATCCACCGCTTCGTCGACGCCACGAGCCAGCCAGGTTCTTGGTGCGCCAACACCGGAAGCGTCGAGCGTATCGAAGGCCCGGAGCTTGTCCCTGCA
The DNA here is from genome assembly GCA_039187775.1 of Myxococcota bacterium. GTDB lineage: Bacteria > Myxococcota_A > Polyangia > Polyangiales > JBCCZL01 > JBCCZL01. The sequence goes on from JBCCZL010001001.1 coordinate 910, forward strand.
ACGATCGACCGCGCTCAGCGGGAGGCCGGGCAGGTCGAGCCGCGTGGCGGCATGAGCCACCGCTGGCAGGGCCACGTCGCTTGCCGCCGTCTGAACACCCACGACCTGATAGCGCGCCCCGAGTTCGGCGATGCGGTCCACGTCGCACACGTCAATCGCGTGCGCGATGTCCGCACGATTCATCCCGGGAGCTTGCGCGTCCTGATCGACGACCAGCGCCTGGAAGCCGAGGCCCCTCACGGCGTCGATCAGACCGAGCTGGAACGGCCCACCTCCGACGACGAGGAAGACTCCCCCGAGTCCCGTCTCTTGTACACCCCCTGGCAAGGACATTTCCCTCGTTCATCCTAGTCCAATTCACCCGGACGCGGCACTTTAGGCGGCTCGACCCACTTTTGCGGGATCCGTCGAATGAGTTGCTACCCTCGAGGTATGCGACACAAGACGCAGGGGGAGGGACAGTTCCGCGAAGAAGACTTCGCGCAGTGCGGTTCCGACTGTGTCTTCGAGGCCGGGGTACTCGTCTTCCACCCAGAGCAAATCGAGATCGGAGCCAACGTCTACGTCGGCCACAACGCGATATTGAAGGGATACCACCAGAACCGGATGCGCATCGGGGATCAGACCTGGATTGGTCAGCAGTGCTTCCTGCACAGTGCTGGGGGGCTCTCCATCGGATCCCACGTGGGCATCGGGCCGGGTGTCCGGATCATCACTTCGGTATCGCGTTGTGGCCGACGTAGACG
>JBCCZL010001002.1:0-1651 GCA_039187775.1 Myxococcota bacterium
AACGGTTACCCCGGCGCAGGTTGTAGGCACCCTCCGCGACGACCGGGGCGAGGCGCTCGGAAACCGGGCCCTCGATGTGGGAGTCCGCTACGGGCTCGATGGCGTGCAAAGCTCGACTGAAGTGACCAGTGATCGCGAGGGCCGATTTCGGTCAGCCCTCGCGTTTCCCGAGGGCGAAGAGATTCGCTTCGTTCTCATCTCGGCCTCGTTTGAAGGAGACTCCCTCTACGAGCGCGTCGAAGTGCGCCGAACGGTGGACCTCACTCGGTCGGACGTCGAGCTCACGGTGAACCTGGACGAAGGAACCGACCTCAACCTCGATCGACCCACCCATACCATCACCGTCCGGGCGCACTCGGGCCTTGGCGGCGCGGGCATCGAGGTCACGCTCCACGATGAGCTCGATCGGCAGCTCGCCGACGGCGTGACGGGGGAGGACGAACGGGTGGTGTTCGAAGTCGCATCCGACGCGCTTGGACCGCCTGGCGCAGGCCGCCTAAAGTTTCGCTCCTTGGAGGATCTTCGGCGCGCGGCGTCGCTGACCGAGGTCCCGATCGTTCGCTACCGCCCGACCACCCTCACCCTGGGACTCGACCGCGTTCGCATCGAGGTCGAAGAACCGGTCCATGGCCGCGGCCAGCTCGCTTCGAGCGGCGGACCCATCGAAGGGCGCGCCGTCGGCATCTACGAGGGCGAAGAACACCTCGGGACGGTGCTCACGGACCAAAACGGAGAGTACGCGGTGTCGTTCTCGATCCCGGGTGCGGACCGGACAGCGGAGGTTCAGGCCCGCTTCGTGAGCGACGCGCCCGGACGCACGGACAGTCGGTCCGAGGTCGTCCCTGTGACCATCGGCGCGGCCCCGAGCGCGTTTTGGGGATGGCTTTTGATCCCGATCGCGCTCCTCACATTGATCCTCCTGTGGATCGCCAAGCGTCAGCCGCCGACCCTTCGCACCACCGCTCCGCCGACGCCAAAGGCCGGGGTGCAGGCGGGGACGCGGACGCGACGTCGCCCGGAGTTCAAGGGACTCGCCGGCACGGTGCGAGACGCGGGAGATGGGGCACCACTCGAGGGGGCTGCGGTCCGGCTCGACGGCCGACCCACCCACTCGGTGGTGACGGACGCGGAAGGCCGCTTCGATCTCGGAGACCTCCCGGAGGGTCGCTACGAACTTCGCGCCGTACGCCGAGGTTACGACCCGGTCACCGCGACCGTGACGATCCCGCATCGGGGCGAGTGGTCGAACGCCGAAATTCGACTGATGAGTCTCCGCGACCGGGTCCTCGCACCGTTTCGCAATGTGGTGCTCCCGCTCCTCCCGAGCCGCGATGGCTGGAGCGTTCAAACCAATCGAGAGGCGGCGCGGGCCGCCCAAGGGGCGCTGCCGTCCGACCTGAGTGCGCTCGAGAAGAGAGTAGAGCACCTCTACTATGGTCCAGAGCCCCCGGAAGACCTCGCCATCCGAGAGGTGGAAGCGATGAGCGCGGAGGTCGCCCCCCCACCGAAAGAATCCAGCTAGTACCCCGTCCCGAAGTTCGTGCCGGATGGTTGCCGGCCCTCGGGCCCGATCTCGGCCGGACCGCGAGGCTCTGCTCGAATGGCCTCGGGCGGTCGCCAGGCCCACCGACCTCGAACCCGATTCCTCGAC
>JBCCZL010001003.1:0-1647 GCA_039187775.1 Myxococcota bacterium
GTCCAGGCGCGAGGTCTCCGAGAGGACGTTCGACGAAGGTGGTTTTGGAGAAGTCTTCGCGTCGTACGGCGAAGTCCCGGATCGTGGAGCTGTTTCCCGTCATGAGGGACGGTATCGCACGCCGCTCCTTCGAGTTGAAGCGGTCACGCAGGAAAGCTTGATGCAGTCGAGGGGATAACCATGGTAGAAGGGCGCCTTCGAGGAGGGTGTCATGGGTGAGCTGTCTTCTTCGCCGCCGTTCGTGGTTACGGGCGCCTCCGGGTACGCGGCCTCGTGGATTGTCGACGAGCTTTTGGCGCGGGGTGCGAGGGTCCGCGCGACCGTCCGCGACCCGAGCAACCAGGAGAAGTGCCGCCATCTGGTGGCGATGGGAAACGAGCACCCGGGCACGCTCGAGCTGGCGAAGGCCGATCTGCTCGATGACGGGAGTTTCGACCGCGTGGTCGACGGCGCGGGGACCGTCATTCACACGGCTTCGCCCTTCATCGTAGGAAAGGTCACCGACGCAAACCGGCAGCTCATCGAGCCAGCCTTGGCGGGCACGAAGAACGTGCTCAGCGCCGTGAACAAGTCGCCGACGGTCGAGCGCGTGGTTCTCACGTCGAGCGTCGCCGCCGTCTACGGCGATGCGAAAGAGCTGGGGAGGAACCCGAGAGGCCGGTTTACAGAAGACGATTGGAACACCACGAGCACGGCGGACCACCAACCCTACAGCTGCTCGAAAACGTTGGCCGAGCGAGCCGCTTGGGAGATGCGGAACGCCCAGGGCCGCTGGAAACTCGCCACGATCAATCCCGGATTCGTGCTCGGACCGAGTAAGACTCCCCGTGCAGACTCCGAGAGCATCAAGTTCATGACGGACCTTCTCCGCGGTCGATACAAGTTCGGGGCGCCGCCCCTATGTTTCGGCATCGTCGACGTTCGAGACGTGGCGAGGGCGCACGTCGAGGCGGCAATCCGTCCCGTCGAGGGACGCTTCATCCTCGTGGCCGACTCCAAGACTTTCCTCGAGATGGGTCAGATTCTGCGAAGCGCGCTCGGTGGCAGCAGACCGTTTCCGAAAGCGTCAATTCCGAAGGTGCTTCTCTACCTGTTCGGTCCGCCCCAGGGTTTTTCGTGGAAGTTCCTCCGAACCAACGCGGGTTACCCGGTGGCGTTCGACAACTCGCGGAGCCAACGGGACCTCGGGATCGCGTACACGCCGGTCGACAGGACCTTGGTGGAGCATGCGAATCAGCTCATCGCAGCCCATGAGGCCAAAAAGCGTGCCTCCTGACGTTCAGGCGTCTGCGAAGCCGGGCCGCAGCTGAAGCGCGTTGATCCGCTCGCGGGAAAGCCACACGAGGAGAATGGTGAGGAAGGTTCCGAACTGGATGGCGGCTTCCATCCAGAAGTGAACGACCCTGTCGGGCGCGAGCACCGTGAAGTACTGCACCCCGCACATCAGCAGGAGAGCCATCCAAAGCAGGGCGTCCGCGGCCCGGAGCGGTCGGTCGTTGGCCGAGCTCTCCACGGCCAGCATCGGAAGGAGCCATACGAAGTGACTGTAGTAGTTCGCCGGATAGAAGACTGCCGGGATCAGCATCAGTCCGACGAGCGCGCTCTGCACCGGAGTTGCGCGACGGGCGCCCGCGATGACCAAAGCAA
>JBCCZL010001004.1:0-1624 GCA_039187775.1 Myxococcota bacterium
CTCCGATGTGTTTGCCGGACGAGCTCCATCTGCTCCGCGGTCGCCTGGAAGAGCGAGTCCGCAAGGTGCGACGCCTGCACCCAGCGCAGGACCTCCGGATGCCACTCTACGTTGCGGAGCAGGGTGCTCGCGTTGGAATTCGAAAGAACCTTCTCGTCGTGACGGCGCGGGATGGCGCGCAGCAGCACTCGGTCCGGCTACCTCACACATCCCAAGTATGTCTACTCGGCAACGTGCAGGTCAGCACCCAAGCCATCCGTGCCCTCCTTGCCCGGCGCGTACCCGTCGTCTTCTTTTCCGCGGGAGGGTGGTACCTCGGAAGAACGCTTGACCATGACACCAAAAACGTTGAACTCCGCCTCGCCCAATACCGTTCCTTCGATGACGAAGGCTTTCGGGTCCGTCTCGCACGGGGCCTCGTTCGAAACAAGATCCTGAATGCCCGAACCTTCCTTCGACGCAACGCAAGCGGAGCAGACCAGGCCACCGCCCTCAAGGAACTCAAAGGGCTGGCACGCAAGGCAGAGCATGCCGTCCGCCGCTCCTCGCTGCTCGGCATCGAAGGGACCGCCGCGCGGACCTATTTTGCGCAGCTCGGTGCGCTGCTGAAGGGGAACGACAAGCTCAAGAGCCTCTTCGAATTCGACGGCCGAAACCGCCGACCGCCCCGCGACCCGATCAACGCATGTCTCTCCTTCGCGTACGCAATGCTCGTGAAAGACTTCGCCCTTGCACTCACGGCCGTCGGCCTCGACCCCTTGTTGGGCTACTACCACGAGCCGCGGTTCGGTCGTCCCTCGCTCGCGTTAGATCTCATGGAGCCCTTCCGAGTCCTGATAGCCGACTCGGCCGTCGTCTCCGCAATCAACAACGGAGAGCTCTCGGAGCGAGATTTCGTCGTATCCGCCGTCGGGTGCACGATGACCACCGCGGGGCGAAGGCGGCTCCTAAAATCCTACGAGCGGCGGATGGCCCACGAAGTCACTCATCCAGTGTTTGGCTATAGAATCTCCTATCGACGAGTCATCGAAGTCCAGGCGCGGCTCCTGACCCGTCTGCTCCTCGGCGAGCTCGAAACGTACCCAGAGTTCATCACCCGATGACTCGCCATGCGTTCATCGTGAGTTACGACATCACCGACGACCGTCGTCGTCGCGAAGTGTATGACATCTGCCGTGGCTTCGGCGAACGCGTGCAGTACAGTGTCTTTCGATGTCACCTGGACGAAACGGAACGCATCGAGCTTCAGGTAGAGATCGAAGGAGCCATCAATCACCTCGATGACCAAGTACTATTCATCGACATCGGTCCGGTCGAAGGTCGCGCAAAGCACTGTGTCCGCGCCATCGGTCGTGGGCATGATCCTCCGGACGACGGTCCGGTGTTCTTGTGAACCTCCAAGCGAGCGGTGACGTTCCGCCCAACCCCCCCGAGGCGCTCGCGGAGCGAAGGTCTTTGAAAACAAAAGAAGAATCAGGGCACAAATGTCGAGCACCACCGACGCGAAGGTGCTCGAAGAAGCCAATACGGCAGGCCCTCGCGATCGGCGCTCGAACACCTCGAAAACAAAAGGGTCTGAGAAGGCCTGTTCCGCGGGAAACGATCCCGCGGCCTCATTGAAGCC
>JBCCZL010001005.1:0-1600 GCA_039187775.1 Myxococcota bacterium
CACGGTCGAGCGGCTGACACGGTCGAGCGGCTGACACGGTCGAGCGGCTGACACGGTCGAGCGGCTGACACGGTCGAGCGGCTGACACGGTCGAGCGGCGAACCGGCAACTTATTGCCACCCCAGTTCAACGAGGTAGACAACCCTCGCACCAAACCTCGTTTCCGGTGCCCCAGCAACAGTGTTCACACTGTGATCGACACCCTGAATCATCTAGCCTCGAGGACGGACCCTCTGGCCCGAGAGGAACGATGAACAGAGCTCACTCCGACCTGACCCAAAGTCCGTTCCGAGCGGCACTCGCCACTCGGCTGGTCTCCAAACCGCGTTCGCCTCGAGTCTTCCCCCGACCCTTCTTGGCTGGGGTGCGGTGGCTCCTTGTCGCCAGTTCGCTCTTGGTCGCGGCTTGCGGTGACGACTCGTCCTCGCCCGACGCGTCTCCGCCGGACGCCGCCACCCCGGACGCGACGATCGACGGCCCGCTCGCCGACGCCACCGTTCCGGATGCCGCCGTGGACGCGACGAACGACCGAACCCCGATCGATGCAAGCGTCGGTCAAGAGGTGGAGCTCTATCGCTATCTCGACTTCCCCTTCGACGCCCCGGGCCAGGCCGCCCCCTTCGACGTGGTCGCCACCGCCACCTGGACACACGCCGAGAGCGGTACCCAACACGTGTCGGAAGCGTTCTACAACGGGGCAGACCAGTACGTGTTCCGCTTGGGCGCCTCGCTTCCCGGCGCGTGGACCGCGGTCACCGAGAGCGATCTCTCGGCCCTCGACGACCACCGATTGGAGGCCACCGTGGTTCCGTCCACGTCCGCGGAGCGTGTCGGCTTCACCGGTCGGCTTTCCGGCGACCCACAGGCGTGGGCCCACCAGTCCGGACCGGAGGGAGAGCTCGCCGAGTTCGTCCCCATTCTCATCATGTGGAATCACCCGAGCCACTTCTTCGATGAGGCCGAGCAGGAGGCGCGCGACATCGAAGCGTTCGGGACACGCCATGGCTTCAATGGCTGCCACGTGCCCTCGATCGCGGCCGCGTGGTTCGGAGCGGACCGGAGCGGAGATATCGAAGCGTCCGACGAGACCCCCGACCTTCGTACGTTCGAGGCGCTGGAGCGACTGATCGGTCGCTGGGCGGATCGCGGCGGGCACGTCCTCCTCGCGATGTGGCACCAGATTCGCGCCATCCCGAATCGTCTCTCAGGCGGCGCTGACGGGCCGGCGAGCCGCCGACTCACCCGGTACATCGCGGCTCGGCTCGGCCCCGTCGCGGGATGGTCGATGGAATACGGGATCGATCTCGACGAGTGGGTTCGACCGGGCCAGTTCGAAGCGTGGCAACAGCGCCTGGCGAACCGCCTCGGCTGGCATCACTACATCGGTGGCCGCTACTCCGACCGGGGGAATCCCGGTCCCACCAACCGCGGCGAAGTGACCGCGGACGGTCGGAGTTTCAACAGCCAAGCGGTCGGCGACGTGGGGTTCGCCGGGTGGGAGCACTGGCTCTCCGAACTCGACGCCAACGATCTGGAGACCACTCGGACAGCGATCGCGGACCGTCCGCACGCATCGCTGGATCGCTTTCGGCGACGCAAC
>JBCCZL010001006.1:0-1599 GCA_039187775.1 Myxococcota bacterium
CCGAGGTCTTGGCGACCTCGAGAACCTCCCGATTGGCGCCCTGCACCGCCGTGGCGAGACGGCGCGCTCCCGCGGGAAGACCCAGCTCATCGAAGGGCTCGGCGGTTTTCATATGACCGTCGGTCTCCTCGAAGTGGTGGGCTACCGAGGTTGTCGCCAACGCGCTCGCGACATTTCCGGCGTTTTCGCCGCCGGCCCCGTCCGCAAGCACGAATAGCCCCATGTCAGGACGCAAAAGAAGAGTGTCTTCGTTGTGCTCCCGAAGCCCGATCCACACATCGCCGGCCGCCGAAAACTGGAGGGAGTTGTCGAAGACCGTGGGTTCGGTCATGCCGCGATGATACCTGAGAGGCGGACCTCACGGCGATGTCGGTGTGCCGCGTACCCGTGTAACAATCTGTAATTCCAGGTCTACGGCATCAATACGGTGGTTACCGTCCCGGCTTCTACCCACTCCGACGAAGCTAGTCGCCACCGAACCTGGGAAACCAGTCGCCGTGCGTCCCGATCGGGACGTGGGTTTTGGGAATCCACACGCTCGCCGCGGGCTCGCCGGCGAAGTCTTGGCCGTTGAGGATCACCAAGCGCGAGCGCTGCTGCTCGGGCTGAAAGCAGAACCCCACCAGCCAACCATCATCCTCGGCGGTCGCGCCGGCGCGAGGAACAAACGTAAGCTCGGAGGCCATCCCACCATCCAGCATTTGCGTTTCGCTAGTCCCGGTTTCCATGTCGAGCTTTACCGCGTGTTCAAACGATGGTTTCAACGTCGCGGTGACGGTGTAGCCAAAGCGATAGGGCCGACCCTGAAGGAGCGGGCTCACCTTGGGGAAGTCGAGATGGAGCTCGCTTCGACGCTCCTCTTTGGCGCGAGTTGCCGTGCCCCCCATGGAAAAGGTCCACCGATCGATAGTGGGCAACGTGTCTCCGAGGGGGCCAAAGAGGTCCTTTTCGGCCGCTCGTTCGTAGCGGCTGACGTCCATAACCACATCGCCTTCTGGCGTTTCGAAGGCGTTTAAAGGATGATAAACGTAACACCGGTTCACATCGAACCAGCGGACGTCTTCGCTGCTCCCGTTCTTTGGCACGATCCCGACCCGCGACGGCTTGTCTCCGTTCCAGACGATCGGAAGTGTGGTTTGCTCGGCGACGTGGGGATCGAATACGACGTTTAGGTCGAGGATGATGGCGTACCTCTCGGTGATTGCCATATCGTGAATCTGGGTGGCCCCGGTCAGTGGAACTTCGACCTGGTGAAGAAGCTCCCCGGTGGGGGCGAGGCGAATGTAGAGCGCCTTTCCCGGCAGCGCCGGGCTGTAGACGACTCCATTGACTTCTCCGGTGTCCGGATCGGTCTTGTGATGCCCGGTGAAACCGTACTGTAGAGCGCCCTGAAGGTTGCTTCGACTCACCGTATCGAGTTGCGGCGTCAGCTCCACTGGGTTCGGTCCTCCTTCCACTGTGGCGTAGAGCCGACCGTTGAACAGGGCGACATTTGTGTTGGATCGTCAATCTCGAGAAAGCGAGTCAATCGTACGCAGCGGCACACGACGAGGCACGACGCGCGCGCAAGGCGGCGCGCCTCGCCGAAAAAAAGGCTGC
>JBCCZL010001007.1:0-1599 GCA_039187775.1 Myxococcota bacterium
CACCCCCCCGCCCCGCGAGCCCCGCCCCCCAACGTCCGCCGGCGGCGAATCGAACCGCGCCTCGGGGCCCGAATGTGCCCCGAAACCCGAAAGCGCCAAAGCCGCCTTCAGTCGCCCAGCGGCTTCAGGCGCAGATTCAGAAACTCGCCGAACATCTGTCCGCTCTCCAAAAGCGCGTCAGCAAGATCGAGCATCATTCGGGGCGTGTCGGAAGCATGGGGAGCGGAGACGCCGCGCAGCTCACCACCGCGGTGGAACGGGCCGACGAACGAATCGAGGCCCTCGAGGGATCGGCCGTCGATCGGGCCGGCCGGATCGATGCGATCGAGCAAGCGGTGCAACAGGTTGATAGCGCGGTGGCGCGTCTCGAGGGAGCGACCGCGGGCCGGGTGCTCCGGATTCGAAGCGATGCCGAGGAGACTCGGGCCCTCGTTGGTGATCTCTCGCCGGCGGTGATCGAGACGCTCGGAGGTCGGGTGGCCTCCCTCGAGGAGCGACTCGGTCACCTCGTCGAGGGGACCCTGGTCGGGCGGTTGGAAGTCCCTGAGGCTCAGTCGGGTGTCGACAAGGGCGGCTCGAGTGACGCTCTTCAACGCCTGAGCGAACTCGAATCCGCCTTCGCCGACTTTGCGCTTCGGGAAGCAGCCCTCGAGGAGGCTGGAGAGGCCGAAGAGCACGAAGCGAGAAAACGAGAGGTCGAGCCGCCGGAGGCCACCCCCGATCCTGTCCTTGAGGCGCGGCTTCGCGCCCTCGAGGCCGCGGTAGATCGCGTCGCCGGCATCGACGAGCAGCGACAGGAAGCCGAGGCCCACCATCGGATGGTCGCGGAGCGCTTGAGCGCCCTGGAAGCACGAGCCGAGCAAAGGAGCTCCCAACGCACCGCCCCCGACTTCGAAGTACGGATCGCCAAGCTCGAAGCGGAGTGGGCCGGCTCTTCGGCAGAGCGTCGGCCCACCGAAGGGCGCGTGGAGGGGCTTGCGAACCCGACCGGAGAGCGGGAGTCGAGCCTTGAACGGGCGCTTGCGCGCGTGGCGCGAATCGAGAACGAACTGACTGCACTTCGCGAAGAGCAGAAGGCGCTCGCGACGCTCCATGCGTCGGCCCGTGCATCGGCTCAGCGTTCATCCCCCGAGCGGAGAGCCAAACGAAGCTCACCGAAAGGGAGCAAGCGCGGCTCGACGAAGGCCGCCCATCCTCTACGCCAACTCAAGGGCATCGGGCCGAAGTACGAGAAGCTCCTTCATGATCAGGGGGTTCGCGAACTCTCCCAGATCGCCGCCTGGACCCGCGAGGATATCGATCGGATCGCTCCGCTCCTCGGCATGAAGGCCGAGCGCATCCGAGGCGCCGACTGGGTGAAAGCGGCGCAAGCGCTGATGGCCGCGAGGACCGAGGCTTCGGACGGATCGGACGTCGCCGGTTGAGGTATCGTTGAGCCGCCATGGAGCTCGGTCCCGGAGATACGGTTGCGCACAAGTATCGCATCGAGCGACTCCTCGGCGCGGGGGGCATGGGCTCGGTGTTCGTCGCCTATATTTTGGTGCTCCGGAAGATGGTTGCCCTAAAAGTCATCTGTGTTGTGATGCGCGGCCAGCAAGA
>JBCCZL010001008.1:0-1584 GCA_039187775.1 Myxococcota bacterium
AAGATCGCAAACATGTGCCGCCCTCCTCGGTTGTGATGCTTGAAGCCGTTCTCATTGGTGTAGACGACGACGGTTCGGTCGAGGACGGACCCGCCGCCCGGAGCGGGAAGTGCGTCGAGGCGGTCCATCACTCTCTTCATCTCGCCGAGAAAGTGCTTGTGCCAGACCATATTGAGAGCGCCAGAGTTCGGGACGTCGCCGTGCCCGAGATTGTGAAGACCTGCTTCGACGCCGGTGATCGTGCTGACCTTCGCGTCTTTGAACGGCCACTTGGTACTTCCGCCGTACGAAACCCAAGCCACATTGGTCATCCCGCACCCGAGCGCGGTGGCGGCGAGATCGAACTGGGCGCTTACCAGATCGGGAAACCGGGAAGGATCTTCGGTGATCGGAGGCACTTCACAGCTCTCCAGGTTCATCTGGGCGTTGCGCCGATCGAGCTCTTCGATCGCCGCGAGGTACTGATCGAGCTTCTCCCGTTCGGTTCCCGCCAGTCTCGCCCGCGCGGCGCGAATGTCTTCGTGCGCAAAATCGAGAAGGAGCTGCCGGCGACGCCGCGGATCGACGCCGTCCCCCTCGCTCGACGGCATGCCGAAGAAGGTCGTGTACGCGGAACTCGGCGAACAGGTAAACGGAACGCGCGCGCCGGTCCCATCGACCGCATTGAGGTCCGCAAGAAGGTCGGTTCCGTTCACCATTCCGAAGCCCATCCAGCGGTAGGGGGCGGGAGACTCGGTTTGGCTCGCGATCCACTGGTCGATCGTGATGTGACCGGAAGCTCCGCTGAAGACGGGAGGGCCGCCGTAGTGGCCCTTCTCGTATTCGTGAACCGACAGTCCATCGACGAAGAGCATTCGGTCCTGATAGTCCGCGATCGGCGCGAGCCCGGAGGGGAGATCGAAGGTTGTCCGTTCGACAAACTCCCGCGAGGTTCGATTGGCTTTGTCTTCCCCGGGCACGAACTGCAGATCGGCAAGCGGCCACCAGCCGTTCGTGCCGCTCACGAGGAGAAGTCGAAGGTCGTCGCTGTCCTGACCGCGGGCTTCGCGGAGGAGGCCTCGGAGAAGGGGGGTGAGGAGCGTCGCACCCGCGCCCAGAGTCACACCGCGGAGAACATTGCGGCGTGAGAAAGTCCGGTTGAGGATCATGCTGAGGTTGATGCGACGCGCGCGAAGCGAAGCTCACGAAAATCTCAACGCTGCGATTATTGTGACGTTTTTCGTTCCGCGCCCAACCGACCGATGCTCGCCGTCGGCTTCCTGCGGAACTTTCTTTGCGCCCGTCCGTCTCTAGCCACATGCGACGGTCCGCAATTTTTCTGCTCTGCTTGACCTTGGCAGGCGTCTTCAGCTTGCCCTTCGTGTTCGCAAGCGCCCAGAAGGTACGCGATGTCCGGGCAACGCCAGGCTTCGTGGTCCATGAATGGGGCGTCTGGAAGATCGAACTCGGCCGACCGACCTACCTGGAAGAGCTCGCGGCGGAATCGCCGGGGTTTGTGCATCGAAACAACAGCGCGCCACCCTCTCAGGTCATTCACACGCCCCTTCCGGCTCAACCGATCCCAACGCTACCCCCTCCGATTCG
>JBCCZL010001009.1:0-1582 GCA_039187775.1 Myxococcota bacterium
CGAAGTTCGTTCCGGGTTCTGTCGAGGAATCGGGTTCGAGGTTGGTGGGCCTGGCGGCGGACGACCCAAAGGCCATTCGAGGAGAGCAGCGCGATCCGGGCTGCCGAGATCGGGCCCGAGGGCCGGCAACAACCCGGAACGAACTTCGGGACGGGGGTACTAGGGACGCGGAATGCAACCGTCCACGCAACCTGGACTGCCCGCCTCACAGGTCGGTTCGCAGAGAAAGTCACAGCCGGGTGTTCCGCATGGATAGCAGCAACTCAAGCCAGAGCCGCAGGCGCTCGCTGCGGGGTCGCAGACTTGGTTCGCGCCCAGGAGCTCTACGCACCGACCTCCCGCCGGAAGGGTGCTCGGCACGGCGAAGTCAACGGTGAGTGTCCCTAGCGTCGCGGTGTAGTTACCTGCGCTCACGGTTCCGCTGTCGCAGCTTGCAAATCCACCTCCGCTACAGTCGGGCGTCACGCACTCTCCCTCGGTCCGGAGGCAAAATCCACCGTCCAGGGTCATCGCGGTCGTTCCGCTCTGCATCACTGTGCAGCTGGCCTCTTGGGCCACGGTGCAGGCCGTCGAGTGGCATCCGTCCGGATAGATGTCAAAGCGAACTGGGCCCCCCGCAGCGAGTGACTCCCCGCCCGTCGGTCCTCCGGGAGTGCCACGCACACAGAGCCGGGCCACCGGCGTCGGAGTGCAGAGCGATCCGCCGTCCTTCTCCCCATCCGGCTCGGCGTCTCCCACGCTGCCGTCGGGTGTTGCATCGGGGGTGGCGTCCACGACGATCGCATCGGTCGATCCATCCGGCTCGGACGCGATCGGAGCGTCCGATTCGCATCCTCCGATCCACGCGACCAAACACACCATGCAGAATGAACGTTTCATAACCAAGCTACCTCCTGCACTCTTCATGCGGAGACGGGCTCGATCGCTTCACAAAAAAAGTCACTTCACGAAAAATCACTTCACGAAAAACCACTTCACGAAAAACCCCCTCAATCAGCACCTCACGAAAATCGCTTCATGGCTATCTCCAACTTTGGCGAACGCCCTTCCAGTGAGTGACCAAGCCTACGAATATGCTAGGCGGAGGATGATGCGTCGGGTGCTTCTTGTGCTGATGGGGATCGTTCCGGCCTCGCCGGTCCTCGCCGACGACCTCCCGGGGGCGAGTTTCGTCTGGGTGCGCGGCGCCGGTGCCGAAGCCTGTGCCTCCACCGCCAGCCTGCAGGTCGAGGTCGCCGAGCGGCTCGGTCGAGACCCCTTTCAGCCGCCGATCACCCAGCATATTGAGGGAATTGTCCGACGGAGCGAGGGCACCTTCGTGGCCACGCTCTATAACCGGGACCCCGAGGGAGCCCTCGTCGGCGAGCGAGAGTTTCGTTCCGAAGCGGAGGACTGCGATGGACTGGCCGCGGCGGTGGTGCTGGCGGTCGCCCTGGCGATCGACCCGGAAGCCGCCCTCACCGCGGACCAGCCGGTGGATCGGACAGCCGAGGCAAACGAACCAGGGATCGAAGCCCGCGTCGAGCGAGAGTCGGAGCCGGAGGGCATCGACGTTCCGGCGCCACCCTCGAATCTGACGTCG
>JBCCZL010001010.1:0-1561 GCA_039187775.1 Myxococcota bacterium
AGACGCTGCCGCGTGAGATCTTCGACCGGGTCGACAAGCTCGCGGCGCCGAGGCTGGTCGAGTACTGGGAGCAGGATCCCTGCCAGCCCATCATGGTGCAGGAGATGGCTATGGCGGCGGGCGCGCCGACAGCTCGACGGGGTAAGTCGATGGATGGCGCCGAAGCCGACTACGGGGTGACCATCGAGGCTCAGTTCAAGGTCGCCGAATACGACATCGTGGTGCTGAGCGCGAAAGATTCGGGTGGGCTCGACAAATGGCTTCGCAGAAACAAGTACAACATTCCAAAAGGGGCAGACAAAGTGCTTCGCCCCTACGTCGAGCAAAACACCAAGTTCTTCGTGGCTAAGGTCGATGCCGAGAAAGTGAAGTTCAAAGACGGGCGCGCCGTGCTGTCTCCGCTTCGCTTCCACTACGACTCCCCCACATTCTCGCTTCCGGTGCGCCTCGGGCTGCTCAACAGCTCCGGCGTGCAGGACCTCATCGTGCACATCCTGGCAAAAGGGCAGCGCTACGAGGTGGCCAACTACAAAAACGCCTCCATCCCGACGAACATCCGAGTCGAAGAGAGCGTGCGTGACAGTTTCGGCGCCTTCTACAACGCGCTGTTCGATCGCACGACGGAGAAGAACCCGGGCGCCGTCGTGACGGAGTACTCGTGGGACGCCACTAGCTGCGATCCCTGCCCGGAGCCGCCGCTCACGCCCCAGGAGCTGAGCACGCTCGGAGGCGACGTCATCGTGCCCACCAAGCCCGATCCGTACTCGGACATTCAGGGCGTGGTCCCCGCGCGGCGTCGGGTCCGCCCGTTCCAGCCCTACGGCTTCGTCCTGACGCGGCTCCACTATCGCTACGACAAGGACGGGCTCGACGAGGATCTCGTGTTTCGCGCGGCAGGCCCGATCGTCGGTGGCCGCGGTATGCCGAACCAGAGCGGCGAGCTCCGAGAGCGGCGGGCCGAGGCGTCCAGCATCAACAACTTCCAGGGTCGCTACGTGATGCTCCATCCCTGGGAGGGTGCGATCGCATGCGACAATCCCGTGCGCGGCATGTGGGGCGGTCCGCTCGGAAAGCCCGAGCCCCGGCCGTTCGCAGCGCCGAACACGATGTTGAAGGGGGCGACCACCCCGGTCCTGACCAACCAGCTGCCTGGTCTCATCGCAGACGACATTCCGGAGCTCGACCTGAAAGCCGGCAAGAAGCTGGCACCCGAGCCAGAGCCCACTCCGCAGGATGGCAGCGGATCGGCGACGGGTGGCGCGAGCACCAACACGGCTGAGGGTTGCAGCGTAGGCGCCATCCAAACGGCCTCGCTCGGTTGGATTGTGCTCGTCTTCGTTGCTATGTGGCTCGGGCGGCGAAGAGCCGCACGATAGTTCATGGCAGAATTCATCTTCACGATGAAGGGGGTGACCAAGGTCCATCCCCCGGACAAGAAGATCATCGAAGACCTCTATCTCTCGTTCTTCCCGAACGCGAAGATAGGGGTCATCGGCGTTAACGGAACGGGAAAGTCGTCGCTTCTCCGCATCATGGCGGGCGAGGACACCACGTTCGGCGG
>JBCCZL010001011.1:0-1521 GCA_039187775.1 Myxococcota bacterium
CGTCCAAACACGGGAGCCTCGTTTTGGTAGAAGACCACGTCAGCGGTCTCGAATAACGTGTTCTCGAGGTAGACGGACACGTCGAAGCGGCCGCGCTGCGCGAGCCCGCCAGCGTGCTGGGCGACGGCGAGAGCACCATCGAAGCGTTGGTCGAACGCGAGAATCAGAATCCACTGCGAGGCTACGACCACGAAAAAGCGCTGACCCGGCTCCAGCTGGACGAGGTGGCCCTTCGCCTGCTCGAGCGTGCCGACCTCGGCCCGGAGAGCGTTCCGGGCGAGGGAGTGCGGGTCGCGCTTCGCTCGACGGCGAACCTCTCGACCGGAGGCACCGCGAAAGATGTCACCGACGAGATCCACCCCGAGAACGTCCGCCTCTTCGAACGGGTGGCGCAGCTGGTCGGGCTCGACGTGGCCGGGCTAGACATCGTCGCGACCGACCTTCGCTCTCCGATCGGGAGCAGCGGCGGAAAGATCATCGAGGTCAACGCAGCGCCGGGTTTTCGGATGCATCTGTCCCCTTCGGCGGGCCAGCCGCGCGATGTCTGTTCGCCGGTAATTCGGCGTTTGTTCCCACCGGGGACTCCGAGCCGCATCCCGATCTTCGCGATCACGGGTACCAACGGCAAGACGACAACGACGCGACTTTTGGCGCATCTGCTTCAAACGGCTGGGGCCCGCATCGGCTTCACCTCTTCCGATGGCGTTTACATCGGTGGTCACTTGGTTCAGCAGGGCGATCGTACGGACGAGCATGCGACCCGCTTGGTCCTGCAAGACCCCTGGGTGGACACCGCCGTGTTCGAGTATCCGCGGGGGGGGATCATTCGCGCCGGCCTCGGCTTCGATGCCTGCTCGGTTGGAATCGTCATGAACGTGAGCGCAGACCACCTCGGTTCGCGCGACGTCCACACCGTCGCAGAGTTGGCGCAGGTGAAAGCAGTGGTCGCTCGAAGCGTCCGCCCAGACGGTTTCGCCGTCCTCAACGCAGACGACGACCACTGCTATGCCATGAGCGCAGAGTCTCCTGGCACGTCCGCCTTCTTCAGTTGCAACGACGAGAATCCCCGACTCGCGGAAGCCGATCTCACCGCGTTTCTGAAGGATGGGATGGTCGTTCTCCAACGCGGTCCATGGCCTCATCCGATTGCGCGCGCCTCAGACATCCCGCTCACCCTCGGAGGGCAGGCATTCTTCAACATCGAGAACGTGCTCGCCGCTGCCCTGGCGGCATTCTGTCACGGGCTACCGCCGACGGTGATACGGCGGGGTTTGCTGACCTTCGAACCAGGCGTCGCACTCACGCCGGGCCGCATGAACTACTTTTACGGGGACAGCTTCCGGGTCCTGGTCGACTATGCCCACAATGCCGAAAGTATGTCGTCGCTGGGCCGTTACCTCGCGGCGGCCGAATCCGGCGTTCCTCGAATCGGGGTCTTGGGGGGCACCGGCGACCGGCTGGACGAAGACATCGCCGGCATCGGGCGCGTCGCCGCCAACATGTTCGACCGCATCATCATTC
>JBCCZL010001012.1:0-1513 GCA_039187775.1 Myxococcota bacterium
GTGCGGCGGCCCGTGGTGGATCCGTCGCGAGGGCGATCAACGTCACGCGGGTGAAGGACTAGGACTGGCCACCCGAACGACTGGCGGCGAGCGGTGCAGCGATGGGCTCGGCCTCTCGCTCGGGTTCGGGCGCCTCTTCGGGGGGAGTGTCGGGCAGTCGAAACAGTCGGCGAGTGGCGTCGATGAGCAGCGCGGCGTCCGGCGAATCCGAGGCGCTCTTGAGTTCGCTCAGCGGCGCATGAAGGATCTTGTTGACGAGCGAGTTCGCCATCTTGTCGAGGGTCTTGCGATCCGCCTCGCTCAGGTTTTCGAGCCGCGGCACGGTTCGCTCGAGCTCTGCTCGAATGATCACGCTCATCTGTTCCCGAAGGCCGACGATCGTAGGCTTGAGAACCAGCTTCTTCTTCCAGCTCGCAAAACTCCTGAGCTCGGCCCGAACGAGGGCCTCGGCAGCGTTGGCCTCCTGAGTGCGCGCGCTTTTGTTTTCCGCCGCGACTTTCTGAAGGTCATCGACATCGTAGAGAAACACGTTCTCCATGTCGCCGGCGCGCGGGTCGACGTCGCGGGGGACGGCGATGTCGATCAGAAACAGGGGCCGGCGGCGTCGCGCCTTCACGACTCCCCGCATCAGATCCCGCGTGATGATAAACCGAGGGCTCGCCGTCGAAGTGATCGTAATGTCCGCTTCGGCGAGCTGCGCGGGGAGCTGGTCGTAATCCTTGGCTTTGCCACCGCACGCCTCGGCAAGTCGCTCCGCCTTTTCGGCGCTTCGATTGACGACCACGAGCTGGGCCCCGCGTCCGGTGAGCGCCTTGGCGGCCGCTTCACTCATTTCACCCGCGCCCACGAGGAGAACCCTCCGTCGCTTCATGCTCCCGAAGATCTTTGCCGCGAGTTCGATAGCCACCGAGCTCACGCTCACCGCCCCTTCGGCGATGCCCGTCTCGTTGCGAACCCGCTTTGCGGTGGCGAACGCGCGGGAGAAACACTGGGTCAGGTGCGGGCCGATCGCCCCAGCCTGGTCGGCAGCCTGATAAGCCTCTTTTACCTGACCGAGAATCTGTGGCTCACCAACCACCATCGAGTCCAGGCTCGACGCGACGCGAAATGCGTGGTGCACCGCGTCGTCGCCACTGCGTTCGTAGAGGCACTGCTCTACCTTCAGCTCCGGTATCCGGCCTTGCAGGTACTGTCGCAGATCTGCGATCGCGCGCTGGGGGTTCTGACCGGCGCCGTAAAACTCGACGCGGTTGCACGTCGAGAGGAGAAGGCCCTCGGCGATGCCACCCTCGCCGAGCACGCGTTGGAGTTCGTCGCCGATCGAGCTCGTCGCGAGGGATAACCGCTCCCGAACCTCGATCGGCGCGGTGTGATGTGACAGGCCGACGATCACGACGTCGGTCATCGGGAGGCCCTCGGTCTGGAATGGCGGCTCATTGGGTGGGCGCTCCCGCTTGGACGACGTAGCCGACAAGCACCGCCGCCGCGCAGACGAACCCGACCAAGGTTCCGA
>JBCCZL010001013.1:0-1508 GCA_039187775.1 Myxococcota bacterium
CCGTGTTTCTTTCCGCCAAGCAGGCCGATCCGACCCGGCGCGGAAGAATCGGACGCGGCCTGAAAGAACTCCTTGCTGCCATGGATAGCGCGGACGTGGAGACCGTGGGCAAGACCATTCGGTTCACCGAGACAGGCCGCTCCACCGAACCGAACACGCGCCACTGCGGCACCCGGCTCGTCCTTCGTCGGCGCCTCAACAAGCGCGAACAAGCCTCCGCCGCGCGATGGCTTCGCCTCTGCATCCCGCCGCGAGAAAGCAGTCTCGTGGTCAACGGCGTTCGCGTCGAGCGACCGGTCCTGGTTCTCACCCTTCCATCCTGCGAGCTCGAAACCGTGGTGGTGAGCGAAGGCGTGGAGCGGGCGGTCACCCGAGCCACCGAAGTCAGCGTATTTCGAACACGGCGTGGAGAAAAGCCACACATCTTCGAACTCGGCATTCCCATCGACAAGTGGAACGTGCCCTGGCACGTCGACGTTCATCAGCGCGTGCCGCTCAGCGAAGGACGCGACTCGGTGTCCGACCGAGCCAAGCTCGCCCTCAAAGCCACCTTGCTCGACGCGATGATCCACCGTTATCTCGACAAGGCCGACCTTCGGGAGACCTGGGTCCAGGAGGTGATCGGCCGCTGGCCAGTGCGGAGCGCCCTTCTCGACACCTACGCGTCAAAGCTCTTTCCTCGGGGCGCGGTGCTCGGCGGCACGAGTCGCGCCAACGATCGCGCAAAGCAGCTCGGGGCACATGTCGTCGACTCCTCGATCATCTCCCACGCTGGCTATCTCGCGCTTGGGCGAGTACTCGAGTCGGCGGACGACTACGTTCGCCGACGCTCCGCGGAGTTCGAAGGCGAAGCCGTGGAGCCCGACGAAACCCACCTTCGCTTCGCCGAAGCGGTGCGATGGCTCGCCCGGCGCGTCGCCGGCCGGGTGGTTCGGGTGCGCTTCTTTGCCCGAGACCCGAACGACGCAGGGCTTTTGGAAGATGCCAATACCGACGTCGTCGCCAAGATCATCTCCTTCAACGTGCGAGGCCCCATCCGCTTCGACGACGTGCTCGATCCCTACACGCTTGGCATCGTCCTGCACGAGATCGCCCACCTCGAAACCCCCGAGCACGACCTTCGCTTCATCGACCGACTCCAGTGGCTCGGAGGCCAAACCGCCAAAGTGCTCTCTGAAGGCGGCCCCGAGCTCGGCGCCGCCCTTCGAGCCGGCGACCCCGACCGAATCGGAAAGCACCACTGAGCCGGTTGGCTCGAAGTCGGCTGTTGACGATCGGCTAGGTTGCGGTCCAGCGGAAGCCGGGCTGGTCCATGTCGGAGACCGACAGGATCTCGAAGCGACGTTCCCTTGCATCGGGCGCGACGAGGTTGTGGAGGGTTTGTCGGGTGGGAGCGAAGCGGTCCGCCAAGCTGGAATCTACGCGCCAGAGCAGGAAGGCGGCTTGGGCGGCAACCCGCGGCAAACGGCACTCGTGGATCTCGCGAAGGAGCGTCTCGTCGCCGTCGA
>JBCCZL010001014.1:0-1507 GCA_039187775.1 Myxococcota bacterium
ACGACGATGAGAACTGAAAAGAGCCCGCTCATCCCACAGACTCGAACGTAGCATCGACCACGCTAGGACTCGATCTTTCCCCGGTTGGAACGCCACCACGACTGAAACATCAGGACGGCCCAGAGCTGGTGCTCGTGGTTCCCGCGCCCCGCCTGGTGGGCCTGCCAGGTCTCGGCAACCGTCTCCGGGTTGAACAGGGCATCCTGCCGAAGCGTGGCCGGATCGAGCAGGTCGGCGGCCCACGACCGGAGGGGCCCACGAAGCCAGGTCCCGACGGGCACGCCGAACCCCATCTTGGGTCGGTCGAACAATTCCCGTGGGACGTGGCGTTCGAGCACCTGACGGAGGATCCACTTCTGAGTGCGCCCTCGGATCTTGAGGCTGGTCGGGAATCGCCACGCGAGCTCGACGACCTCGTGGTCGAGCAGGGGGACTCGGGCCTCCAGGGACACGGCCATGGAGGCGCGGTCCACCTTGGTGAGGATGTCGTCCGGCAGATACTCGAGGAGGTCGCAGAGCATCATCTGCTCGGCGAACGGGGCGTCGAACTCCCGGCGCGGAGACGCAGCGCCGACTTCCTCGGCAAGTACCCGACCGGGGTCGCTCCACTGCGAGCGGAGCCTTTCGTAGAACGCGTGCGGGTCGCGCACGTCGGCGAGCGCCGCCACTTTGTAGACCTTGTCACCGGGGAGTCTCAGAGACCCGCCGAAGCCCGCGAGTCGGGCGGCACGATCCCAGTCTTCGACTTTGAAGAGACGAAGTGCGGCAAGCGCGCGGCGCATGCCCAGGGGCACCCTGCTGGCGACGTTCCAAAGGCGGGGCGCCCACGCATGCCGGTTGTAGCCGGCAAAGAGCTCATCCCCGCCATCGCCCGAAAGCGAGACCGTGACGTGACGACGTGTGAGCTTCGAAACGAGGAATGTCGGAATCTGAGAGGAGTCTGCGAAGGGCTCGTCCCAGTAGTCTGCGATGTCGGGGACCACGCCGAGGACCTCGTCAGGGTCCGCGACCAGCGTGTGGTGCTCGCATCCGAGGTGCTCCGCGACGGCAGCCGCGGCGGACGACTCGTCGTATCCGGCAAGGCTGCTCCCAATGCAAAACGTTTTCACGGGCGTCGCGGCTACGTCCTGCATGAGCGCTGCCACGGTCGAGGAATCGATTCCTCCGGAAAGGAAAGCGCCAAAGGGAACGTCAGATCGCATTCGAAGGGCGACCGATTCGCGGAGCGCAGTTGCGAGAAGCTCGACTGCTTCGCGGTCGGTTCCAGTAAAGGGGTTCTGAAGCCCCGTGAGCGCAATCCGGGCAGCGTCCCAGTAGACGTCGACCGTCGGTTCATCGGCGGGCCCCGAGAAACTCACGATCGTCCCCGGCCGCACCTTCCGAACCGGTCGTGCGATGCAGGTGTGGTCGGGCACCACCGCGTATCGGAGGAACGCGGCCAGCGCACCACGGTCGAGCCGCGTGCGGAGCCAAGGAACCTCCACAAGCGCTCGAAGCTCGGAAGCGA
>JBCCZL010001015.1:0-1506 GCA_039187775.1 Myxococcota bacterium
GAGGCACGCATGGAACGCACCGCGAATGATCGAGGTAAAGTTCGCAACTCCGACCACCTCCGAATCGGGCTTGCCGCGCTCGAACAGAACGAGGCGCATGGACCGGTCTCGCGCGTACTCGTTCCGATTCTCTTCGAGCCGATCCTCCCAGAATGCCCGGGTGTAGTAGACGTCGGGGTGGCGGGGTTCCCACGGACCGAGATGACGCCGGTTGCGCTCCACGTAGCCCACCATTCGCGGAGCCTCGCTCGGGGGGGGCATGGTCAGCACCACGCGCTCAGTTTCGAGATGAACTGGAGACGGGAGAACCACTCTTTGGCCAAGCCTACACCGGATTCATTGATCGATCCCCAATTCGGGATCGGGTCCATCCCCTACCGTCCGCGTCCAACCCGGGTATAGTCGGCCCGGTCATGGGAATCGCCGCCATCATCTGTGGTGTCCTCTCGGTGCTGTTCATGGTGGGTGGCTTCGTGGCCACTATCGTTCCGGTCCTGGGCACGGTCCTGTCGATCCTTTCCGTGGTCCTCGCGATCGCCGGCATTGTGTGCGGCGGCCTTGAGATTTCCCGCGCGGGGCGTGACGGCCGTTCCAACGGCTTGGGGATCGGTGGAGTGATCACCAATGTGGTGGCGCTCATTCCCGCGCTTCTCGTCGCGGTCACCTGTGGACTCTGCAATGCGTGCTTGAGCGCGGCGAGCCTTGCGCCGTTGCCTGACGCGAGCGTGGTCGACCCCACCGGTCCGGACCTCAGCAGCCTCGCCTGGACTCCGTTGATGCCGGGCCCCGTGGGGGTTGAAGGGACGCTCGGCCTCGACGATGCGCTCACCTATCCGCACCCGATCGGCTTCGGCGTCCTGTCGATTCCCACCGCGGCTCACTCGGTCGAACTCGAACCCGACAAGGTGTACATCCTCGAGGCGCGGACTCCGGGCTATCGCGGGGGCGTCGACGCTGCGCTCTATTCGGGTACCGGCGATGTTCGGCAGATCGAGGAGCTCGAAGTGCTCTGGGAAGAAGACGACGCAGACACCCTGTGGGTCGTGTTTCGGAACCTCGGCACCCAGACCGCTGGGGTCGTACTGATGGTGAATCCCGATTCGCGAACGACGCCGCTTCCCCCAGAGCTGAACTACTCGGTGCAGGTCCACGAGGTCCCGCCCGAACGCGCGCCATCGCGCATCCGAAGCATGGCCCTGGGCGCGGCCCAGCTCGACCAGCTCGAAGACGAGGAAGAGCGTGGGGTGGACGAAACCGAAGAAGGCGCTTCGGAAGGCGACGAAGACCGGGTCGACGACGAGCCGGCCTCGGAAGCCACGAATCCCTAACCGGCGGGGCGGCTAGTACCCCGTCCCGAAGTTCGTTCCGGGTTCTGTCGAGGAATCGGGTTCGAGGTTGGTGGGCCTGACGAAGGACGGCCCAAAGGCCATTCGAGGAGAGCAGCGCGATCCGGGCTGCCGAGATCGGGCCCGAGGGCCGGCAACACCCCGGAACGAACTTCGGGAC
>JBCCZL010001016.1:0-1502 GCA_039187775.1 Myxococcota bacterium
GGCCATCGCGGTTGCCATCGTGGCCGCCGGTCCCATCGTGGCCTCCTGGGTCGGCGCCTCCAACCCCGTCGCCATCGCGGGGTCGGTGGTTGGCCGGGACGCGACTCCGGGTCGCACCGCGGTCGGCCGACCGGCGACAGCAGTCTCCTGCGCTGCGGCTTCCACGGCAGCCGCCTCAGTGGCGGCCTCTTCAGAAGCCGCTTCTTCGGTCGCTTCCTCGGCTGCCGCCTCTTCCGGCACAGCCTCTTCCACGGCCGCGGCTTCCGACGGCGCTTCGTCTTGGTCCGACGCGCCTGCGGCTCCGGTAGGTTCGGTCGACGGAGTGTTGGTCGACGGAGGACTATTGGCTGCAACGGGGTCGGCGTCGGTCGCCGGACCACCGAGGGCGAAGTACGCCGCCGCTGCCCCGATGCCGAGAACCAGCACGGCACCGATCCACATGCCGCTGCCCTTCTTCTCCGACGCAGCGGGCGCCGCGGTCACCGCGGGCGCGGCTGAACTGGGTGCGGCCGAACTGGGTGCGGCGGCCGTCGACTTCGAATCCACCGAAGCCGGCTTCGACGCCGCCACGTCCGAAGCGGTAGAAGCAGCCATCGCTGCGGCAGTGCTCTTCGGCGCGGACTCCGCTGCGGATGGGGAGGCGCCGTTCCCGCCATTCGCGGCGGGCGTCTCGGCAGCGGCGGAGGCTTCGGACGCCGGGAGAACCATCGAGGAGGCCAGCGCGCGAAGGTCGAGGACGCCGTCGTCACCTGCATCCGGTTCTTCCTCCACCGCAGGCGCGAGGGAGGGGCGAACGAGGGCCGCGAGCGCACTCTCGTCAAACTCCTCCTCTTTGTCTTTTTCTTTTGCCTGCTTTGCCACGAAGAACTCCTGTCGGGGGCGAAAAGTACCATGGTTTCCCGGCCTAGGCGAAGGAACCAATGGGTTCGCTTGGGACTCCTCACAAGTTCCCGAGCTTGGGTGCGAACCGCCCCGGCCACCGCTATCTTCGGGCCCGGATGGCGAAATCGGAACCCAACGAGCCGCAAAAGACCGCATCCGACCCCGATCCGACCTCGGGAGACGGTGAGACACCAGAGCCGCGAAACCCCGGCGCGAACCGGGCGAAGCTCGCCACATTTTTCGGATGGCTCGGCGGCGGCTCGCTGGGTCTGGTGGCCAACTACGGCATTTTCCTCGCCTACGGCCCGGACTATCCCGTTACGCCGACCACTTTTGTGGCGGTGGTGGCGGGGTGCTTTCTCGGAATGGCAGTGTCGGACCGGTTGGGAGAGCGAGCCCTTCGGCCACTCGGTCTCGGCGCGGGGATCCTCCTCGCGCTGGCGATCACCCTCGCCACTCTCATGCTCCTCGCACCCGGTCGCTAGAGCGGCAATCGGTTTGAATCCGTAGGGGAAACCAAGCATTTCGCCGTATGCGCGAGTGCCCCCACAGCCTCGGAGCGAGGAGTGCTTGAGGCACTTCGAGCGAGAAGTGAGGAGGTAAGCCGCGCAAACGGTGAA